>DATDBS010000015.1:0-53013 GCA_036524735.1 Propionibacteriaceae bacterium
AGACCGGTCTGAGCAAGCCCGTCAGCGCGTACGTCCTCAGCCAGCGCGGGGCAGAGGCCTTCCTGGTCGCACTGCAGGAGATGTTCGCGACCGTCTCCGTCGGTTACATGCAGGAGGGCAAGCGGTTCGCCACCATCGCGATCGGTTGTACCGGCGGCAAGCACCGGAGTACGGCGATGGCCGAGGAGTTCGCCCACCGGCTGCGCGGCCAGGGCACTCCGACCACCGTCCTGCACCGCGACGTGGGTCGCGAGTGAGGCCGCGAGCGAGCCTGCCCAAGGTGGTGGCCTTCGGGGGCGGGCACGGACTCTCCGCGTCGCTGTCGGCCTTACGACGGGTGACCGACCAGCTCACCGCGATCGTGACGGTGGCCGACGACGGTGGTTCGTCGGGTCGGCTCCGGGCCGAGCTGAACTGCCTCCCGCCGGGTGACCTGCGGATGGCGCTGGCGGCCCTGTGCGGAGACGACGAGTCGGGTCGGACGTGGGCCGAGGTCTTGCAGTACCGGTTCAGCGGTGACGGGACGCTCAAGGACCACGCCATCGGAAACCTGCTGATCGTCGGCCTGTGGGAGCGGCTCGGCGATCCGGTGGCCGGGCTGGACATGGTGGGTCGGCTGCTCGGCGCCAAGGGTCGGGTGCTTCCGATGGCTTCGGTGCCGCTGGAGATCCAGGCCGACGTGATCGGCCTCGACCCGTTGCTGCCCGACGAGATCTCGGCCGTACGCGGTCAGGCCCGGGTCGCGAAGACCGCCGGGGAGGTCGTGTCCATCAAGCTGATGCCCCACGACCCGCCCGCGTGTCCAGAGGCCATCGCGGTGATCCTGGACGCCGAGTGGATCGTGCTGGGTCCGGGTTCGTGGTTTACCTCGGTCATCCCGCACCTGCTCGTGCCGCAGCTGGCGGAGGCGATCCACGCCACCTCGGCCCGGCGCATCCTGACGCTCAACCTCGAACCCGCCGGGGAGACGGCCGGATTCTCCGCGGCCCGTCACGTGGAGCTGCTGGCCGAGCACGCGCCCGACCTGCGACTCGACGTCGTGCTCGCCGACGCGGCCTTCGCCAGCGACGATCCGCACCTCGCGTCGTGGGCGGACTCCCTCGGCGCCCAGCTCGTGGTCGCTGACCTGGCCGCCCGGGACGGCTCACCGCGGCACGATCCGCTGCGACTCGCGTCGGCGTACGCCGAGATCCTGGGAATCTGACCGCAACCCCGGTCGTGGCTCGCCCACCGCTCCGGGCGTGGCATCATTCAGCAATGGCTATGACCGCTCAGGTGAAGGCGGAGCTGGCGACGATCAAGGTCACCAAGCCCTGCTGCCGTAAATCCGAGGTGGCGGCGACCCTGCGATTCGCCGGTGGCCTGCACATCGTGAGCGGCCGGATCGTGATCGAAGCCGAGCTCGACACCGGAGCGGCCGCCCGCCGGCTGCGCACCGACATCAACGAGGTCTTCGGTCATCCCAGCGATCTGGTCATCGTCAACGGTTCCGGGATCCGCCGCGGCACCCGTTACGTCGTCCGGGTGATCAAGGACGGCGAGGCCCTGGCCCGTCAGACCGGCCTCATCGACTCCCGCGGCCGCCCCGCCCGCGGTCTGCCGGCCCAGGTCGTCAGCGGTGGGCTCTGCGACTGCGTCGCCGCCTGGCGCGGCGCCTTCCTGGCTCACGGCTCGCTGACCGAACCCGGACGCTCGATGGCCCTCGAGGTCACCTGCCCCGGACCGGAGGCCGCGTTGGCCCTGGTCGGAGCCGCGCGTCGGCTCGGTATCCCCGCCAAGGCCCGCGAGGTCCGCAACATCGACCGTGTCGTCATCCGGGACGGTGACGCCATCGCCGCGCTGCTCACCCGGCTCGGGGCTCATGAGTCCCTGATGGCCTGGGAGGAACGCCGGATGCGCCGCGAGGTGCGGGCTTCGGCGAACCGCCTGGCGAACTTCGACGACGCGAACCTGCGCCGGTCGGCCCGGGCCGCCGTCGCGGCCGGCGCGCGCGTCGAGCGGGCTCTGGAGATCCTGGGTGACGACGTCCCCGAGCACCTCAAGGCCGCGGGCGTGCTCCGCGTGGAGAACAAGCAGGCGAGCCTCGAGGAGCTGGGTCAGCTGCACAACCCGCAGCTCACCAAGGACGCCGTAGCCGGTCGGATCCGCCGGCTGCTCGCCACGGCCGACAAACGGGCCATCGAGCTGGGGATCCCGAGCACCGAGGCCAGCCTCAGCGCCGACATGCTCGAGGAGTAGGCGCGTCCTACCGCATCGTTTCGCACCCGTCGGCGGACGACGACCCCCGCCGGCCTGCCCAACGCGAGGCCCTGTTACAGCGCTGTAAACCACCTGGCCACTGGTATCAGACCACCAGCCAGGCGGTCGTAACGGCGCCAGCGGAAGTTCAGTAAGGTGGTCGAGGCCCGCTATTCCGGGGCACTCACAGCCGAAGGGATTTGCATTCATGACCGTACGTGTTGGCATCAACGGCTTTGGCCGCATTGGCCGCAACTTCTTCCGGGCGGTGCAGGCTTCTGGCGCCGACGTCGAGGTGGTTGCGTTCAACGACCTGGGCAGCGATGACACCCAGGCCCACCTGCTCAAGTACGACTCGATCCTCGGCCGCCTCGGGCAGCCCGTCTCCGTGGTCGAGGGTGGCATCCAGGTCGGCGACAAGCTGATCAAGTCCTACGCCGAGAAGGACCCGGCCGCTCTGCCGTGGGGCGAGATCGGCGCGGACATCGTGATCGAGTCCACCGGCTTCTTCACCGACGGCACCAAGGCGAAGGCCCACCTCGACGGTGGCGCCAAGAAGGTCATCATCTCGGCCCCGGCCAAGAACGACGACTTCACCGTGGTCATGGGCGTCAACCACGCCGACTACGACCCGGCCACGCACAACATCATCAGCAACGCGTCCTGCACCACGAACTGCCTCGCGCCGATGGCCAAGGTGCTGGACGACGAGTTCGGCATCGTCAAGGGCCTGATGACGACCATCCACGCGTACACCCAGGACCAGAACCTGCAGGACGGCCCGCACAGCGACCTGCGTCGTGCCCGCGCCGCCGCCCTGAACATCGTGCCGACCTCGACCGGTGCCGCCAAGGCCATCGGCCTGGTGCTGCCGCAGCTCAAGGGCAAGCTCGACGGCTACGCGCTCCGCGTCCCGGTGCCGACCGGCTCCGCCACGGACCTGACCTTCGAGGCCGGTCGCGAGACCACCGCCGCCGAGGTCAACGCCGCCATCAAGGCTGCGGCCGAGGGGTACCTCAAGGGCTTCCTGCTCTACACCGAGGACCCGATCGTCTCCTCCGACATCGTGACCGACCCGCACTCCTGCATCTTCGACGCCGGTCTGACCAAGGTCATCGGCAACCAGGTGAAGGTCGTGGGCTGGTACGACAACGAGTGGGGCTACTCCAACCGCCTCGTCGATTTGGTCAAGCTCGTCGGCGCGTCGCTCTGACCGACCCCGTTTGAGGTGCCGGTTTCGCAGGTATACCTGCGAAACCGGCGCTTTACCCGGGAGATATCTCGGGTAAAGCGCAAGTTTCCCGCGTACAGTGCGGGCGTTTTTCGCCCCGAGAGGACCGAACGTGAAGTCTGTTGCTGACCTTGGTGATCTGTCGGGCAAGCGGGTCCTCATCCGCTGCGACCTGAATGTGCCGCTCGACGGCGACACGATCACCGACGACGGGCGGATCCGCGCGTCGCTCCCCACCCTGAACCAGCTCCGTGGGGCCGGCGCCAAGGTGGTCGTCCTCGCGCACCTCGGCCGCCCCAAGGGCCAGGTCAACCCCAAGTACTCCCTCGCTCCGGCCGCCAAGCGGCTGTCCGAGCTCCTCGGGACCGAGGTCAAGCTCGCCTCCGACGTCGTCGGGGAGTCCGCCCAGGCCACCGTGGCCGGCCTCGCCGACGGCGAGGTCGCGCTGCTGGAGAACGTCCGCTACGAGCCGGGGGAGGAGTCCAAGGACGAAGCCGTACGCGGTGAGCTCGCCGACCGCTACGCCGCCCTGGGTGACGTCTTCGTCTCCGACGGCTTCGGCGTCGTGCACCGCAAGCAGGCCAGCGTGTACGACCTGGCCCGCCGCCTGCCGAACGCCGCCGGCGGTCTGGTGCTGGCCGAGGTCGAGGTCCTGAAGCGCCTCACCGAGGAGCCCGCCCGCCCGTACGCCGTGGTCCTCGGCGGTTCCAAGGTCTCCGACAAGCTCGCCGTCATCGCCAACCTGCTCAAGACCGCGGACACCCTGCTGGTCGGCGGCGGCATGCTCTTCACTTTCCTGGCGGCCCAGGGGCACGAGGTCGGCAAGAGCCTGCTCGAGGAGGACCAGATCGAGACCGTGAAGGGCTATCTCGCCGAGGCCGCCGCCACCGGCAAGCAGATCATCCTCCCCACCGACATCGTCGTGGCGCCGGAGTTCAAGGCCGACTCACCGCCCACCGTGGTCACCGCCGACGCCATCCCCGCCGACCAGCTCGGCCTGGACATCGGCCCGGAGTCCGCGCAGGCCTTCGCCACCGTCATCAAGACGGCCAAGACCGTCTTCTGGAACGGTCCGATGGGCGTCGCCGAATGGGAGAACTTCGCCGGTGGCACCAAGGCCGTCGCCCAGGCGCTGACCGACGTCGACGGACTTTCGGTCGTCGGTGGGGGTGACTCCGCCGCGGCGGTCCGCGACCTCGGCTTCGCCGACGACGACTTCGGCCACATCTCCACCGGCGGCGGCGCGAGCCTGGAGTACCTGGAGGGCAAGACGCTCCCTGGGCTCGCCGTGCTCGACGAAGCCTGACCCGCACCACGCTCCACGCGAACCGCAAACCCGCACCTCGAACCTGACTGAAGGACGTACCCGCTCATGGCACGCAAGCCCTTGATGGCCGGCAACTGGAAGATGAACCTCAACCACGTCGAGGCCGTCGGCCTGGTGCAGAAGCTGGCCTGGACGCTCGAAGACAAGCGCTGGGACGCAGCCAAGTCCGAGGTCGTCGTCCTGCCGCCGTTCACCGACCTGCGCACCGTGCAGACGCTGATCGAGGGTGACCGGCTGTCGCTGGGCTACGGGGCGCAGGACGTCTCGGCCAACGACCACGGCGCCTACACCGGCGAGATTTCGGTCGAGATGCTGGCCAAGTTGAACTGCGGGTACGTCACCGTGGGTCACTCCGAGCGGCGTGAGTACCACCACGAGGACGACGCCCTGGTCAACGCCAAGGCCAAGAAGGCGCTCGGCGGCGGGGTCATCCCGATCGTCTGTGTCGGTGAGGGGCTGGACATTCGCAAGGCGGGCGACCAGGTGTCCTACACCCTGGCGCAGGTCGACGGTGCGCTCGCCGACCTGGCGGCGGAGCAGGTCGCCACGCTGGTGATCGCGTACGAGCCGGTTTGGGCCATCGGCACCGGTGAGGTCGCCACCCCGGAGGACGCGCAGGAAGTGTGCGCGGCGATCCGCGTCCGGGTCGGCGAGCTCTACTCCGGTGAGGTGGCCGAACAGGTCCGTGTGCTGTACGGCGGTTCGGTCAAGTCAGGCAACGTCGCCGCCATCATGGGGCAGGCCGATGTCGACGGATGTCTGGTCGGTGGAGCGAGTCTGATCATCGACGAGTTCTCTGCAATAGCACGGTTCTACGACCTTCCCGCGCTCTGATCAGAGCTTTCTGCATTAGCGATGCTCTGAGTTAGGCTACGTCCGTGCTTTTCGTCCCCATGCCCCTCGCGATGACCGTGCCGATTTTGATCTTCTCCATAGTTTTGGTGGTGACCAGTGTCGCGCTCGCGGGTTTCGTCCTGATGCACAAAGGACGCGGTGGAGGTCTTTCTGACCTCTTCGGTGGCGGTATCTCGTCGTCGATGGGCGGATCTTCGGTTGCCGAGCGCAACCTGGACCGGTTGACCATCATCATCGGCGTCGTCTGGCTGGCGGCCATCGTCGCCTTGGGTCTTCTCTACAAGCTCGGTGCCTGAACCGTCTCGCTTGTTTGAAGTCCGTCATCTTTGAGTTTTGCACACGTCAGAACAGCGAGGGAGAACTAACGTGGCTGGTGGAAGTGCCATTCGTGGCAGCCGGGTCGGGGCTGGACCCATGGGTGAGGCGGAGCGCGGCGATGCCGCTCCTCGTCTGTATGTGTCGTATTTCTGCGCACACGGCCACGAGACACGTCCGGCTTTTGCCGCCGAGGCTCAGGTTCCTGAGGCCTGGGACTGCCCGCGCTGTGGGCTCCCGGCCAACCTGGACTCACTGAACCCGCCACCGCCGCCGAAGATCGAGCCGTACAAGACGCATCTGGCCTACGTGAAGGAGCGGCGCAGCGAGACCGAGGCGGCCGACATCCTGAGCGAGGCACTGCAGGCGCTGCGCGACCGTCGGGCCCGCGGCGAGGTCATCTACTGACCGCCACGCCCCAGCCGCCGCGCTACGACGGCTTCGCCGGCCTCTACCGCAGCGATCCCGTCGAGCTGGCGGCGATCACCTTCTGCCGCGTGTTCGGCGGGGGTGGTGTGCTGGATCCCGCGCGGCCGTTCGACACCGTCGACCGGACCGTCGCCTGGCTGGCCGGACTGGACATCTACACCGGCCTGCTCGGCACGACGAGCCGGCCGATGTGGGAGCAGCTGCAGGTGTACGTCCTCGAGACCGTGTCGCTGTGGCAGCAGGCGCTGATCGCGGCGCCCCGGACGATCGGCGGCGATCACGCGTCCTCGGCGGTCTATTTCCTGCGCCGGGGCGAGCAACTGTTGCAGTCCCCGGACCCGGTCAACGTCCTCCGATCCCTGCTGCCCACCTCCGGCGGCGAACCCGAACCCGAGCTGCGCTAGAGCCGACGCTGGGGCAGGTCCGACGGCAGCTGCGAGGCGGCCTCCCGATCCATCAGCCACAGCGTGTGGGCCACGCCCGACACGCCTGCTGCGGGCACCTGCACCGGTCCGGCGCCCATCAGGGCCATTCTCGCTGCCGCCGCCTTGTCGGCGCCGCTGACCACGAACCAGACCTCACGCGACCGGTTGATCACGGCCAGGGTCAGGCTGATCCGCTCGGGCGGAGGCTTGGGTGAGGCGCGTACGGCGATCACGTCGCCCTCGGCGTACGAGGACGGGTGTTCGGGAAAGATCGACGCCACGTGGCCGTCCGGCCCCATCCCGAGCAGGCAGATGTCGAAGACCGTGTCGCCCAGCTCAGCCGCATAGTCCTCAGCCGCCTGATCCAGAGCCACCCCACCGTCGCTGGCCGGCATCGCGTGCACGCGACCCGGATCGAGGTGCAACGGTGGCGAGAGCAGATCCAGTGCCTGTTTGGCGTTCCGGTCACCGTCGTCGGTGGGGACGAAGCGCTCGTCCCCCCACCACAGTTCCACCCGCGACCAGTCGACGGCCGAGTTCCCGCCCTCCGCGGCCAACCGCTGGTACGCCTTGGTGGCGATCCGACCGCCGGTCAAGGCGACCTGCGGCGTACGGAAGTCGCGTTGGATCTCGGCCAGCCGTGCCATCAGCCGGGCCGCCAAGGCCTCGGCCACGTCGTCCGGGTTGCCGTAGAGCAGGATCTCGGGCTGCGCGCCGGGAGAGCTCACGCCTTCTTTCCTGCCGCCTTGACGGTCGTCCGGGCCAGGGTCTTCACCGTGCGCTCGAAGACCTGATCGGCGTCCATCCGGCGCAGTTCCTCGGTGATGAGCTCGGAGACCCCGCGGCGTTTCAGGGCCACCAGACGCTCGGGCTGACCGGGCACCGTGTACGACGCCAGCAAACCGTCCGGGCGGGTGATGGCGATATCGCCGGCGGCCGTGTTCATCCGGACCGCGGTGATGCCGGGTCCGTCGCTGAAGGCGCGTTCGACGTCCACCTTGAGCCCGGCGTGCAGCCAGGCGGCCAGCAGATCCGCGGACGGGTTGGAGCGCTCGGCCTCGACCACGACCGACTTGATCTTGGACGGGTACTGGTCGAGCGAGGCCGCGAGCAGCGCCCGCCACGGGGTCAGCCGGGTCCACGCCAGATCGGTGTCACCCGCCATGTAGTTCTCGGCCCGGGCCTGCAGGGCGGTTGCGGGCCGTCCTGCCTGCGCGGCGTCGGTCAGCCGGCGTACGGCCAGCTGCGCGAGATCGTCCGAAGCCAGATCGGCCGGGCTCTTGCCGGGCCACCAGATGACCACGGGGGAGTCCGGCAGCAGCAGCGGCCGGATCACCGAGGCGGAGTGCTTGGCCACCGGCCCCCGCATCCGCACGATGACGACCTCACCGGGCATGCCCTCGCCGATCCGCACCTCGGCGTCGAGCGAGCTCTCCGGCGAGCCGTGACCGGTCACGACGACCAGGATCCGCGAGGGGTGCTCACGGCCGGCCTCCATGCTCGCCTGCATGGCTTCGGCGTAGTCGTTCTCGTCGCACACAATGATCAGGGTCAGCACCATGCCCATGGCCGGGCTCCCGGCGCTGCGCCGGGCCCGCAGCAGCGCAGCCGAGATCTTGGACGAGTTGGTCTCGTTCAGCGTGATGATCATGCTGCTCTCCTCATGGTCGTCGCCAGGTGAAACCGTCGCGGGCCAGCATCTCGTTCGCGCTGGCCGGCCCCCAGCCGCCGGACTCGTAGTCGGCCGGGCGCTCGTCGCTGGCCGCCCAATAGTCGAGGATCGGGTCGAGGATCTGCCAGGACAGCTCGACCTCCTCGTGCTGCGGGAAAAGCGGCGGGTCACCGAGCAGCACATCGAGGATGAGCCGCTCGTACGCCTCGGGGGACGACTCGGTGAACGAGCCGCCGTACGCAAAGTCCATGTTGACCTCGCGGATCTCCATCTGGGTGCCCGGCACCTTGGCCCCGAACCGGAGCGTGACGCCCTCGTCGGGCTGGATCCGCAGGACCAGGGCGTTGTAGCCCAGCTCCTCGGTGTCCGTGGCCGTGAACGGGAGGTGTGGCGCCCGCTTGAAGCCGAGCGCGATCTCCGTGGTCCGCCGGGCGAGCCGCTTCCCCGTCCGCAGGTAGAACGGGACACCGGCCCAGCGCCGGTTGTCGATGTCCACTCGGATGGCGGCGTAGGTCTCGGTCTTGGTGTCGGCCGGGATGCCCTTCTCGTCCAGGTAGCCCAGCACCTTCTCACCGCCCTGCCAGCCGCCCTGGTAACGTCCGCGGGCGGTGTGCAGGTCGATCCGCTTGGGCGGCCGGGCCGCGGCCAATACCTTCTGCTTCTCGGTCCGCAGCTGAGCGGCCTCGAACGAGGTCGGCTCCTCCATCGCGGTGAGGGCGAGCAGCTGCAGCAGGTGGTTCTGGATCACGTCACGCGCGATGCCGATGCCGTCGAAGTAGCCCGCCCGGCCGCCGATGCCGATGTCCTCGGCCATGGTGATCTGGACGTGGTCGACGTAGTTGTTGTTCCACACCGGCTCGAACATCTGGTTGGCGAAGCGCAGCGCCAGTAGGTTCTGCACCGTGTCCTTGCCCAGGTAGTGGTCGATCCGGAACACCGACGAGGACGGGAAAACGCTCGAGACGACCCGGTTGAGCTCTCGGGCACTCGCCAGGTTGTGACCGAAGGGCTTCTCGATCACGACCCGGCTCCACTGCCCCGCTTTCTCCTCGGCCAGCCCTGAGTCGCGGAGCTGCTCGACCACGGTCGGGAACAGACCCGGCGGGATCGACAGGTAGAAGGCGTGGTTGCCGCCGGTGCCCCGCGCCTCGTCGAGATCGGCGATCGTCTCGGCCAGCCGCTTGAACGACGCGTCGTCACCGATCTCGCCGGGGACGAAGCGGATGCCCTCCGACAGCTGTTTCCACACCTCCTCCCGGAACGGGGTGCGTGCGTGCTGCTTGACCGCATCATGGACGATCTTGGCGAAGTCCTGGTCCACCCAGTCCCGGCGGGCAAAGCCCACCAGGGCGAATCCGGGCGGCAGGAGTCCGCGGTTGGCCAGGTCGTAGACGGCCGGCATGACTTTCTTCGTGGAGAGGTCGCCAGTGACCCCGAAGATGACCAGGACGCAGGGACCGGCGATGCGAGGCAGTCGCCGGTCCTGTCCGTCCCGCAGCGGGTTGGGGTGACCTGATGTGCTCACGCGACGACGTCGGCCTTCGTCGGGTTGGCACCCTGGCCAGGGCTGTCCTTGCCCTGCTTGGCCTCCTCGAGAGCGGTCTGCACCGTCTCCACGAGCTCTGCCCAGGAGGCGTCGAACTTCTCCACACCCTCCTTCTCGAGCACGTCCACCACGTCGTCGAAGTCGACACCGACGGCGGCCAGGTCGTCGAACACCTGCTGCGCCTCGGCCTCGGTCCCGGACACCTTGTCCCCGGCGAGCTCACCGTGGTCGCCGAAGGCCTGCATGGTCTTCTCCGGCATGGTGTTGACCGTGTTGGCCACGACGAGCTCGGTCACGTACATCGTGTCGGGCAGGTTCGGGTCCTTGACCCCGGTCGAGGCCCAGAGCGGCCGCTGCCGGTTGGCGCCCTTCGCCTCGAGGGCGGCGAACCGCTCGGAGCTGAACTCCTCCTCGTAGAGCGCATAGGCCAGCCGGGCGTTGGCCAGGGCGGCTTTGCTCTTCAGTGCGGTGGCGGTGTCACCACCGATGGCGGTCAGACGCTTGTCGACCTCGGAATCCACCCGGGACACGAAGAACGACGCCACCGAGTGGATCTTGCTCAGGTCGTGGCCGTTGGCCGCTGCCTGCTCCAGGCCCGAGAGGTACGCGTCGATGACCAGCTTGTAGCGCTCCAGGGCGAAGATCAGCGTCACGTTCACGCTGATCCCTTCCGCGATGGTGGCCGCGATGGCCGGCAGGCCGGGCTTCGTGGCCGGGATCTTGATCAGCACGTTCGGCCGGTCGACGATCTTGTAGAGGTCAGCGGCCTGGCCGATCGTGCCGTCGGTGTCCATGGCCAGTCCGGGCTCGACCTCGATCGAGACCCGGCCGTCGACGCCGCCGGTGCTGGTGTAGGTGGCAGCGAAGATGTCGCAGGCGTTGCGCACGTCGTCGGAGGTGAGCGCCTTGATGGCGTCCTCGACGCTGGAGTCCAGTGCCGCCAGCTCACGCACCTGCTCGTCGTACGCCTCCCCCTTCGCCAACGCCGCCGCGAAGATGGTGGGGTTGGTGGTGACTCCGGAGACGGACGAGTCGGCTACCAGGCCGGCGAGGTTGCCGGAGTTGATGCGCTCACGGGACAGGTCGTCCAACCAGATCGAGACGCCTTCGTCGGCGAGGCCCTTCAGTCGTTCACTCATGTCGTTGTTCCTTTGCGGAGAGGATGGAGAGGCGTACGGGGGCAGCTGGGCTCAGCTGATGGTGACGCCGGGATCGGCTTCGAGGTCGGCAGTCGACTTCGGACCGCTCGCGGCGGTGTGCGTGGGAGCGGCGTCGCTCGACACGGCGGCAAGGCTCTCCTTGGCGGCGACGACAACGGTGGCGCCGCTGAAGCCGAACTCCTCGTAGAGCTTGGCGCCCGATGCACTGGCGCCGTAGTGGTTGATGCTGATGATCCGACCGGCGTCGCCGACGATGTCGCGCCAACCGAGGCTGACCCCGGCCTCGACGCTCACCCGAGCCTTGATGGTCGGCGGGATGACCGAGTCCCGGTAGTCCTGGGTCTGCTCGTCGAACCACTCACGACACGGCATCGAGACCACCCGGGCGGCGATCCCTTCGGCGGCGAGCAGCTCTTGGGCCTCGACGGCGAGCTGCACCTCCGAGCCGGTGCCGATCAGGACGACGTCGGGCGTGCCTTCGCTGTCCTTGAGGACGTAGCCACCCTGGGCGACGCCGCTGGTGTCGGCGTAGCCGTCCTCGCCGCGCGGCACGATGGGCAGGTTCTGCCGGCTCAGGATGAGACCGGCGGGGCGGTCGCCGTTCTTCAGGATGGCGGCCCAGGCGGCCGCCGTCTCGTTGGCGTCGGAGGGTCGGACGACGTCCAGGCCCGGGATGGCGCGCAGCGCGGCGACGTGCTCGATCGGCTGGTGGGTCGGTCCGTCCTCGCCCAGACCGATGGAGTCGTGGGTCCAGACGTAGGTGACCGGGGTCCGCATCAGGGCCGACAGCCGGACCGCACCGCGCATGTAGTCGCTGAAGGTCAAGAAGGTGCCGCCGTAGGGACGGGTCCCGCCGTGCACCTTGATGCCGTTCATGATCGCGCCCATGGCGTGCTCCCGGATGCCGAAGTGCAGCACCCGCCCGTGCGGGCCGCCCTTGAACTCCTCGCTCTGCCGGTCGGGCGGCAGGAAGCTCGGCTGACCGGAAGGCGTGGTGTTGTTGGACCCGGCGAGGTCGGCCGAGCCGCCCCAGAGCTCGGGCATGACCGGGGCGAGGGCGGTGAGCACCTTGCCGGACGCGGCCCGGGTGGCGACGCCCTTCGGGTCGGCGGGCCAGCTCGGCAGCGCATCTTCCCAGCCGGGGCTGAGCTCGTTCGCGACGAAGCGGTCGTAGAGAGCCTTGTTCTCGGGGTTCGCCGTGGCCCAGGCGTCGAAGCTGGTCTGCCACTCGGCCTGGGCTTCGGAGCCCCGGGTCAGCAGCTCGCGGGTGTGGCCGATCACGTCGTCGGACACCTCGAAGGTCTGCTCCGGATCGAAGCCCAGGACCTCCTTGAGCGCTGCGATCTCGGGTCCGCCGATGGCGTTGCCGTGGACCTTCTCGGTGCCCTGCATGGTCGGCAGCGGCCAGCCGATGACCGTTCGCAGCTGGATGAAGGTGGGCTGGTCGGTGACCTTCTTGCCCTCCTCGATCGCGTCCTGGAGGGCAGTGACGTTCTCGACGTAGGTGCCACCGGTGTTCCAGTCGAGGTCGATGACGTTCCAGCCGTAGGCGGCGTACCGGGCGGCGGTGTCCTCGGTCAGGGCGATGTTGGTGTCGCCCTCGATGGAGATGTGGTTGCGGTCGTAGATCAGCGTGAGGTTGCCCAGCCGCTGGGTCGCGGCCAGCGACGAGGCCTCGGAGCTGACGCCCTCCTCGATGTCACCGTCGGAGGCGAGGCAGTAGATGTGGTGGTCGAAGACGGACTCGCCCTCGGGAGCGTCGGGGTCGAGGAGACCACGCTCGCGGCGGGCAGCCATGGCCATCCCGACGGCGTTGCCGATGCCCTGGCCCAGCGGGCCGGTCGTGATCTCCACGCCGTCGGTGTGGCCGTACTCGGGGTGGCCGGGGGTCTTCGAGCCCCAGGTGCGCAGCGCCTTGAGGTCGTCGAGCTCCAAGCCCCAACCACCGAGGTAGAGCTGGATGTAGAGGGTGATGCTGGAGTGACCACAGGAGAGGACGAACCGGTCGCGGCCGGGCCAGTGCGGCTCGGCGGGGTTGTGGCGCATCATCTTCTGGAACAGCAGGTAGGCGACCGGCGCCAGGCTGATCGCGGTTCCCGGGTGGCCGTTCCCGACCTTCTGGACGGCGTCGGCGGCCAGCACACGGACCGTGTCGACGGCGCGCGAGTCCAAGTCGGTCCAGCCCTCGGGTACGACGGTGCTGGGGGAGGCTTCGGTGTCTGTCACAGCGTGCGATCCTTCCGGTCAATGCCGCCGGTTACTCCGGGGGCAAGATGCGTCTGCGAGCCTATCGGGACGCCGCCGGTCTGACATAGGGTCCTCCCCGGATGTGAGGCTATGTTCATCTGCTGGAGACATGGCTCGTGTTGGCTCCGCATCTTTTCGTCCACCAGAGCCGAACTCTGCGGTGGGAAGTGAGAATCCGTAGCGTGGGCCCTAGACTCACGACGGTGTTTCCCGAGCTGGGTGGTCCGAACCAATGAGTGAGTGGGGCTTGTGACGAGTATCGACGTGTCAGGTCAGGTGGCGGCAGACCCTCGTGGCGGCCGTACCGACGTCGAGAACACTCAGCCGGTCGCCACCTCGGGCGGGCGGGTCCGAGACGTCGTGGGTGCGTACGTCGGACTCACGAAGCCGCGCATCATCGAGTTGCTGTTGGTCACCACCGTCCCGGCCATGTTCTTGGCCGCCCAGGGCGTGCCGACCCTGTGGCTCGTCGTGGCGACCATGGTCGGCGGCTGTTTCGCGGCGGCCAGCGCCAACGTCTTCAACTGCGTGCTCGACCGGGACATCGACGAGCAGATGCGGCGTACGCGGCGTCGTCCGTTGCCACGGCACGCGGTCGGACCCGTGGCGGCGACGATCTTCGGCGCGCTGCTCGGCATCGCCGCCACCTTGTGGCTGGGGTTGCTGGTCAACTGGCTCTCAGCCGTGTTGGCCCTCGTCGCGAACGCGTTCTACATCTTCGTCTACACGTTGCTGCTGAAGCGGCGGACGTCGCAGAACATCGTCTGGGGTGGCATCGCCGGTTGCTTCCCGCCGCTGATCGGCTGGACCGCCGTCACCGGACAGCTGTCCGTGGTGCCTTTCATCCTGTTCGGCATCGTCTTCTTCTGGACGCCGCCGCACACCTGGGCGCTGGCGTTCCGCTACCGCGAGGACTACGCCGCCGCCGAGGTCCCGATGCTGCCGGTCGTGATGTCCGCTCCGGCCGTCGCACGCCGGATCATGGTCTACTCCATCGCCACCGTCGCCATCTCCATGGCCCTATGGCCCGTCGCCGACACGGGGCTGCTCTATCCCGTGGTCGCCGGCATCGCCGGTCTGGTACTGCTCTTCGAGTCCTGGCAGCTGCTGGTCCGGGCCAACCGCGGTCTGGTCGACGCGGCCCTGAAGCCGATGCGGTTGTTCCACTGGTCCAACTCCTACCTCGCGGTGATCTTCGTCGCCGCAGCCGTCGACCCGCTGCTGCGCTGGCGTCTCTGAACCGGTGGCGCAGTCGGTCGAGCTGACCTTCGACCCCGCTGCCGACGCCCAGGTCATCGCCCAGTGGCGGGCCTTGGCCGACGCCAGGCTGCCGACCGCGCAGCGCATCACCCCGAGCGAGCACCACCGTCCGCACGTCACGCTGTTCGCGGGAGACTCGGTCGATCCGGCCGCTGAGGTCAGCCTCCCGGCGTTGTTGGCCGGACTGGACCTGACGGTGCAGGTCGGCGCGCTCATGGTCTTCGGGCCGCGCCGGACCAACTACGTCCTGGTACGCCAGGTCGTCCCGTCGGCCGAGCTGATCGCCCTGCAGGCTTCGGTGGCCGAGCTCTGCGGAGCAAACCGGTACGGCCAGTTCGGCCCGGGTCGCTGGAGCCCACACGTCACGCTCGCGCCGCGGATCGCCGGCCACCAGGTCGGGGCGGCGCTGGAGGTCCTGGGCGCGACGTCGGACGCGATCACCGCTGAGGTCACGCAGTGCCGCCGTTGGGACGGCGACCGGCGTACGGCGTGGTGGTTGACGGGCTGAGGCAGGTCGCGTTGCCGCGACTCAGCCGGTCCGGCTCAGGCCTTGCCGCTGGTGGCGGACTGCAGGTCGCGAGACTGGTCGTTGCCCGGAGCGGCGTGCGGTCGCGAACGGACCGAGAGGAAGAGGTTCGTGATGGCGGCGATGGACAACGATGCTCCGAGCAGGTGCAGCAGGACCAGTCCGATCGGTAGTCCGAGGTGGTACTGGGTGAGTCCGATGGCCGCCTGGAGGACCTCCACCGCGACGACCATCAGGGCAGCGCGGCTGCGGAGCAGCAGCAGACAGGCCAGGGTGACCGCGATCGTGGCGTAGACCGCGGCAGCATGTGCGTGGGTCACGAAGGCTCCGTCGAAGCCGGTTCGCGGGGCGTTCTCGTCGCCGGCGTGCGGGCCGCTGCCGGTGACGACGGTGCCCAGCCAGACGGTGACCCACATGAGGACGAAGGCGACGCGGACGAGCACGACCGCCGGCTTGGCCGCCGGAGCGCCGACGATGGCGCGAGAGCGGCGGACCAGCCAGACCGACAGCGCGATCAGCACCATCGAGACCATCAGGTGCAGGGCGACGACGAACGGGTTGAGCTGGGTCAGCACGGAGATGCCCCCGATCACGGCCTGCACCGGGATCCCGAGCAGCATGCCGCCGGAGAGCCAACGCAGGTCGCGGCGCTTGCGGCCACGCTCACGCAGCAGCAGGGCGCTGGCCCAGGTCGCGATCGCGATGATGACCAGGACGAAGGTGAGCAGCCGGTTACCGAACTCGATCGCACCGTGCAGACCGAGCGCCGGGTGGGTGACGTAGGAGTCGGCCGAGCAGCGCGGCCAGGTCGGGCAACCGAGCCCGGAGCCGGTCAACCGCACCAGGGCGCCGGTGACGACGATCAGCACGTTGGCGACCAACGACGCGACCGCCCAGCGCCGATGGGCGTGCGGGCTCCGCACCAGGGAGACGAGGCGGGTCATGACGTCCATCGAAAGCTCTTTCCCACGACGAGCCCGGCCGCCGCCAGCCAGACGATCAGGACCAGGAACGGCCAGCCCAGCGCGTTACCCACGGCGGCGGCCCGCAGACCTTCACCGAGAGCCGCGGTGGGCAGTAGACCGAGCACCGGTCGGATCAGCTCGGGGTAGCGGCCCAGCGGCACGACCAGGGCGCCGCCGGCCAGGAAGACGAGATAGATGAGGTTGGCCAATCCGAGGGTGACCTCCGCGCGCAACCGGCCGGCCAGCGCCAGCGCCAGCAGGGCGAAGACGGCGATCCCGAGCACGACGAGACCGACGGTGTCGAGGGCCGAGCCCGGGGTGAAGGCCGGGCGCCAGCCGAGGACCAGGGCGGCCGCGCTGAGCACCACCAGCTGGCCGAGCACGACCAGCACAACGGCCAATGCCTTGCCCGCCAGCAGACCGGACCGGCCGAGCGGGGTCGTGGCGAGCCGCTCCAGTACGCCGTACCGACGCTCGAACCCGGTGGCGATGGCCACCGAGGTGAAGGCCGAGGACCAGACGGCCAGGCCTAGCACCGAGGGGGCGAGGGCGTTCGGGTCGCCGAAGCGACCGCCGACGAAGCGGCCACCGATCAGGATGGCCAACGGGATGACCAGGGCGAGCATCAGCTGCTCGCCGTTGCGGACCAGCAGCCGGGCCTCGGTGAGCCCGTGGCGTACGACGCGTTGGGTCACCGGGGCCGCACCGGGCGCGGGGGTGAGGTCGAGACTCACGACGCAATGCCGCTGTGGGTGTGGCTGAGGAAGACGTTCTCCAGGCTCTCGCCCTGGCCGGTGAGCTCGGCGACGGTGCCCTCGACGGCGACCCGGCCGGCGTCGACGATGTAGACCCGGTCGGCCAGCGTCTCCGCCTCGTCCATCGCGTGGGTGGTGAGGACGACGCCGACGCCGGCGGCGCGCACCTCGGCCAGCAGCGCCCAGGTGTTGCGGCGGGCGTGCGGGTCCATCCCGGCCGTGGGTTCGTCGAGGAACACGAGTTCCGGCCTGCCGATCAACGCCCCAGCCAGGTTGACCGCCTGCTGCTGACCACCGGAGAGCCGACGGTAGGGCGTACGTGCGTAGGTCGTGATGGCCAGCCGTTCCATCAGGGCGGTGACGTCGAGCGGGTGGGCGTACAGGCCGGCGAGGTACCGGAGCAGCTCGCCGGCCTTGATCCCCGACCAGGCTCCGGTGCTCTGCGGCATCAGGCCGATCCGGACGGCTGCGGCGGCTGATCCCGGTCGCTCGCCCAGAACCGAGATCCGTCCGACGTCCGGGGTCAGCAGACCGGTGCAGCAGCGGATCAAGGTCGTCTTGCCGGCTCCGTTCGGGCCGAGCACCGCGGTGAGGGCACCCAGCTCGGCGCGCAGGCTCAACCCGTTCAGGATGGCCCGACCGCCGAGAGTGACCGAAACGCCGTCCACGACCAGAGAACTGACGTCGTGGGTGGGCACCGGTGAAGTCTAGGTGTACGCCGTCACGTCCGGGTCGCGTACAGGTCCTGACATTTGGTGGCCAGCATCTTATTTCCCCGCCTGACAAGGGCCTGAGGTCGGTCTAGCGTCGGTTGCGGAGCCCTGTCGGTTGCGGTCAGGCAAGACCTACTCCTCCACGCTAGGTCTGTCATCGGCGATCCGAGGGGACGTCGAGGCAGCAGCCCCCAGGAGCAGTGATGAGTGATACCACTCGGCGCACCTTCTTGGCCTTGACGGGTGGCGGCCTCGCGGCCGGCGCCACGCTCGTGGCCCCTGAAGCGATCGCCACCACCACCCCGATCACCGAGACCGAGTCCGGTGATCCCGACGGAGCGGGCGACGACACCTTGATCGTCGCCTACATCCAGGACCCGAAGTCGGGTCGGATCACCGTCGCGGTCGGCGACCGCGAGTTCAGCTTCTACGACCGCGACCTGACGAAGAAGCTGGGCCGGCTGGCTCGGCAGGGAAAGAGCTGATCCATGTCCTCACATCGCGAAGCACCGGAGATCTCGAAGGATCCCGTCGCCGACAACACCGACGTCTACGCGTTCGTCTCCCCGGACAAGCCGGACATGGTGACGCTGATCGCCAACTTCATCCCGTTCCAGAGCCCGCAGGGCGGGCCGAACTTCTACGAGTTCGGCGACGACGTGCTCTACCAGATCCACGTCAGCAACCGTGGAGATGCGCGGACGGACGTGGTCTACCAGTTCCGCTTCCACACCAAGATCCGCAACGACGCGACCTTCCTCTACAACACGGGCCCGATCAAGAAGGTCGACGACCCGACCTGGAACCGGCCGCAGTACTACTCGGTCACCAAGCTGGTCCGGGGCAAGGCGCCGCAGATCCTGGCGCGTGACCTGGCCTGCCCACCGGTCAACGTCGGCACCCGCAGCACGCCAAACTACGCGCACTTCACCGCCGACACGACCTACAGCCTCGGCGGCGGCCGCAAGGTGTTCGCCGGCCAGCGAGCCGAGGCGTTCAACGTCGACCTGGGCTCGATCTTCGACCTCGGTGTGCTCCGGCCGTTCCAGATGCTGCACCTGATCCCGTCCGCGGCCGCGGTCGGTGTGAACGGCACCCAGGGCCTGAACGTGCACAGCATCGCTCTGCAGCTGCCCATCTCGGACCTGACCCGCAACAAGAACGCGCCCAAGGACGTCGCCGACGCCGCGTCGGTGATCGGGGTCTGGGCCACCGCCAGCCGTCGGAGGGCCCGGGTGTTCAACTCCGCCACCGGCAAGACCGAGGGTGCCGGCCGGTTCGTCCAGGTCTCCCGGCTGGCCAACCCGCTGTTCAACGAGGTCATCACGCCGATGGCGTACAAGGACCGCTGGAACGCCGACGCCCCGCACGACGACAGCCAGTACGCCAAGTACGTGTCCAAGCCGGAGCTCGCCGGTCTGCTGCCGGTGCTCTACCCGGGCGTGTTCCCGAACCTCGCGGCGTACACGAAACCGCGGGCGGACCTGCTCGCCATCTTGCTGACCGGCATCCCGAACGGGGTGGTGCCCGGCTTCCAGAACTTCACCGGAACCACCCAGGCCGACATGGTACGGCTGAACGTCGCCGTCCCACCGACCAAGGCCGCACCGAATCCGCTCGGCGTGGTCGGAGGAGACCTGGCCGGCTTCCCGAACGGGCGCCGGGTGTTCGACGACGTGGTGACCATCGAGCTGCGGGCCATCGCCGGACTGACGATCCCGCTCGTCGACCCGACGTTCGTGCCCGACGGTGCCACCTCGGTGATCAAGGACGGCACGACGAACACCAACCCGCCGACGAGCAACAGCTTTCCGTACCTGGGCAACCCCGGCGGTGGCTTCCAGAGCTCGCCGGGTACGGCGGTCGTCTAGGCATGACGGTCGAGAACCCGCACGCCGGGCAGGGTCCCGTGCTCCTCGACATCGGCGGCGAGGTCGGCGCGCTGGTCGTGACCATGCCTGCGGCGCTGGATGGCGTGGAGGTCGAGATCCGTCCGGTGGGCGGGTCCTCCTCGCTCGGTCACGCTCATGATCACGCGCACGACCATCACCACCACGACGACGACGGTTCGCACGGTCACACCCACGACCACGAGCACCCGCACCTCATCCACGTGGCGGTCGTGTCGCGCCCGGTCGGGGGCATGGTGGTGCCGAGCCTGGTCTATCCCGAGCTGGTCGAGGGGGCGTACGAGCTGTACCAACGGCCGGCCGGTCCGGTGGAGCTGACGGTCACCGTCGTGGGCGGGGAGGTGACCGAGGCCCGCTGGCCGGAGGGGTCGTTGCCACAATGACCTCATGAAGCTGCCCGTGATGCCACCTGTGTCGCCGATGCTGGCGAAGTCGGTCAAGTCGATCCCGGAAGGTGAGTTCAGCTACGAGCCCAAGTGGGACGGGTTCCGCTCGATCATCTTTCGGGACGGCGACGAGGTGGAGATCGGCAGCCGCAACGAGAAGCCGATGACGCGCTACTTCCCGGAGGTGGTCGAGGCGGTTCTCGCCAACTTCCCGGAGCGGGCGGTGATCGACGGCGAGATCATCGTGGTCGGTCCGGGGGGTGACCGGCTGGAGTTCGAGACCCTGCAGCAGCGGATCCACCCGGCGGTCAGCCGGGTCACCAAGCTGTCCATCGAGACGCCGGCCCGGTTCGTGGCCTTCGACCTGCTCGCCCTCGGAGACGACGACCTCACCGGCCGGCCGTTCACCGAGCGTCGGGCCGCACTGGAGTCCGCGCTCGTTGCCGCCCGGCCTCCGATCCACCTGACCTCGGTCACCCGGGACCCAGCGCTCGCGCAGGAGTGGTTCGAGTCCTTCGAAGGTGCCGGTCTCGACGGGGTGGTGGCCAAGGGGTTGGGGGTGAACTACCTGCCCGACAAGCGGGTGATGTTCAAGATCAAGCACGAGCGAACGGCCGACTGCGTGGTCGCAGGTTACCGGGTGCACAAGAGCGGACCGGACAGCATCGGCTCGCTGCTGCTCGGGCTCTACAACGACGACGGCGAGCTCGCGTCGGTCGGGGTCATCGGGGCGTTTCCGGCCTCGCGCCGCAAGGAGCTGTTCACCGAGCTGCAGCCCCTGGTCACCACCTTCGACGACCACCCGTGGGCCTGGGCCAAGCAGGAGGAGGGATCGCGGACGCCGCGCAACTCCGAGTACAGCCGCTGGAACAACGGCAAGGACCTGTCTTTCGTACCGCTGCGTCCCGACCTCGTGGTCGAGGTCCGCTACGAGCACATGGAGGGCGTCCGGTTCCGCCACACCGCTCAGTTCAACCGGTGGCGCCCAGACCGCGAGCCCCGCTCCTGCACCTACGAGCAACTCGACGAGCCGGTCAAGTACGACCTCGGTGACGTCCTCGCCTCAGACTGAGGTTGATCCGTCCGCCGCCGCCCAGGCCGCCCGGCGGGCCTCCCGCTGCCGCTGCTCGGGCGCGGTCAAGGCGTCGTCCGGCCGCGGCGCGGCCACCGCGATGGCCTCGGTCAGCCGACCGTCGCGAGCCAGCAGCTCGGCGGTGACCCAACGGACACGGCTGTTCGGTTCCAGCGCAGCCAGCGCCTTCAGCCCGGCCGGTGCGCCGTCGCGCTCCGCGACCGCTACAGCCCGGGCCAGAGCCGCCGCCGGACTGGGCGCCACCAAGAGCAACAGGTCGTAGAGCCGGACCACCTCGACCCAGTCGGTCTGCGGGTAGCTCGGGGCCCGGTCGTGCTCGAAGGCGATGGCCGCCTGCAGCTGGTAGGGGTCGGCGATCCCGTCGGTACGCCGCAGGCTCCGGGCCAGCCGGTCGGCACCTTCGTCGATCATCGCCACGTGCCACCGCCCACGGTCCTGGTCGGGCAGCACCACGACGTCCCCGGCGGCGTCGACGCGGGCCGGCCGCCGCGCCTCGGTGAGCAGGAACAGCGCCAGTACGGCCGCGGGCATGGCCTCGTCCGGCATCAGCTCGACCAGCAGCCGAGCCAGCCGGACGGCCTCGGTGCACAGGTCGACGTCGACGGCCGCCTCCCCGTCGAGGGGGGAGTGGCCGATCGTGTAGAGCGCATGGATGACCCCGCAGACCACGGCCAGCCGCTCCGGCAGGTCGGCCGGCTGCGGGGTCACGTACGGGATCTTGGCCCGGGCGATCTTGTCCTTGGTGCGGGTCAGCCGCCGCGCAACGGCCGCCTCGGTGCTCAGCATGGCCGCCGCCACCTGAGGCACCGAGAGCTGACCGAGCGTTCGCAACGCGAGCGCCAGCCTGGACTCGGGCGCCAGGCTGGGGTGGCAGCACGTGAAGATCAACCGAAGGAGGTCGTCGTCCAGCACGGTCAGCTCGGTCACCTCGGGCGCGTCGGGTCGCCGCAGCTCGATCAGCTGGGCGCCGGCCGCCTCCTTGCCCCGGCGCTGCTGCTCGCGGCGGAGGATGTCGATCGCCTTGCGGCGGGCGGTGGTGATCAGCCAGGCCCGGGGCTCGTTCGGCACCCCGTTCACCGCCCAGTCGCGCAGGGCCGCGATGGCGGCCTCCTGCACGGCCTCTTCGGCGACGGACCAGTCGTCGACCGACCGGACGAGGGTGGCCAGCACGCGGCCACCCTCGACCCGGACGAGTTCGGCGAGCCGGTCCGGAACGTCCACCATCCGTCGCGCCGACCGGTCAGGCCCCGAAGTCGATCACCGGTCGGACCTCGACACCGCCGTCCCAGGCGCCGGGGCACTGTTCGGCAATGGCCAGGGCGGCATCGAGATCCGGAGCCTCGATCAGATAGAACCCGGTCAGCGCCTCCTTCGTCTCCGCGTACGGACCGTCGGTGGTGACCACGTCGCCGCCCCGGGCGCCCTTGACCCGTACGGTCGTGGCCGTACTGGTCTGGTAGAGCGCCGCGCCACCGCGGATGGCGGCCTGGTTGTCGTTCGCGAAGGTCCCGTACTCAGCCAGCTCCTCGCGGAACTCGGGCTGGGTCCAGTCGACATCGCGGCCGTAGATGAGCACTGCGTACTGCGTCATGCTTGACTCCTCGGGTGCTGTCCCGGTCTGGTGACCCGGTCCTGTCTCTCAGACGAACGGGCCACGCTGAATCGGACACTACGGCCCCACCTCATCGTCTCGGGCCGGGGTCGAGGTGGATGCAGCGGCTGGGCGGGGCACTAAGGCGGTCCTTGCTTGAACGCCGTTGGTGAATAAGAGCACACTGGTGTTGTGAAAAACTTCCAGCAGGTAGCCGCAGGCTCCGCTGGGTCACACCCAGGCAAGGATGACGCGTCCACCCGGCAGCGGGTGGCCAGTTCGATATTGACCCACGGGCCGTCCACGGCAGTCGTGCTGGCCGAGCGCTTGGGCTTGACTCCGGCGGCGATCCGTCGGCACCTCGACGTGCTGATCGCCAGCGGTCACCTCGAGTCGCGCGAGCAGCGCATCTACGGCGCCCGCGGTCGCGGCCGCCCCGCCCGCGTCTTCGCTCTGACCGACGCCGGCCGTGGCGTCTTCTACACCGCGTACGACGACCTGGCCATCCAGTCGCTCGAGTTCATGGCCGAGGCGGTCGGACCCGAGGCAATCACCCGCTTCGCCGAGGCCCGGGTCGCCGGGGTCGAGCTGCGGTACCGCGAGCTCCTCGACCAGGCCCCTGCGGACACCACCCCGGCCCAGGCGCTGGCCTCGGCGCTCACCCAGGACGGGTACGTCGCCTCGACCCTCCCGTCCGCGCTCGGCGAGCAACTCTGCCAACACCACTGCCCGGTCGCCCACGTGGCCGAGCAGTTCCCGCAGCTGTGCGAGGCGGAGACCGAGGTCTTCTCCCGGCTGCTCGGCGTCCACGTCCAACGACTTGCCACCATCGCCCACGGCGACGGTGTCTGCACCACTCACATCCCGCGCAAGAACTCGAGTTCGAACTCCCAGGAAAGGTCAACGATATGACCGAGATCATGGATCCCACCACCGTCGCCGCCGGCCCGGTCGGCACCGGCCACACCCAGGACGAGCACCTCGAGGCCCTGGGCCGTTACCGGTTCGGCTGGTCGGACTCCGATGCCGCCGGCTCGATCGCCAAGCGCGGTCTGACCGCGGACGTCGTGGCGAACATCTCCGGCCTGAAGAGCGAGCCGCAGTGGATGCTCGACCTCCGGATGAAGGGCCTCAAGCTCTTCGAGCGCAAGCCCATGCCCGCCTGGGGTGCCGAGCTCAACGACATCGACTTCGACAACATCAAGTACTTCGTCCGGTCGACCGAGAAGCAGGCCAACACCTGGGAAGACCTGCCCGAGGACATCAAGAACACCTACGACAAGCTGGGTATCCCGGAGGCCGAGAAGGCCCGTCTGGTGTCCGGTGTCGCGGCTCAGTACGAGTCCGAGGTCGTTTACCACAAGATCAACGAGGAGCTCGAGAAGCAGGGTGTCATCTTCCTCGACACCGACTCCGCGCTGAAGGAGTATCCGGAGCTGTTCCAGGAGTACTTCGCGACGGTGATCCCGGTGGGCGACAACAAGTTCTCCGCGCTCAACTCGGCGGTCTGGTCCGGCGGCTCGTTCATCTACGTCCCCAAGGGCGTGCATGTGGAGATCCCGCTGCAGGCGTACTTCCGGATCAACACCGAGAACATGGGCCAGTTCGAGCGGACCCTGATCATCGTCGACGAGGGTGCCTACGTGCACTACGTCGAGGGCTGCACCGCCCCGATCTACTCTTCCGACTCGCTGCACTCCGCCGTGGTGGAGATCGTGGTCAAGAAGGGCGCCCGCTGCCGCTACACGACCATCCAGAACTGGTCGAACAACGTCTACAACCTCGTCACCAAGCGCGCCACCTGCGAAGAGGGCGCGACGATGGAGTGGATCGACGGCAACATCGGCTCCAAGGTGACCATGAAGTACCCGGCCGTCTACCTGATGGGGGAGCACGCCAAGGGTGAGACGCTCTCCATCGCCTTCGCCGGCGAGGGTCAGCACCAAGACGCCGGCTCGAAGATGGTGCACTGCGCGCCGTACACGTCGAGCTCGATCATCTCCAAGTCCGTGGCCCGCGGTGGCGGTCGGACGTCGTACCGCGGCCTGGTCCAGGTCCAGGAGGGTGCACACCACTCCGCCTCGATCGTGAAGTGTGACGCGCTGCTGGTGGACAACATCAGCCGCTCCGACACCTATCCCTACGTCGACGTCCGCGAGGACGACGTCTCGATGGCCCACGAGGCCACCGTGTCCAAGGTGAGCGACGACCAGCTGTTCTACCTGATGAGCCGGGGCATGGGCGAGGACGAGGCGATGGCCATGATCGTGCGTGGCTTCGTCGAGCCCATCGCCCGGGAGCTCCCGATGGAGTACGCCCTCGAGCTCAACCGGCTGATCGAGCTCCAGATGGAGGGCGCAGTCGGCTGACGCCGGCTGTTCCCGCCCAGGCTGTTTCCCAGCAAGAAAGAGAAGTCGTTGTCTGTAGACACCCGTACGCCCCTTGACTCGGTGCCCAACGTGGCCGAGGCCGTCGAGACGATCGCGTCGCACCTGCACCCGGTCGCCTCGTACGACCTGCGTGACCACCCGCGGCCGACCGGCTTCGAGGAGGTCTGGCGGTTCACCCCGCTGAAGCGCCTTCGCGGCCTGCTCGACGCCGAGGGTCAGACCGGCGGCCGGTTGACCTGGGAGGTCGAGGCGCCCGACCACGTGACGACCAGCCAGATCACCACCGCGCAGGCCATCGGCTTGGGCGGCCCGGCGCCCGTCGACCGGATCGCGGCTCTCGCCGTGGCCAACGCCGACGGTGCCGTCCGGGTCGACATCCCGGCCGAGGCCGAGCTCGACCGCCCGGTCGTCATCACCTTGACCGGTGAGGGCACCGAGCAGACCGTCTTCGGGCACGTCGTCATCACCGTCGGTGCGTTCGCCAAGGCGACCATCGTGATGGAGCACCGCGGGTCCGCCGTCTACGCCAGCTCGGTCACCCTGCTGGTGGGCGACGGTGCGACGGTCTCGTTCGCCGGTCTGCAGCTGTGGGCCGACGATGCCGTGCACGCCGGACAGGTGGCCGTACGAGTCGGTCGCGACGCTCACGTCCGGACCCTGTCGGCGACCATGGGCGGCGACCTCGTACGCCTCGTGGAGACCAGCGAGTACGCCGGACCCGGCGGTGAGGTCGAGCAGCTCGGCCTCTACTTCGTCGACGCCGGTCAGCACCTCGAGCACCGGTTGTTCGTGGACCACAACGCCCCGAACACCAAGAGCAACGTGGACTACCGCGGTGCGCTGCAGGGTCAGGGTGCGCACTCGGTCTGGGTCGGAGACGTGCTGATCCGCAAGGCGGCCGAGGGCATCACGACCTACGAGTCCAACCGCAACCTGGTCCTGACCGACGGCTGCCGCGCCGACTCGGTGCCCAACCTGGAGATCGAGACCGGCGAGATCGCCGGCGCCGGCCACGCCTCGACCACCGGGCGGTTCGACGACGAGCAGCTGTTCTACCTGCGCAGCCGGGGCATCGACGAGGCCGAGGCCCGTCGCCTGGTCGTGCACGGCTTCTTCGCCGACATCATCCGCCGGATCGGGGTGCCGTCGGTCGAGGACCGGCTGCTCGCCGCCGTCGAGGCCGAGCTCGCCGTCACCGTCGGGCTGCCCAGCACCCCGGCCGAGGTCGACGCGTGAGCCCGACGACCGGCTTCGTGCCCGCCTGCAAGGCCGCTGACGTGGCCGCCGGGACCGCGTACGCCGCGGAGATCGACGGCGTCGAGGTGGCCATCGTCAACAGTGGGGGCACCTTCTACGCCATCGCCGACGAGTGCTCGCACGCCACGGTTCCGCTGTCCGAGGGCGACGTGGAGGACGGCACCATCGAGTGCTACCTGCACGGCTCCCGCTTCGACCTGAAGACCGGTCGCTCGCTCGGTCTGCCCGCCACCCAGCCGGTCGCGGTCTACCCCTGCCAGATCTCCGGCGACGACGTCCTGGTGGACGTCGCCGCCCCCGCACATCACGTACAGGAGTCCTGAACACCCATGTCCACTCTCGAAATCCACGACCTGCACGTCTCGGTCAACACCGAGTCGGGTCCGAAAGAGATCCTCAAGGGCGTCGACCTGACCATCCGCAGCGGCGAGGTGCACGCCATCATGGGGCCGAACGGCTCCGGCAAGTCGACCCTGGCGTACTCCATCGCCGGTCACCCGAAGTACACGATCACCTCGGGCTCGGTGACCATGGACGGCGAGAACATCCTCGAGCTGTCGGTCGACGAGCGCGCCCGCGCCGGCCTGTTCCTGGCCATGCAGTACCCGGTCGAGGTGCCCGGCGTCTCCGTCTCCAACTTCCTCCGTACGGCCAAGACCGCCGTGGACGGCAAGGCGCCGAAGCTGCGGACCTGGGTCAAGGACGTCAACGCCGCCATGGAGCGGGTCAACATGGATCCCGAGTTCGGCCAGCGCAGCGTCAACGAGGGCTTTTCGGGCGGTGAGAAGAAGCGGCACGAGATCGTCCAGCTCGAGCTGCTCAACCCGCGCTTCGCGGTCCTCGACGAGACTGACTCCGGTCTGGACATCGACGCGCTGCGTATCGTCTCGGAGGGCGTCAACCGCTTCGCCGCCCAGGGTGACCGTGGCGTGCTGCTGATCACCCACTACACGCGCATCCTGCGCTACATCAAGCCCGACTTCGTGCACGTGTTCGTCGCCGGTCGGGTGGCCGAGCAGGGTGGCCAGGAGCTCGCCGAGCAACTCGAGGCCGAAGGCTACGACCGCTACGTCCGTGCCGCCGCCGCGGCTGCGGCCGAGTAGCCCGCCCGTGACCACTCATGCGGAGTATCCCGCGACGGTCTCGATCGACGAGGTGACCGACGTCGAGGAGACCATTCCCTTCGACCTCGACGCCATCCGCGCTGACTTCCCGATCCTGGAGCGCACGGCGGGCGACTGGCCGCTGGTCTACCTGGACAGCGCCAACACTTCGCAGAAGCCGCGTTGCGTGGTCGAGGCGATGGAGGACCACTACCTCAACCACAACGCCAACGTCGCCCGGGCCATGCACCTGCTGGGCGCCGAGGCGACCGAGGCGTTCGAGGGCGGCCGGGCGACCATCGCCCAGTTCATCGGCGCGAGCCGTTCCGAGGAGGTCGTGTTCACCAAGAACGCGTCCGAGGCGCTGAACCTGTGTGCCCACACCCTGGGTGCCGGGCTCACCGCGGGCGACGAGATCGTCATCTCCGTGATGGAGCATCACTCCAACATCGTGCCGTGGCAGCTGCTGGCCGCCCGGACGGGCGCGACCCTGCGCTGGTTCGACGTGACCGCAGAGGGTCGTCTGGACCTCGAGGCCGCGGCAGCCGAGGGCCTGATCAACGAGCGCACCAAGATCGTCTCGCTGACCCACGTCTCGAACGTGCTGGGCACGGTCAACCCGATCACCCAGATCGCGGCCGCGGCTCACGCCGTCGGCGCCGTGATGGTGGTCGACGCGTCCCAGGCCGTGCCGCAGTTGCCGACCGACGTGATGGTGCTGGGCGCTGACCTGGTGGCCTTCACCGGCCACAAGATGGTCGGCCCCACCGGCATCGGTGTGCTCTGGGGTCGCTACGACCTGCTGGCCGAGCTGCCGCCCTTCCTCGGCGGTGGCGAGATGATCGAGGTCGTCAAGATGACGGGCTCGACCTTCGCGCCGCCCCCGCACCGGTTCGAGGCCGGCACTCCGCCGATCGCCCAGGCGGTCGGTCTCGGTGCGGCTGCGCACTACCTCAGCGAGATCGGCCTGGACCAGATCGCCGCGCACGAGCAGGAGATCACGGCGTACGCGCTGAAGGGTCTGGCCACGCTGCCCGGGCTGAAGGTCCTCGGGCCGAACGAGCCCGTCGACCGGGGCGGGGCGATCTCCTTCACCCTGGCCACGCCGGACGGGTCCGAGATCCACCCCCACGACGTCAGCCAGCTGCTCGACTCACGGGGGATCGCCGTACGCGGTGGTCATCACTGCGCCCGGCCCCTGCACGAGCGCTTCGGCGTCCAGTCCTCGACGCGCGCGTCGTTCTACCTCTACACGACCCGGGCGGAAATAGATGCCCTGGTCGACGGGTTGGACTACGTGACGACATTCTTCGGGAGAGGACCGCGATGAAGGTGGAAGACCTCTACCAGGAGATCATCCTCGACCACTACCGGGCCAAGCACCACAGTGGCCTGCGGGAGCCGTACGAGGCCGAGGTGCACCACGTGAACCCGAGCTGCGGCGACGAGGTGACCCTGCGCCTCCACGTGGAGGAGGGCACCGTCACCGACGTGTCGTACGAGGGTGTGGGGTGCTCCATCTCCCAGGCCTCCACCTCCGTGATGACTGATCTCGTGATCGGCCGCTCGGTCGACCACGGGCTCGGGCTGCACGAGGAGTTCCTCACCCTGATGCAGGGCAAGGGCCAGATCGTTCCGGACGAGGACCGTTTGGAGGACGGCATCGCGTTCGCGGGTGTCGCCAAGTTCCCGGCGCGCGTGAAGTGCGCCCTTCTCGGCTGGTCGGCGTTCAAGGACGCCGCCCTCCGAACCACGAGTGCCGAGCACAAGGAGACCCGATGACCGACACCCGCCCCTCTGACCTGGTCCGCGACGAGCTGCCCCAGGTCGACCTGGGTGACCAGGCCGCCTGGTCGGCCCGCCCCACCGTCGACGACCTCGAGGAAGCCCTCAAGGACGTCGTCGACCCCGAGCTCGGCATCAACGTCGTCGACCTGGGCCTGATCTACGGATTGCACCTCGAAGACGACAACACCCTGACCATCGACATGACGCTGACCTCGGCGGCATGTCCGCTGACCGACGTGATCGAGGACCAGACCCACACCGCGCTGGAGGGCCTGGTCGAGTCGTTCGTCATCAACTGGGTCTGGATGCCGCCGTGGGGCATGGAGAAGATCACCGACGACGGGCGCGAGCAGCTGCGCGCGCTCGGCTTCAACGTCTGATCCTCTGCCGCCGGCGTCGCCGGTTGCCGATCGAGTACATAAAGAGAGTCAAGACTGATGTTGGTGGCGAAGGATGTCGAGGTCCGCGCGGGAGCGCGCCTGTTGCTCGAGGGGGTGTCGTTCCAGATCGCGCCCGGAGACAAAATCGGGTTGGTCGGGCGCAACGGGGCCGGGAAGACGACGCTGACCAAGATCTTGTCGGGTGAGGCCGCGCCCGCTTCGGGCACCATCACCCACGGCGGTGAGGTGGGCTACCTGCCGCAGGACCCGCGTACCGGTGACCTGGAGATGCTGGCCCGCAACCGGATCCTGTCCGCCCGCGGGCTGGACGTGGTCGTCGACCGGCTGGCTGCGGCCGGTGAGGCGATGGGCGACGACTCCGAGGCGGTCCGGGACAAGGCCATGGCGACCTACGCCCGCGCGGAGGCCGAACTGGCGGCCGCCGGTGGCTATGCGGCCGAGGCCGAGGCGGCCCGGATCGCAGCGAACCTCGGGTTGGGTGAGCGCATCCTGAACCAGCCGTTGAGCACCCTGTCCGGCGGACAGCGACGCCGGGTCGAGCTGGCCCGGATCCTGTTCTCAGGCGCTCAGACGATGCTGCTGGACGAGCCGACCAACCACCTCGACGCCGACTCCATCAGCTGGCTGCGGAGCTTCCTGGCCGGCCACTCCGGCGGGCTGCTGGTCATCAGCCACGATGTCGGACTGCTGCAGGCGACGGTCAACAAGGTCTTCCACCTGGACGCCAATCGGGCCGAGCTCGACGTCTACGCGATGAACTGGAAGCGCTACCTGATGCAGCGCGAGACCGACGAGAAGCGACGCAAGCGCGAGCGTCAGAACGCCGAGAAGAAGGCTGACCAGCTGTTCAGCCAGGCCGACAAGATGCGGGCCAAGGCGACCAAGGCGACCGCCGCCCAGAACATGGCCAAGCGCGCCGAGCGTCTGCTGGCCGGACTCGAGGGCGAACGCGCCCAGGACCGGGTGGCCAAGATCCGCTTCCCCGATCCCGCTCCCTGCGGCAAGACCCCGCTGACCGCGGCCGACCTGAGCAAGACGTACGGCTCGCTCGAGGTCTTCACCGGAGTCGACCTGGCCATTGACCGGGGGGCGCAGGTCGTCATCCTCGGGCTCAACGGCGCGGGCAAGACGACCCTGCTGCGGATCCTGGCCGGGGTGGAGGAGTCCGACACCGGCGGCGTACGCCCGGGTCACGGCCTGCGGCTCGGCTACTACGCGCAGGAGCACGAGACCCTCGACACCTCGCGCACCGTGCTGGCCAACATGAAGACGGCGGCGCCCAACCTGAACGACACCGACGTGCGCAAGGTGCTCGGATCTTTCCTGTTCTCCGGCGATGACGTGGACAAGCCGGCCAGTGTGCTGTCGGGCGGAGAGAAGACGCGGCTCGCCCTGGCGGCCCTGGTCGTGTCGAGCGCGAACGTGCTGCTGCTCGACGAACCCACCAACAACCTGGACCCCGCGTCCCGGGCGGAGGTGCTCGCGGCGATCAAGACCTACGCCGGTGCGGTGGTCCTCGTGACCCACGACGAGGGCGCCGTCGACGCCCTCGATCCGGACAAGGTGCTGCTGCTGCCCGACGGCGTCGAGGACCTCTGGAGCCCGGAGTACGCGGATCTGATCTCACTCGCCTGAGGTTCCCTGACGCCCGAAACGTGCTAGAAAGAGTGAACTGACGGGCGTAGCAGGAGGCGAAGTGGCCAAAGCACTGACCAAAGGTTCGCGGATCACCGGGCCCCAGCGGGCCACGCTGGCCAGCCAGTACGCCAAGCGGTACGCCGCGGGCGAGAGCATCCGGACTATCGCCGACAGCGCCGGTCGTTCGTTCGGCTTCGTGCACGGGGTGCTCACCGAGGCCGGAGTGACCCTGCGCGGGCGCGGCGGGGCCACCCGTGGCGCCAAGAAGGCCCCGGCCCAGAAACAGTGAGCGTCGCCACCGACCATCCCGGCGGCGTACGCCTGGTCCTGGATGGTCGGCTGGCCACGGTCCGGCTCGACCGGCCCGAGGTCCGCAACGCGCAGACCTTCGCGACCTGGAGCTCCCTGGCCATGATCGCCGAACAGCTCCCGGCCGCCGTCGACGCGGTCGTCCTCTGCGGGTCCGGCACCGACTTCAGCGCCGGGCTCGACCTGCGGATGATGCGGCCGCAGGGGTTCGGAGACGAAGGTTCGCTGCCCGCCCTCCTCGCCGGCAACGACCACGAGATCGCCCAGCGGATCGGGGTCTTCCAGCGTGCCTTCAGCGCCTGGCGGGAGCTCGATGCGGTGGTCGTCGCCGCGGTCCAGGGCCGGGCGATCGGGGCGGGCTTCCAGCTCGCTCTGGCCGCCGACCTGCGGGTGGCCACGGACACCGCATCGTTCGTGATGGCCGAGATCGGCCTGGGTCTGGTGCCCGACCTCGGCGGCACGGTTCGGCTGCTCGAGCTGGTCGGCTACGCCCGGGCCCTCGATGTCGGTCTGGGCCGCCCGGTGCCCGCGGTCGAGGCGCTGACGCTGGGGCTGGTCACCGAGATCGTCCCCGCGGACGAGCTCGACCAGGCCGTCGTACGCCGGGTCGACGCGATCCTGCAGCACCGACCCGATGCCGTACGCGCGCTGAAGCGGCTGCTCGCCGGCGGGATCACCCGGTCGTACGACGAGCAGCTCGCGGCCGAGCGGGCGGCCCAGGCCCCGCTGCTCCGAGGAATAGCCCGCCCCCGCTGAACGTTGCCCGACCGGACGCAGCACCGCACCGTGGAGCGCGTCGGGAGGGAGCCCAAAGTGTCGATGATGCGCGCAGGCGGAGCGCCGTTGATGCGGCGGATGTCGCAGGACCCCGACGTCGCCAAGCACCGGCTCAGCGAAGGGGTCGTCTGGCGGATCCTGCGGTTCGCCCGCCCGTACCGGGCCCTGATCATCGTGTTCATCGGGCTGGTCGTGCTCAGTTCGGCCCTCGCGGTGGCCCCGCCTTTGCTGTTCAAGGAGATCATCGACGAGGGCGTCCTGAAGGGGAACCGTCGGCTGCTCGTGACCCTGGCCTCGACCATCGCCGGTCTGGCGATCGTCCAGGCCCTGCTCGGTCTAGTCCAGCGCTGGTGCTCGGCCAAGATCGGCGAGGGCCTGATCTTCGACCTGCGGACCCGCGTCTTCGACCACGTGGTCCAGATGCCGGTGGCCTTCTTCACCCGGACCCAGACCGGCAAGCTCGTCTCCCGGCTGAACTCCGACGTGATCGGCGCCCAGCAGGCCTTCACCTCGACCCTCTCGACGGTGCTGTCCAACCTGATCAGCCTGGTTCTGGTGCTGATCGCGATGACCATCCTGAGCTGGCAGCTCACCCTGGCCGCCCTGGTCATGCTGCCCATCTTCCTGATCCCGGCCAAGGTCGTCGGCCGCAAGCTCGCCGACCTGACCCGTGAGCAGATGCAGCTCAACGGCGACATGTCGGCCAACATGACCGAGCGCTTCAGCGTCAGTGGCGCCCTGCTGGTCACGCTCTTCGGCCGCAACGCCGAGGAGCACGACCGGTTCGCCGAACGAGCGGGTGCGGTCCGCGACGTGTCGGTCAAGATCGCCATGAACGGCCGCTTCTTCATCACCTCCCTGACCCTGGTCGCCGCGCTGGCCACCGCGCTCGTCTACGGCGTCGGTGGTTCGCTGGCCATCGACGGACTGCTGACCGTGGGCACGCTGACCGCGCTGGCCGGACTCCTGGCCCAGCTGTACGGGCCGCTCACCCAGCTGACCAACCTGCGTATCGACGTGATGAACGCCCTGGTCAGCTTCGACCGGGTGTTCGAGGTGCTCGACCTGGTGCCGATGATCGCCGACGCGCCGGACGCGAAGCCGGTCAGCGGCCCGGCCTCGGTCGACTTCGACCACGTCGCGTTCACCTACCCGAGTGCGGCCGACGTCTCCCTGGCCAGCCTCGAGTCCATCGCCTCGACCGAGCAGCGGGCCAACAGCCAGGTGCTGCACGACCTGACCTTCAGCGTCGCCGCCGGCCAGACCGTCGCCCTGGTCGGGCGCTCCGGGGGCGGCAAGACGACGATGACCCACCTGGTCGCTCGCCTGTACGACGCCAGCGCCGGCACGGTCTCGGTCGGTGGGATCGACGTACGCGCGCTGACGTTGACCTCGCTCCGCGACACGGTCGGTTACGTCACCCAGGACGCGCACATGTTCCACGACACGATCGGCAACAACCTGCGCTACGCCCGACCCGACGTCGACGAGGACCGGATGTGGGAGGTGCTGGCGGCCGCTCAGATCGCCGACCTGGTCCGCAGCCTGCCCGACGGCTTGGACACGGTGGTGGGCGAGCGTGGCTACCGGTTGTCCGGGGGCGAACGGCAGCGGCTGGCCATCGCGCGGTTGCTGCTCAAGGCACCGCCCGTGGTGGTGCTGGACGAGGCCACCGCCCATCTGGACTCCGAGTCGGAGGAGGCGGTGCAGCGAGCGCTGGACCTGGCCATGGAGGGCCGGACCAGCATCGTGATCGCCCACCGGCTGTCCACGATCCGCAACGCGGACCTGATCCTCGTCGTCGACCAGGGCCGGATCGTCCAGCGGGGCCAGCACGAAGACCTGCTGGACCAGGGCGGTCTCTACGCCGAGCTCTACAGGACCCAGTTCGCGGGTGCACGCTCCGGCGTACGCGCGGAGGTCACGGACGCAGCCACACGCTGACGGTGACCGCCACACTGACGGCGATGGGCGGCTCGATCGTGGCGATCTGCGTCGCCAAGCTGGACCGGTCGTGGTGGAACGCGTTCGGCCCCATCGACACCAGGTCGAGGGTGGCTCGGGTGTCCAGCAGGACCTGGTAGCGGCAGACGCTCCGTGGGCCGGGCTCCAGGTGACCGGCCATGGCGGCGGCCAGGCGGTCGTCCTTGCCCGCCTCGATGTCCAACAGGCCGAGGGGCAGCCGCAGCTCGATCAGGTGCTCGGGCAGCGGGGTGACGACGACCAGCACCCCGCCGGTGCGTAGCACGCGCGCGAACTCGGCCGGGTTCCGCGGGGCGAAGATCGCCAGCACGGCGTCGAACCCACCGTCTTGCAGCGGGAGGGTTCGCCAGACGTCGGCGACCACCGCACCGATCCGATCGTGGGCTGCCGCTTGACGGGCCGCGGACGGGGAGATGTCCAGGGCGACCCCGCGTCCGCTGACCTCGACGACGCGGGCGAGGTGGTGGCCGGTCCCGGACCCGACCTCGAGCACGTCCGCATCCGCAACGGGTACGGACGCGGCCACCGCTGCGGTGATCGGGTCGAAGTGCCCAGCCGACAGGAACCGGCCCCGGGCTGCGATCATCTCGGCGGTGTCGGCGTGCGGGGGAGCAGCGCGACCGAGCAGATTCAGCTGACCGTGCTTGGCCAGGTCGAAGCTATGACCGGCGGGGCAGCGTACGGAGCGGTCGGCTTCTCTGAACGCGCCCGAACAGAGCGGGCAGCACAACAGGTCGAGGACCTGCGCAATGCTCACAGGCTGCGGAGGGCGCCACCCTCGACCGGCACCACGCATCCGGTCAGGTAGGACGCGGCCGGGGACAGCGCGAAGGCGGCGACCCGACCGAACTCGTCCGGGCGGCCGTACCGGCGCAGGGGGATGGTCTGCTCCGCGGCCCGGCGGGCGGCCTCGGGGTCGTCGCTGAGGGAGTCGAGGTGGCGTACTCGATCGGTCTCGATCCGACCCGGCAGCAGCGCGAGCACCCGGGTGCCCTGCGGGCCGAGCTCGTCGGCCAGCTGCTTGACCAGCATGGCCAGTCCGGGCCGCAACCCGTTCGACGCGGCCAGCCCGCCGATGGGCGACTTGACCGAGGTGGACAGCACCCAGGCGATCGCCAGGTCGTCGGCCGTACCGTGCTCGACCACGGCCCTGGTGACCCGCAGCGCGGCCACGAACACCGAGGTGAATGCGTCGTTCCACTGGTCGTCAGTGGTGCCGAGCACCGTGCCGGCTGGCGGACCACCGACGCTGACCAGCGCACCGTCGAGCCGACCGAAGGAGTTCAGAGCGAGCCGTACGGCGTTCGTGGCCGTGTCGGGAGCGCTCAGGTCCGCGGCCATCGCAACCGCAGCGGAACGGCCGAGGTCAGCGACCACGGCATCCAGGGCGTCGAACCGCCGGGCGACCAGCACGACCCGGGCGCCCTCGTCGACGAGATGCCGCGCGGTGGCCCGACCGAGACCGCTGCTCGCCGCGGTGACGAGGAAGACCCGGTCGGTGAGTCCTAGGTCCACGCCTTCTCCTCGGTCTCGCTCTCGGCTGGTGCCTCGGTCGCCTGCTGCTGGGCCTTCTTGCGCTCCCGGAGGTCCCCGCGGATGAAGACCACGATGCCGAGGATCCCGATGCCGGTGAACATGAACCACTGCACGGCGTACCAGAAGTGCGGCCCGTCCGAGATCTCCGGCACGTCGATGGGCTGGAAGCCGCCGTCCTGCGCCGGCGTCACGGTGAGCAGCCCGATGTAGCCGTCGAGGATGGGGTAGGGCAGGGTCGGCCCGATGCCGACCGCGCTGATCTGGCGCATCTCACCGTTGACCGGGGTGCTCGCGGCGGCGCGGCCCTTCTCGTTGCGTCGGACGTGGCCGACCACAGTCACCTCGCCGGCCGGTGGGGCGGGCGCGATGCTCGGGATCTTGACCCCACGGGGCAGCTGGATGAGTCCACGGTCGACCAGGACCGTGCCCTGGTCCGTCCGGAGCGGGGTGACCACCTCGTAGCCCTCGGCGTCACCGTTCTGCCGGTAGCGGACCACGTACTGGTGGTCGGCGTCGAAGGTGCCGGTGGCCTCGACGCGCTGCCACTGGTCGGCGTCGGTCAGCGGGCGGGTGAACACCTCACCGAACGGTCGTACGGGGGCGGCTTCGTTCGTCACCGTGGTGGCGTTGCGGCTCTGGCGCTGCTGCAGCCGGTCGAGCTGCCATTCTCCGAGGTTGACGAAGGCCGTGCCGAGGACGGCAACGAAGACGATCAACAAGGCCCACCGGAGCCACAGGCGACGCACGTCCTCAGGCTAGTCGCCCGGTGGTGGCGCTTCCGACTCCAGCAGCCGTGTGGTCGCGGTCCCGGCCGCCTCGGACAGGCTGAGACCGCGGCCGACGGCCACCCCGACCAGGTACGTGGTCAGCGGCGCGGCGACCCGTTCGACCTCGTGGGCGCAGTCGCGGGCCAGGTCCAACAAGGTCGCGACCGCGGTCTCGTCCAACCTGACGTCGCCCAGCTCGAGCTCATCGGACAGGGCAGTGAGCCACTGCTCGAGGTTCATGGGTGCTCCCCTTCTGGGTGGCTGAGAGACCGGCGGTTGTGATGCCGGTGTCAGGATGATGGCATGGGACGAGTCACCCGCCACCACCCGGTGTTGCGCATCGGGCCGGGTACGGTGCAGCGGCGGACGGACACGTTGGCCGTCGAGGAACCGTTGGAGATCCGCGTCGCGGGGGAGTCCTTCGTGGTCTCCATGCGTACGCCGGGTGACGACATCGACCTCGTGCACGGGCTGCTGCACAGCGAGAACATCATCACCTCGGCCGCCGACCTGGTCACGGCGCGCTACTGCCTCGGCACAGGCCCCGACGGGCTGAACACCTACAACGTGATCGACGTGGCGTTGGCCGCCGGGGTGATCCCGCCCACCGCCGAGCAGCGCCGCAACGTCGTCACGACCAGCGCCTGCGGGATCTGCGGCACGACGACGATCGACCAGGTGGTGCAGACCACCCGGCACCGCCTCGACCCTGACTTCAGGGTTGAGGCCGCGCTCGTGCTCTCCGCGCCCGACCGGCTCCGGGACCACCAGCGGGCGTTCGCCAAGACGGGCGGCATCCATGCGGCTGGTCTGATGAGCGCGGACGGCACGATGCTGTGCGTGCGCGAGGACGTCGGCCGCCACAACGCCGTGGACAAGGTCGTCGGTTGGGCGATCCGGGAGGGCCGGCTACCGCTGTCGGCGTGCGTGCTCGTGCTCTCCGGACGTGCGTCGTTCGAGCTCACCCAGAAAGCCATCCTGGCCGGGATCCCGGTGGTCGCCGCGGTATCGGCGCCCAGCTCGCTCGCTGCTGAGCTGGCCACCGAGGGCGGACTCACCCTCGCAGGCTTCGTCCGTGGCGAGACGATGAACGTGTACGCACATCCGGACCGGATTCTGCTGCCGTCCGCGTGAAGGTGGTTTGTCGGCACTGCCGCCTAGACTTCCATCCGTGACCACCACCATGCTGCCGATGCCGACCGTGCGTCTCGCACGGCCCGTGCCCGGCCTGGTGCCGGCCTCGGAGCAGCTTGCGCTGACCGATGCCTTCGGGCGTACGGCCACCGACCTCCGCGTCTCGCTGACCGACCGGTGCAACCTGCGCTGCACCTACTGCATGCCCGCCGAAGGCCTGGACTGGATGCCCCACGCCGAGGTGCTGAGCGACGAGGAGATCGTCCGGCTGATCACCATCGGGGTGCAACGGCTGGGCATCACGACCGTCCGGCTGACCGGTGGCGAGCCGCTGCTGCGGAAGAACCTCGAGCTCCTGGTCGCTGATCTCGCGGCCCTGGACCCCGCCCCGGTGATCGCCCTGACGACCAACGGCATCGGGCTAGCGGCTCGAGCCGAGAAGCTGGCTGCGGCTGGACTGACCCGGATCAACATCTCCCTCGACACGTTGGACGCCCAGACCTTCAAGCAGCTCACCCGCCGACCCCGGTTGCCCGACGTGCTCGCCGGCGTGACCGCAGCCCGTGAGGCGGGGCTCGAGCCGGTGAAGATCAACACGGTGCTGATGCGTGGGATCAACGACCACGAGGCGGGTGACCTGCTGCGCTGGGCGATGGCCGAGCGCGTCCAGCTCCGGTTCATCGAGCAGATGCCGCTGGACGCCCAGCACGGCTGGCAGCGCTCGGAGATGATCACCGCTGCGGACATCCACGGGCGGTTGAGCCGCGACGTCGACCTGATCGAGGATCCCGAGGACGCCCTCAGCCGGGGCAGTGCCCCCGCAGAGCTCTTCCGGGTGGTGGGCACGGACTACTCGTTCGGAATCATCGCCGCAGTCTCGAAACCGTTCTGTGGAGCGTGTGACCGGGTCCGACTGACGGCCGACGGCCAGGTCCGGAACTGTCTGTTCGCCCGGGAGGAGTCCGACCTCCGTACGCCGCTGCGCACCGGCGCGAGTGACGACGAGATCGCCCGGCGCTGGGTGCAGGCCGTGGTCGGAAAGCGGCCGGGGCACGGGATCAACGACCCCTCGTTCCTCCAGCCGGACCGGCCCATGTCGGCCATCGGCGGCTGACCCCGAGCCAGCGACTCAGAGCGCGAGGGCCTCGCGCAGGAAGCCACGCGCCGACAGGTGGTCACCGAGTGAGGTCTCGTGGTCGGCGCAGGCCAGCCAGTGCTTGCGGCGACTGTCCACGTGGATCTTGGGGTTGTTCCAGCGAAGATCGGTGACGGCGGCCTGGCGACAGTCACGCGCGGAGCAGCGGAGCCCGTCGGGTCCGGCCGGCAGCGGGTCCACGCCGCTCGGGGAGGAAACGCTGACCGCCGAGCCGTCAGGCGACGCGGTCACGGTAGTCCCGCGGCTGCTCGTCCTCGTCCTCGTCGGCCAGTTGACCGCTGATGATGTCGTTGTGGCCGGTGGTCAGCTGGGGGGCGTCGCTCATCTCGACGACATCCCGCTCCCGCGGGCCCTTGGTCTTGGTGTTGGCCTGGTTGGCCAGGAGCACGGCGAGGTAGGGCAGGAACACCGCAATCGCCAGCAGCACCCACCGGAACCAACCGTGGACGACGATCATGCTCAGAAAGCACGCCGTTCGGAAAGCCATGGTGATGGTGTAGCGGCGGATGCGCTGCGACATCTCTTTGCTCGTGCCGGATCTGGCGTCGGTGATGACAGCCCCGGACGGGCCTCCCATCACGTCGAACCTGGCCCCGTGGGAACCCGTTTTCACGCCTGAATCCTTACGTGTCATATCGATTGTCAGCACCTTCTGCTGTCTGAGCCACTGGATCGTCGACTCGTCCTCAAGTGTTCTGGTCCCGGTCACCGGGCGGATGCGACCCGGGGATGTGACCCGGACCCGCTCCCTGGGTGACCTCGTACGTCGTGCAGCATGCAGTTCGGTCAGCCTACGCCTGCGTGCGCGGGCCGGTGCGGAGTCGGTAGCGTGACCCCGTGACCGTGACCAGCAACGAAGCCGAACCGGCCGCCGAGCTTGCAGGACCGCCCTCGAGGGTGGTCCTGGTGACCGGGGGGAGCAAGGGAATCGGCCGCGGTATCGCCGAGCGCCTGCAGGCCGCCGGGCATCAGGTGGCCGCCACCTACCGCAGCGGCGGCGTACCCGACGGGGTGCTCGGCCTCAAGTGCGACGTGACCGACGTGGCCGAGATCGACGCCGCGTTCGCCGAGGTCGAGAAGACCCTGGGTCCGGTCGAGGTGCTGGTGGCCAACGCCGGCATCACCCGCGACACCTTGCTGATGCGGATGAGCGACGACGACTGGGACGCCGTCCTCGCCACCAACCTGACCGGCTCGTTCCGGCTCGTGCGCCGGGCGACCCGACCCATGATGAAGGCCCGCTTCGGCCGCATCATCTTGATCTCCTCTGTCGTCGGTCTGCTCGGCTCGGCGGGGCAGGTCAACTACGCGTCGTCGAAGTCCGGACTGGTCGGTCTGGCCCGGTCGGTGGCCCGTGAGCTCGGCAGCCGGGGCATCACGGCCAACGTCGTCGCCCCCGGTTTCATCGAGACCGACATGACCGCCGAGCTCGGCGAGGAGCTGGTCAAGAAGTACGCCGCACAGATCCCGATCGGTCGGATGGGGTCGATCGCCGACGTCGCCGGCACGGTGGAGTTCCTCGCCGGTGAGTCGGCCGGCTACATCACCGGCGCCGTGCTGCCCGTCGACGGCGGCCTCGGCATGGGTCACTGAGCCCCAGCACTAGATCAACCCCGAGCACCAGATCAGCAGAAGACCACCAGCGAAAGAGAGTCATGGGCATCCTCGAAGGCAAGAACATCCTGGTCGCCGGCGTCACCTTGGACACCTCCATCGGGTTCCACGTCGCCCGGATCGCGCAGCAGGAGGGGGCCACCGTGGTCGTCTCGAACTTCGGTCGGGCGATGAGCCTGACCGGTCGGGTGATCAAGAAGCTGGACCCGGTGCCGGCGTTGCTCGAGGTAGACGTGACCAACGAGGAGCATCTGGCCGGTCTGGCCGCCGCGCTGGGTGAGCACGTGGATTCCCTCGACGGGGTCGTGCACTCACTCGCCTTCGCCAATCCCGAGACCGCGCTGGGCGGCAAGTTCCTGAGCACCCCGTGGGCCGACGTGGCGACGGCGCTCCAGGTGTCGGCGTACTCGCTGGCTTCGTTGACCATGGCCTGCAAGCCGCTCTTCCGCGAGACCGCCTCTGTTGTCGGGCTGACCTTCGACGCGACGGTCTCCTGGCCGGTCTACGACTGGATGGGCGTGTCCAAGTCCGCGCTCGAGAGCACCAGCCGCTACCTGGCGCGCTACCTCGGTCCCGAGGGCGTGCGGGTGAACCTCGTTGCCGCCGGTCCCCTCGAGACGCTGGCCAAGCGGGCCATCGGAGGAGCCGAGGAGTTCAACACCGTCTGGGGCCACCGCGCCCCGATCGGCTGGGACCCGAAGGACATGACCCCGACCGCCAAGGCCGTCGTCGCCCTGCTGAGCGACTTCTTCCCCAAGACCACCGGCGAGATGATCCACGTCGACGGCGGGCTGCACTCCACCGGCGCCTGAGCGCGGCCCCGAGGCCCTTCGACAAGCTCAGGGCGCGGTCCTCAGGTTGCGCGAACCTGGGTGACCGCCACGCCTGGGCCTGTCGGGCTCAGCCCAGCAACCGCGCCCTGAGCCTGTCGAAGGCCTCGTCAGAGGTTGCGGCTTCTTGATCGTGACCGCCGCACGTCACCGGATCCGGTCGTCCTCCTGGACCTCGATCCAGGTGGCGGCTGCACACAGGGCCTGAGCGGCGGCCGCGCGTACGGTGCGGAGCTCACGAAAGCGGGTGTCGGCCTCGAAGGCGGAGATGGACGCGCCGTCGGAGGTCAGCGCCGTGTCGCAGGCCACCAACAGCCGAGCAGCGCGGTCGGCCGTGGCCTGCTGGCGGGCGCTGTAGCCGGGCGCCAACGTCGCGGTCGGGACCTTCTTGGGTCGGGCTCCGGCGCCGACGTCCAGGCGGGTCAGAGTGTTGGCGGCGCTGATCACCGCCTCGTTGAGCTGCCGTTCCGCGTCGTACGGGACCGGCGGGGCGAAGGGTTGCTCGGCGCGGAAGACCCGCCACTGGACACCCTGACCGACCCGGTACGGCACCAGCCCCAGCCCACCGGTCGTGGCCACCACGGCCTCGCCGATCTCGAGCGCAGCCTCGTTCAGCTCCCGGGGTCCGCGCAACGAGCCCAACGCACCGGGCGTCGGGAGCGCGAGCACCCAGGTCTGCAGCTCGTGGGCCGCCACCGGACCGAGAGCGTCCGCGAGGCTGGTGGCACGCAGCGGGTCGAGACCCAGCACGTCGTCCGGGTCGACCACGTGGTGTGCAGCGTCCGGCCCGGTCACCACCGTCACCGCGTCGAAGAGAGCCATCTGGCGGTTGACCACCGCGTTGAGGCTGACCGTCATCCGCAGGGAAGCAAGCCCGTCCACCGCTACACCGTACGTGAGTCTCGAGCCTCCGCCCGGCAGCGGCCCGTCGCTGCGTCGCCCGACTGAGGGTGGGCGGTAGGTTTTCCCCATGGTGGCTGTCGTGGACCTCGCTGGCGTGACGATCGTGCGGGGAGGGGCGACCCTGGTCGACGACATCACGTGGCGGGTCGACGAGGCCGATCGTTGGGTCATCATCGGCCCCAACGGTGCCGGCAAGACCACCCTGCTCCAGGTGATCGCCGCCCAGATCCACCCCTCCAGCGGGGTGGCCGGCCTGCTCGGCGAAGTGCTCGGCACGGTCGACGTGTTCGAGCTGCGGCCCCGGATCGGACTCACCTCGGCCGCCTTGGCCGAGCGCATCCCGCGGGGCGAACGGGTGCACGACGTGGTCGTGTCCGCCTCGTACGCCGTGCTCGGCCGGTGGCGTGAGGACTACGACGAGCTGGACCACGCCCGCGCGGACGAGCTGCTGGACCAGCTGCGGATCGCCAACCTCGCCGACCGCACCTTCGGCACCCTGAGCGAGGGGGAGCGCAAACGGGTGCAGATCGCCCGCGCGCTGATGACCGACCCGGAGCTGCTGCTGCTGGACGAGCCTGCGGCTGGTCTGGATCTGTCCGGGCGCGAGTCGCTGGTGCGGACGCTCAGCGACCTGGCCCTGGACGAGTACGCCCCGGCCTCGGTCCTGGTCACGCACCACGTGGAGGAGATCCCTGCCGGCATCACCCACGCACTGCTGCTCAAGGGCGGCAAGATCGTGGCGGCCGGCCCCCTGCGAGACACGCTGACCGCCGAGAGCCTGACCGCAACCTTCGAGATGGACCTGAGCCTGAGCGAGACCGACGGTCGCTGGGCGGCGCGGGCCCTGTGATGCGGGCCGTGCTGGCACCATGGACTCAGACCGCAGCATCGAACCAGGAGGGGGAACGTGAACTTGACCGACTGGCTGGGTGACCATGCCTGGGCCATCTGGCTGAGTCTCGCCTTCCTGCTCGGCGTGGCCGAGATCTTGTCCCTCGACCTCGTTCTCATCATGCTCGCGGCGGGTGCCCTCGCCGGGGCCGGTGTGGCGGTCATCGCGCCCGACCTGTGGTGGCTGCAGATCCTGGTCGCCGCCGGCGTGAGCGTGGCGACGCTGGCCACGCTGCGGCCGACGCTGTTGGCCAAGGTGCGCAACATGCCGGGCTACCGGTCGTCGACGGCCAAGATGGTCGGCAGCAGCGGCCTGGCCCTCTCCCAGATCGACAAGAGCGGGGGCGAGATCAAGGTCGATGGTCAGAGCTGGTCGGCCCGCCCCTACTCCTCCGACATCATCATCGAACAGGGCACCGAGATCGAGGTCTACGAGATCGACGGCGCCATCGCGGTGGTCTATCCCAAGCACGGTGAGATGCCGTGACGGGGCCCGCGTTCTTCCCCACCGCAAGCTAGGAGCACCCGAACGTGGACTTCACGTCTTTGATCGTCACCCTCGTGATCGCCCTGGCGGTGATCTTCTTCATCGGCAACGCGATCCGCGTCATCCGCCAGCAGCGGGTGGGCGTGGTGGAGCGGCTCGGCAAGTTCAAGCGCACCCTCGAGCCCGGTCCGCACCTCGTCGTACCCGTGCTCGACAAGGTCCGCTACAACCTGGACATGCGTGAGAACGTGGTTCCGTTCCCGCCCCAGGGGGTGATCACCGAGGACAACCTGATGGTCAACATCGACTCGGTCATCTACTTCCAGATCATCGACCCGGTACGGGCGGCGTACGAGGCGCAGGACTACATCAAGGCCATCGAACAGCTGACCATGACCACCCTGCGCAACATCATCGGCGGGCTCGACCTCGAGCAGACCCTGACGTCTCGCGAGGAGATCAACCAGAAGCTGCGTCTCGTGCTGGACGAGGCCACCGGCAAGTGGGGGATCAAGGTCAACCGGGTCGAGCTCCGGGCCATCGAGCCGCCCGCGACGATCCGCGACGCGATGGAGAAGGGCGCCCGCGCCGAGCGTGACAAGCGGGCTGCGATCCTGATCGCCGAAGGCCAGCGTCAGTCCCAGATCCTGTCCGCCGGTGGCGAGAAGGAGTCGGCGATTCTTCGCGCCCAGGGCGACCGCGAAGCCGCCGTGCTCAGAGCCCAGGCCGACCGGCAGGCCCAGATGCTGCGGGCCGAGGGCGAGGCGCAGGCCATCAGCACGGTCTTCGGGGCCATCCATGCCGGCGAGCCTGACCAGGCCCTGCTGGCCTACCAGTACATGCAGATGCTGCCCGCCATCGCGCGCGGCGACGCCAACAAGGTGTGGATCGTGCCGAGCGAGCTGAACAAGGCGCTCGAGGGTCTCGGTAGTGCGGTCGGATCGGTCACCTCGGGGATCCCGTCGGCGGCGACCGGCAACTTCAAGGCGCCCGACAAGGTCGACGTGCAGAGTGAGATCTCCAAGCAGAACAGCGACGACGCCGAGTCACGCCGGGCCGTGCAGGAGGCCATCGCCGCGGCTCGCGAGCTGGAACGGCCCACCCGGCCCTCGCCGCTCGCCGTACCGGGTCAGGCCCAGGCTGCCCAGGGACAGGCCACGCTGGAGGCTGCACCCGAGAGCTCCCCCGAGGCGGCCCCGGACGCGCCTGAGGAACAGCCGAACTCCCTGCGGTGAGCTGGGGCGAGCTGCTCCTGATCGCCCTCGCCGGAGGGGCGGCCGGGCTGATCAACACCGTCGTCGGTACGGGCACGCTGATCACCTTCCCGACCCTGCTGGCGCTCGGCGTGCCGCCGTTGCTGGCCAACGTCTCCAACAGCATCGGACTCGCGCCGGGCTCCATCTCGGGGGCACTCGCGAGCCGTCAGGAGCTGGTCGGCCAGCGGAAGCGCATCCTCCGCTACGGGGTCGCGTCCCTGATCGGGGCCATCGGTGGTGCGCTGCTGCTGTTGCGGCTGCCGTCTGAGGCCTTCGACGCGATCGTGCCGGTGCTGATCGGGCTGGGCTGTCTCCTCGTCATCATCGGGCCCTGGTTGTCGCGCCGGGTCGCGGCGCGACGTGAACGCCTCGGCACCGGGGCCGGTCCGGTCGACGGGCCGCTGTGGCTCTTCCCGGTCATCGTGCTCACGGGGGCGTACGGCGGCTACTTCGGGGCCGCGCAGGGCGTGCTGGTCATCGCGGTGATGGGGGTGGCCCTCTCGGCGGAGAGCCTGCCGAGGATCAACGGCCTGAAGAACGTCCTGACCGGCATTGCCAACGCCGTCGCCGGGGTGGTGTTCATCGTCATCTCCCACGTCAGCTGGCCCATCGTCGCCGCGTTGGCCGTCGGGTCGGTGATCGGCGCCCAGGTGGGCGCGCGCGTCGGCCGCAAGATCCCGCCGACGGTCTACCGGGTGGTCATCGTCGGCGTCGGGCTCGCCGCGATCATCAACCTGTTGCGCTGAGCCGCAGGGTCAACACCTCGGCGTGGGGCAGCTCGCCCAAGGTCGCCCCCGAGACCGCCAGCTTGCTGCCGCGGATCCCGCTGCCGACCACGAGCCAGTCGCCGGCGGCCACGGCGGAGTCGACCAGGATGGGCCAGCCGGCGGGCAACCCGACCGGGGTGATACCGCCGTACTCCATCCCGGTCCGGCTCACCGCCTCCTCCATCGGGGCGAAGGAGATCTTGCGGACGTCGAGGTGCCGCCGGATGACCTTGTTGATGTCGGCCCGGTCGGTGGCCAGCACGAGACAGGCCGCCGTCGTGACCTGGTCGCCCCGCCGACCGCTGACCACGACACAGTTGGCGGAGCGCTCGAGCGGCACCTCGTACGCCGCGCAGAACGCCGCCGTGTCGGCCAGGGAGGGGTTGATCGCCGCCGCGTACGCCTCCAGTCCGAGTCGGGCGATCAGCTCGGCGACCGGTGGCGCGAGCAGCTCGGGGACGTCGGGAGCGGGCCGCCAGGCCAGCGTCCCCAGGATGGGCGCGGTCATCGCAGCAGCACCAGCGCGACACCGGCGCAGACCGAGGCCCAGCCGAGGCTGGCGAAGGTCCCGATGATGAAACGCTCGATGGCGCCGGTGGCCTGGCCGTTCTTCAGCTCCGGATAGCGCGCGAAGGCCTTGACGGCCACGATCGCGGCGATCCCTTCGGGCCAACCCGCGAGCAACGTGGCGAACAGGGCCAGCCGTTCCAGGGCGCCGATCCACGTCCCGCCGCGGAGCACGGTCCGCTGCACACGGGCCGCATCCGGCCTCGCAGTGGAGTCGGCCAGGCCGAGGAGGCAGATGACCACCGCACCGCCGGCGAGCACCGCGGCCACCGCCGACAACCCGACCGCGACCCACGACCACGCCCCCCTGACCGGGGACGCTCGGGCTCCGAGCAGAGCCGCCACGCCGGTGAGCACCACCACGCCGGTCACCGTGGCCAACAGCACGGAGGTGCGACCGAGCAGCTTGCGGCCGGACCGCCCGGGCGGCAGCCAGACCCATAGGCTGCCGGCACTGACCACCAGCCAGACGACCAGGGCAGCCACCGCTGACCCGCTCACGGCGTCGCCCCGGTCGCGAGCTGCTCGGTGCGGCGCAACAGGCGGACGAGAGTGGGGGTCGCCGCCTGTTCCAGGGCCCAGTTCGCCGCCTGGGCCCGTTGCCCGAGGGCTTGCCGGGTGATGCTCAACCGGGCCGCGGCCTCGGCCTGGGTCTGGCCCTGGTTGAGCAGGTCCACCGCCTCCCAGCCGGACTCGGTCCGACGGGTGCGCACCGCGCCGACGAGTCGGAATACCGTCTCCACATCGGTGGCGTCCGGATCGTCGTCGCCGGGAGTGGCGACCACCAGGTGGCTCGGCTCGGTCTTGGCGCGTTCGACCGCGGTGCGCGCGGCGATGAAGGCATCACCGCGGGCCGCCCGGGGGTCGCTGGACGTCAGAGTCTGCACGGAGCCGATCCCGAGTCCGATGTGCCAGTGTGCTGCTCGCATGAGGCTCAGGATGACATCGACCACTGACAGTGGGTCTTCGAGCAGTCCCTGGAACTCGTCGCCGACGGTGCGGGTGAAGGGGAGGACGGTCGGCGTCGTGGAGAGTTGCTCGAGCACGCCCGCGACAAGATCCCCGGACGTCCGGGAGTCGATCTGGTCGACGGTGAGCACGTAGGGCATCTGTCAAGTCTAGAACCTTTCTACTGCTGTGAGCAAGGCTACAGACTTGCGTGGGTCGGAGCTGGGATAGGCGATCTGCCGCTCTCAGGTGAAAATGGGGCGTGACCAACCGCTTCCGGCGCACCGATAACGCGCCCTACCTGGCCGGGCTCCGACTCCACGGTCGGCGCGTCGTGGTCGTCGGGGCCGGGGCCGTCGCGGAGCGTCGTATTCCCTTGTTGGTGGAGGCCGGCGCCCGGGTGCGTGTGATCGCCCCGCACGCCTCGGCGCTGATCCAACGTTGGGCGGACGGGGGCCACCTCGAGCTGATCCAGCGGGACTTCGCCTCCGGTGACCTCGCCGAGGCCTGGTACGTCCTGGCCGCCACGAACGCCCCCGAGGTGAACGCGTCCGCGGCTGCCGAGGCCGAGCGCGGACGTACCTTCTGCGTGCGGGCGGACGACGCGTACGGATCGTCGGCGTGGACCCCGGCGACCGCCGAGGTCGACGGTGTGTTGGTCGGGGTGCTCGCCGGCGGCGACCCGCGCCGTGCGGTTCGGATCCGGAGCTTGCTGGTCGAGACGCTGACCCGGCTCACCCGGCGCGCGGCCTGACCCCGCCGATGCCCGGAACACCGGCCGGCATCCCCGTCACGGACGCGGCTGACGAGCGGCTGGCCGACTACGTACGCCTGCGTGAGGGTTCGCTGCGCCGACACCTGGAGGCCGAACAAGGGCTCTTCATCGCCGAGGGCGAGAAGGTCATCCGTCGCGCGGTCGAGGCCGGGCATCGGCCGCGCTCGTTCCTCCTCGCGGAGCGGTGGCTGGTCGGGCTGACCGACGTACTCGCGCGCTGGCCGGACGTGCCGGTCTACGTGGTCTCTGAGGAGCTGGCCGAGGAGGTCACCGGTTTCCACGTCCACCGCGGCGCCCTGGCGTCCCTGCACCGGGAGCAACGTCATCAGGTGGCCGACCTGCTCGCGTACCGACGGCTCGTGGTCATCGAGGACGTCGTCGACCACACGAACATCGGGGCGATCGTCCGGAACGCGGCCGGGCTCGGCTGGGACGGGGTGCTGCTCGCTCCACGGGCCGCTGACCCTCTCTACCGGCGGTCGATCAAGGTCAGCATGGGCGCTGTGTTCTCGCTGCCCTGGGCCCGGCTGGACTCCTGGCGGGAGGTGCCGGAGCTGCTGCGGGACGCCGGCTTCTTGACCGTGGCGCTGACCCTGGCGGACGACGCCGTCGACCTGAGGGCGTTGGCGGTGCGTTTGCACCCGAACGAGCGGGTGGCGATCATGGTCGGGACCGAGGGCGCCGGGCTGTCCGAACGGTGGAGCCAGGGCGCATCCGTCCGGGCCAAGATCGCCATGTCCGCCGGGATCGATTCGCTCAACGTGGCCGCGGCGGCAGCCATCGCCTGCTACTCGCTGTCGTCCTCGTCCTCGTCCTCGTCGGACCGCGGCGTCACCGGCCAGTCGTCGGGGTAGCTGTCGGCCAGGTCTTCGTGCTGCGCATAGAGCTTCTTGCGGGCCCGACCCGACAGGCGGTCGCCGAAGACGGTGCCGTTCAGGTGGTCGGTCTCGTGCTGCAGGCAACGAGCCAGTAGACCCGTGCCCACGACCTCGACGGGTGACCCGAGCTGATCCTGGCCCGAGCAGACGGCGCGGTCAGGACGCGCGAGCTCGCTGTAGGCGCCCGGCAGCGAGAGGCAGCCCTCGTCGGCCGCCTCGAGCTTGCGGTCCTTGCCCTCCGGGAGTGTGATCTCGGGGTTGCAGATGACGCCGATGTGGCGGACGTGGTCGTCGTCGGGGCAGTCGTAGACGAAAACGGCGAGGTCGAGCCCGACCTGGGTGGCCGCCAGACCGACGCCCTCGGCCGCGTACATGGTCGCGAACATGTCCTTGACCAAACGCTGCAGGTCGTCGTCGAAGCTCGTCACGGGCTGGGTCCGGGCGTGCATCACCGGGGTACCCCAGCGGGTGATCGGCAGGACCGTTCCGCCGGTCTTGAGCTCATCGGTTGTGGCAGTCACGGGGGTCACGTTATCGCGCAGCCGAGGGTTCGAGGATGACGATGCAGGCAGGACTGGGAGAGGTGATCGTGGCGACTGCGCCTCCGTCCCGGTCGAGCACGGTGATCACGTCACTCGTCTGGTTCGCCACCCACAGCCCGTCGGACCTGACCACCAGATCCCGGGGTCCCGGGCCCCCGCAGTCGAACTCAGCGAGCGGGCTCAGGAAGTGGGTCACTCGGTCCAGCGTGAAGGACGCGATGGTGCCGGCGCCCCGGTTGGCCATGAAGACGGTGTCCCCGTCGGAACGCAGGGCGGAGGGAGCGATGCGCTCGCTGGTCTCGGCGGAGGATCCGGCCACCAGCTGGGTCTGCTGCCACCCGTCTGTGGTCCGTACGCCCACCCACAGGTCTCCGCTCAGCTCGCAACCCACGACCAGGTGGTCCTCGATGATGACCAGGTGGCGCGGGCCCGATCCCGCCGGGAGCTGGACGGGCGCGGCCGCGGTCCGGAAGCGCCCCTCCGGGTCCAGCCGCAGCCGGTGGATCTGGTCGGTGCCGAGATCGGCGACGAGCAGTTCGTCACCGTCGAACACCACCTGGTGCGCGTGCGGACCTTCTTGACGTTCAGGGTCGGGACCGGTTCCGGCGAAGGTCCAGAGGTCGACCTGCTCGCTGAGCCGCCCATCGGCCTCGAGCCGAACGCTGGCCACCGACCCGGAGCCGTAGTGCGCGACCACGAGGTGCCGGTGGTCGGGCGCCAGGGCGAGGTGACAGGCGAAATCGCCGTCGGTCTGCACCTGCGACAGGAGCGTCAGAGTTCCGTCGTCCGCAACCACGGCACTGCTCAACCTGGACGGCTGGCCCTCGGTAACCGCAAAGATCCAGGGCTGATCCGGGTGGGTGATCAGGTACGTCGGTGACGGGAGCTCGAGCGTGCCGATCGTCGTGGTGGCGTCCGGGCCGGTCTCGAGGGTGGTGATGCCGGTCGCCCGGCCCTCCATCTCGGGGGTGTAGCCGCCGATCAGCAGCCTGGGGTGGGTGGTCGACATCTGTCTTGAATACCACGGGTGACCGTGTGGCGGCTTGCGATGAACCGCGGTCGCACCGATGGTGGGGACGTGTCCACCGATTCCGAGCCGAGCTCCGCTGCGGACGAGCTCGGGTCCGACTTCGCCGCGCTGCTCGCGGACTACGCGCAGCACTTGCAGTGGCAGCGCGATCTCTCGGAGCACACCGTACGGGCGTACGTCGGCGACATCACCACGCTGCTGCTCCATCTGCAGCGGCTCGGGCTCCCGACGCTCGCCGACGTCCAGCTCAGCAGTCTGCGGAGCTGGTTGGCCAAGCAGCAGACCTTGGGCCAGGCGCGCAGCACCCTGCAGCGTCGCGCGGCCGCCGTCCGGGTCTTCTTCGGCTGGGCTCAGCGCACCGGCCTGATCGAGGCCAACCCGGCTGCCGCCCTGCGCTCGCCCAAGGTGGTCAGGGCCCTTCCGGCTCACCTCGGCCAGGCCGATGCCGCGGCCATGCTGGCTGAGGCCATCGCGGCCGCGCAGCACGAACCGGGTCCGGTGGCGCTGCGTGACGTCGCCCTGCTCGAGGTCCTCTACGCGAGCGGCATCCGGGTCGCCGAGCTGTGCGGCCTCGACCTGACCGACCTGGACGGCGACCGCCGGGCGCTGCGGGTGCTGGGCAAGGGACGCAAGGAACGCACCGTCCCTCTGGGCGCTCCGGCTGTGCGGGCCCTGGCGGCCTGGCTGGGCGAGGGCCGCGTCGTCTTGGCCAGGCCGGAGTCCGGGTCGGCCCTGTTCGTGGGGGAGCGCGGCGCCCGGATCGACCCCCGCGTCGTACGCCGGATCGTGCACCGGGCGTTGCGCATCGTCGACGGTGCGCCCGACCTCGGACCGCACGGACTCCGGCACGCGATGGCCACGCATCTGCTCGAGGGTGGCGCCGACCTGCGCAGCGTCCAGGAGATGCTCGGGCACGCCTCGCTGGCCACGACGCAGATCTACACCCATGTCACCAGCGAACGGTTGCGTGCGGCGTACCAGCAGGCCCACCCCCGCGCTTGAGCTGGGGAGGCCGGGAGCACAACCCCTGCGGGGCCTTCTACAGGCTCAGGGCGCGGGAGCATCAGAACCAGCTCATCGGATCGGCCAGCCCGCCGTCCAGCCAGACCATCAGGTGCAGGTGGCACCCGGTGGAGTAGCCGGTGCTCCCGACGTGTCCGATCACCTGGCCGCGTCGAACCTGGTCCCCGCCCCGGACCACGTAGCCGGTGGCGTGGTTGTACGCCGTCACGACCTCGTGCCCGTCAACCCGGCCGTGGTCGAGCAGCAACCGGTTGCCGTACCCGGGATTGAAGTAGGTGCGTGACACGCGACCGTCGTACGGCGCTCGGATCGGGGTGCCGCAGCTCGCACCGAAGTCGGTGCCGTCGTGCAGCTTCCAGATGTGCAGCACCGGGTGGAACCGACGTCCGAAGGGGGACGTGATGGCGCCAGGGACCGGGCGGGCGAAGCCGTGAGCCCCCGGCGTACCGGCCGGCGCACCGACGATGCCCATCGACTCCGCCGCTGCCTCCGCCAACGCCCGCGCGGCGGCCTCGCGTTGGACGGCGCCCCGCCGTGAAGAGGACACCAGCCGGAGGGAGCCGTCCCGGCGGCGGACCAGGGTCAGCGGATCCAGGTAGGTCTTCCCGAGCCGCAGGCCCCAGTGCAGGCAGCTGCCGCAGTGGGTCCCGCCCCTGATGACGCCGATCACGTCCCCGGTCGCCACCGCGGCTCCGACCGAGACCCGGGGCCGGATCGACTCGTACGTGGTGCTCAAGCCGCCGCCGTGGTCGATGGTGACCACGCCTTTGCCGGCGACCGACCCGGCGAAGCTGACCACCCCACTCGAGGCTGCGAGCACCGACTGCCCCGGCCGGGCCGCCAGGTCCACGCCGCGGTGGCCGGGTCCCCAACGGGTCAACGGCGGATCGAACTCGCGTGTCACCCGGGGGGTCCCGGCCAGTGGCCAACCGCTCGTGGCCGGCAACCGGTCGTCCGCCCGGACCGGCACCGGCAGGCCCAGCAGCGCGAGGGTGAGGAAGGCGATCAGGACGAGCCGCCAGCCGGCAGTCAGGAGAAGGGGCTTCACGTCGAGAGTCTGCGTACGTCGACCCCGAATCGTGCGGCCCCGCAAAGATCTGTGGACGACGCCCCGGCTGCGGTCCGCCGAGCTGTGGACAACTCAGGGTCGTGTTCAGTTTCGTCGCTTGCTGCCGCGGTGGGTAGACTTCGCTGAGCAGTCCTGGGAACAGGTCTGACTTCGCATGCTCGCTCACCGGCCCCGGCCGGGCGACACATCCGGTCCTACGAACGTTCGTGGGTCAGTGCCGCGCGACATCAGGCGGCGCCGAACCGTTCGGCTCCGAGCAACCGTACGTCGGCATCTGTGCGTGCCGGCAAGGAAGGAATACGGCCATGGCCGTCGTCACCACCCGCCAGCTCCTCGAGAGCGGCGTCCACTTCGGGCACCAGACCCGTCGCTGGAACCCCAAGATGAAGCGCTTCATCTTCACCGAGCGCAACGGCATCTACATCATCGACCTGCAGCAGTCGCTGACCTACATCGACCGCGCGTACGCGTTCGTCAAGGACACCGTCTCCCGCGGCGGCCAGGTGCTGTTCATCGGCACCAAGAAGCAGGCCCAGGAGACCATCGCCGA
>DATDBS010000016.1:0-18662 GCA_036524735.1 Propionibacteriaceae bacterium
CAACGGCATCTACATCATCGACCTGCAGCAGTCGCTGACCTACATCGACCGCGCGTACGCGTTCGTCAAGGACACCGTCTCCCGCGGCGGCCAGGTGCTGTTCATCGGCACCAAGAAGCAGGCCCAGGAGACCATCGCCGAGCAGGCAACCCGCGTCGGGATGCCCTACGTCAACCAGCGTTGGCTCGGCGGCATGCTGACCAACTTCGGCACGATCATCAAGCGGATCCAGCGCCTCAAGGAGCTTGAGGGCATGGACTTCGACGACGTCGCCGCTTCTGGCCTGACCAAGAAGGAGCTGCTCGGGCTCCGTCGCGAGAAGGACAAGCTCGCGAAGACCCTGGGCGGCATCCGCGACATGGTCAAGACCCCGCAGGCGGTCTGGATCGTCGACACCAAGAAGGAGCACCTCGCGGTCGACGAGGCGCGCAAGCTGAAGATCCCCGTCATCGGCATCCTGGACACCAACTGCGACCCCGACGAGGTCGACTTCGCGATCCCGGGCAACGACGACGCGATCCGGTCCGTCTCGCTGCTCACGCGCGTGCTGGCCGACGCCGTCGCCGAGGGTCTCGTTGCTCGTTCCGGTGCCCAGACGGGCGCCGAGGCGACCGTCGAGCCGATGCCCGACTGGGAGCTCGAGCTCCTCGGAGGTTCGCAGGAAGCCGCTGCGGCCACCCCGGATGAGGCTCCTGCCGCCGACGCCGCCCCGGTGCCGGCCGACGAGCAGCCCGAGCCGGCTGCCGTCGAAGCCGAAGCCGAGGCTGATGCCGCGGTGGACGCCGAGGCCCAGGCCGAGCCTGCCGCTCAGTGACCAGGGGCCCTCGGGCCGCTGCGCACACTGCATTCTCATCTCTGAAGACCCAGAAAGGGGATCGATCATCCCATGGCAACGATTACTGCTGCTGATGTGAAGAAGCTCCGCGACGCCACCGCCGCGGGGATGATGGACTGCAAGAAGGCCCTGACCGAGGCCGACGGCGACTACGACAAAGCCGTCGAGATTCTCCGGGTCAACGGTCAGGCCAAGGCCGCCAAGCGGGGCGCTGAGCGCACCGCTTCCAACGGTCTGGTCGCCAACGACGGCGGTGCTCTGCTCCAGCTCGGTGCCGAGACCGACTTCGTGGCCAAGAACGACGAGTTCCAGGCTCTCGCCTCCGACGCGGTCAAGGCCGTTGCGGCGAGCAAGGCCGACGGCGTCGAGGCCGCCAACGCCGCCGCCTTGGCCTCGGGCAAGACGATCAGCGAGGCCGTCGAGGCCCTCGCGGTGAAGATCGGCGAGAAGCTCGAGGTCAGCAACGCCGCCTACTTCGACGGGCAGACCGTGGTCTACCTGCACCGTCGGGCCTCCGACCTGCCGCCGCAGGTCGGCGTCCTCGTCGAGTACGAGGGAAGCGACGAGTCTGCAGCTCGCGCCGCTGCGATGCAGATCGCTGCGATGAAGCCGCAGTACCTGAGCCGCGACGAGGTGCCGGCCGAGCTCGTGGAGAACGAGCGTCGGATCGCCGAAGCCACGGCGAAGGAAGAGGGCAAGCCCGCCCAGGCGCTGACCAAGATCGTCGAGGGCCGGGTGAACTCGTTCTTCAAGGACGTCGCCCTTCTCGACCAGCCGTCGGTGACCGACAACAAGACCAGCGTCGGTAAGCAGCTGGCCGCGGCGGGGATCAAGGTCACCCGTTTCGTCCGCTTCGAGGCTGCCGGCGCCTGAGCGCCAACGTCTGGATGACAGAATGCGCTACGGACCCCGACCGGGTTCGTAGCGCATTTTTGTGTCCGCAGGTCGTTTCGAGCAGGAGATTCACGCGGTGAGCAGTCCCTACAAGCGGGTCATGTTGAAGCTGTCCGGAGAGGTCTTCGGCGGCGGCAACGTCGGCGTCGACCCCGAGGTCGTCCTCGGTCTCGCCCAGCAGATCGCCACGGTGGTCAAGGACGGGGTCCAGGTCGCGGTCGTCGTCGGCGGTGGCAACTTCTTCCGCGGTGCCGAGCTGCAGCAGCGAGGCATGGAGCGTGACCGCGCCGACTACATGGGCATGCTGGGCACGGTGATGAACTGCCTGGCCCTGCAGGACTTCCTGGAGAAGGAAGGTGTTCAAACCCGGGTGCAGACCGCCATCACCATGGGTCAGATCGCCGAGCCCTACGTCCCTCGCCGGGCCGAGCGGCATCTCGAGAAGGGCCGGGTGGTCATCTTCGGCGCCGGTGCCGGTCTGCCGTACTTCTCGACCGACACCGTGGCCGCCCAGCGTGCTCTCGAGCTCAGCGCCGAGGTGCTGCTAATGGGCAAGCAGGGCGTCGACGGGGTCTACTCCGCCGACCCGCACAAGCACGCCGACGCGGTGAAGTTCGACGACCTGACCTACGACGAGTACCTGGCTCGCGACCTCAAGGTGGCCGACGCCACCGCCATCAGCATGGCCCGGGACTACAAGCTGCCGATGACCTTTTTCAGCCTCGACACCGACGGGACCATCGTCGCGGTGATCTCGGGTGAGAAGATCGGTACGACCGTCCACGCCTGAGATCGCGATCCCAGGCCGCACCACACCGCATCAGAGGAGCCAGATCACCGTGATCTCCGACATCATTGGCGAAGCCGAGACCAAGATGGCCAACGCCATCGAGTACGCCAAGGAGGAGTTCGCTGCCATCCGTACCGGTCGTGCCCACCCGGCGATGTTCGCCAAGCTGACCGCCGACTACTACGGGTCCCCGACTCCGCTCCAGCAGCTCGCCACCTTCCAGGTCCCCGACGCCCGCGTCGTCATGATCACCCCGTACGACCAGTCGTCGGTGACCGCGATCGAGAAGTCCATCCGCGACTCCGATCTCGGCGTCAACCCGTCCAACGACGGGAAGACCATCCGGGTCACGCTGCCCCAGCTGACGGAGCAGCGCCGCAAGGAGTACATCAAGCTGGCCAAGAACAAGGCCGAGGACGCACGCATCTCCGTGCGGGGGGCTCGCCGCGGAGCCAAGGAAGCGCTCGACAAGATGGTCAAGGACAAAGAGGTGGGCGAGGACGAGGTGGCCCGCGCCGAGAAGCAGCTGGACGCCTCGACCAAGAAGCACACCGACGCCGTCGACGACCTGCTCAAGCACAAGGAAGCCGACCTGCTCTCCGTCTGAGTGGGCGAGCGACGTCGTACGAGCGAAGTCCAGGTGACGTGAGCGAGACCCCGCAACCGGCCCCGCAGCCGGCCCAGCAGCACGGGCGGGCCGGACGCGACCTACCCAAGGCGTTGGCGGTCGGCCTCGGGCTCGGGGCGTACATCGTGCTCAGCCTCATCTTCTTGAAGCCGGCCTTCGTCGTCCTCGTGGCCGTCGCCCTCGCGCTCGGCTCGATCGAACTCCACCAGGCCCTGCGCAAGCACGGAATGACGTCGGCCATCGTGCCCATCGTGGCCGGCAGCATCGCCATCTCGATCGGGTCCTACCTCGCCGGCCAGCAGAAACCCGTGGTGTTCTCCACCACCAGCGTGCTGTTGGCGGCCCTGGCTCTGACCGTCCTCGCCGCACTGATCTGGCGGATGCCCGGTGGAGCCACAGGGTTCGTGAAGGACGCCTCGGCGAGCCTGCTGATCATCGCGTACGTGCCCATGCTCGGGTCGTTCACCGCACTGATCCTGGCCGGGGACCGCGGGGTGGCGCGGACGGTGACCTTCCTGCTGATCGTGGCCATGAGCGATACCGGTGGCTACGTGGCCGGGGTGCTGTTCGGGAAACACCCGATGGCGCCGCGGATTAGTCCCAAGAAGTCCTGGGAGGGGTTCGCCGGCTCCGTCGTCTTCGGCACCGTGGCCGGCGTGCTGATGGCCATGTTCGGGCTCGGCGTGCCCTACTGGGTCGGCATCATCCTGGCCGTCTGTCTGGTCGCGGTGGGCACCTGCGGGGACCTGATCGAATCCATGATCAAGCGAGATCTCGGAATCAAGGACATGAGCTCCTTCCTGCCCGGTCACGGCGGGGTGATGGATCGCTTGGATTCGCTCCTGGTCGCTGCGCCGGTAGCCTGGTTGATCATGTACATCTTGGTTCCCGGCGGATGACGCCGCCGACAAACTCAGGGGACAGTTCTGCGCCGGCGGGCGGGTCGACCCCGCGGGCGACGCGATCCGGCAATCTCCCACTCGTCTTCGAGGCACCCCGCCGGGGCAAGCCCCCGGTGCACTGGGCCGACCTGAGCCCGACCGAGCGTCGTGAGTCCGTGGAGGCGGCGGGTCACCGGGCGTACCGCGCTCGGCAGCTGTCCGCCCACTATTTCGAGGGCCTGCGGGACGACCCCGCCGAGTGGACCGATCTCCCCAGCGGCGTACGTGAGACGTTGGCGGAGAAGTTCATGCCCCGGCTCCTCACCTCTGTCCGCGAGTTGTCCTGCGACGACGACACCACCGTCAAGTCGCTGTGGCGCCTGCACGACGGGGCGCTCGTGGAGAGCGTGCTGATGCGTTACCCCGACCGGGTCACCCTGTGTGTCTCGAGTCAGGCCGGGTGCGGAATGGCCTGCCCGTTCTGCGCCACCGGTCAGGGCGGTCTGCAGCGCAACATGAGCACCGCGGAGATCGTCGAGCAGGTGATGGACGGTGCGCGCAAGCTCGACCGGGGTCTGGTCCCCGGCGGTCGCGACCGCGTGTCCAACGTGGTCTTCATGGGGATGGGTGAACCGCTGGCCAACTACAAGGCCGTGATCGGGGCCGTACGTCAGCTCGTCGCCCCGGCCCCGGACGGGCTGGGCATGAGTGCCCGCGGCATCACGGTGTCCACCGTGGGTCTGGTCCCCCGGATCCAGCAGCTGGCCCAGGAGGGCATCCCCGTCACCCTCGCCCTGTCGCTGCATGCGCCCGACGACGAGCTGCGCGACGAGCTGGTGCCGATCAACACGCGCTGGAACGTCGACGAGGTCGTCGACGCGGCCTGGGAGTACGCCCGGATCACCAAGCGGCGGGTCTCCATCGAGTACATCCTGATTCGCGACATGAACGACCAGGCCTTCCGGGCCGATCTCCTGGCCAAAGTGCTGAAGCGCCGCGGCAACTGGGGCTGGGTGCACGTGAACCTGATTCCGCTGAACCCGACGCCCGGCTCCAAGTGGACCGCCTCGCGGCGTCGCGACGAGGACGAGTTCGTCCGGCGGCTGCAGGCCAAGGGCGTACCCGTGACCGTACGCGACACCCGCGGTCGCGAGATCGACGGTGCCTGCGGTCAGCTCGCTGCGGTGTCCGACTAGCCCTCGCTTCCCTCGGGAGCAGATTTCGCAGATTTGTGCCCACGGCGCGGCTGAGATCTCGTTAGCCTCACGGGGGTGAGACGGGGCGCGGTGATTTTGGCGGGACTGGCCGTGGTGGTGAGCGGGTGCGACGCCACCGGTGGGTCGGAAGCCGAGCCGCCCGGTTCGACGGCCGGGCCGTCATCGAGTCCGACCCTGGCGGTCACGCCGACGCCGGCTCCTGACCTGGGGGCCATCCGGAGGGTCGACCTGGGTGACCAGACCTGGGTCGAAGTGCAACGCGGTGAGAAGGTCACGTTGAAGAACGGGGTGCTCAAGGCCAAGGGCTTGTCCTGGACCACGCCCAAGAAGCTGCAGGTGTACGCCGACGCGAACGACGACGGCTACCTGGATGTGCTGGCTCCGCTGCAGCGGGTCGATGGGAACGGTTACGAGGTCGGCTACTACGTCTGGCTCTGGAACCCGGTCACCAGCGGGGCCGAGCAGGTCAAGGATGTTGTCGCTCTGACCGTGCGCTGTGGTGATGAGGTGACCAAGACCCGAGCTGCTTCGGGCGGGGGATTCGAGATCCGGGAGAAGCGCAGGCTCGCCAGCGACACCACCTCCTGCGTGGACGGCGGGTCCGTCAGGATCACCCGGACGGTGGCGGTCGAGGACCAGCTCCTCGTCCAGACCAAGCCGCTGCGCGGGTACGGCGGGGTGTGCACCGAGTCCGCATTCGACGGGATCATCCAACCCGCGGCCGGCAAGGTCACCATCCGGCTCGCCCCGAAGGACAAGGCTCCGCTGGCCATCAAGTCCAACCAGATCGAGTTGCTCCTCGACAACGCCGAGGCCAACTATGACCGCTGGCCCGAGAACTGGGTCCAGGTCACCTTCCGGGCCAAGGGCGTCAAGAAGAGCGTTCAGCCGCTGCCCTGCGGCTTCGCCTACGTCAAGCCGGAGCCGTTCCGCGAGGACGGGTGACCGGGACGATGGCCGCGTTGCTCAACCGACCGTCGTCGATGTCGAGCAGACCGATCGTGCCGCAGGGCTGACGGCGGCGGTCGGTGGGGGAGCCCGGGTTGAAGATCCGGAAGCCGCCCTCGCTCAGGTCCATCGGGATGTGGGAGTGGCCGAAGACGACCAGGTCGGTGGTGGGGAACCGGCGTCGCAGCCGGTCGATCCGTCTCGTCGCTGGACCGCTGTCGTGGATCATCGCGACCTGCAGCCCGGCCAGGTCCAGCGTCAACGTCTCGGGCGCCCCCCAGTCGGCGATCTCCGGCCCGTCGTTGTTGCCGAGCACGGCGTACACGGGCGCGTAGGTCTCGAGGAGCTCGAGCACGTCGACGGTGCAGACGTCCCCGGCGTGCAGGATGACGTCGGCGCCCTCGAGGTGGACAGCGACCTCCGGCGGGCAGCCCTTCCAGAACCGCGGGCTGTGGGTGTCGGACAGAACCACGACCCTCATGCCACATTCCTACTCCGCTTACCCCCACCTGTCCGAGGTTCCCCCATCAATAGGTGGGGGGACCTCGGACATGTGGGGGTAAGCGGGGCTGGGCTCCGCGGTGAAAGGATGTCCGGGTGGCTGACCTCGATCCTGCACTCCAAGACCTCGCCGATGCGTTCAGCATCGCCACCGACTACTGGGACTGGCAGGGAGTGCACGTCGACGTGCAGCCCGAGACGGTCGTCCGGGTGCTGGCCGGACTCGGGGTCGACGCGTCCACCCCGGAGTCGGCGGCGGCGGCGCTGGCGGCGCACCGGGAGCTCCCGTGGACCCGGATGCTGCCGCCCTTCCTGGCCCTGAGGGAGCGGCGTACGGCCTCGGTCTGGGTGCACGTCCCGCACGGCGACCCGGTGACGATCTGGATCGAGCTCGAGAGCGGCGGGGAGCGCCACGGACTCCACCAGCAGGACAACTGGACTCCACCTCACGACGTGGACGGCGTGCTGCACGGCGAGGCGTCGTTCGAGATCCCGGACAACCTGCCGCTGGGCTACCACACGCTGCACGCCCGGTCCGGGGCCAGCGAGGCATCCATGCCACTCATCGTCACCCCGGCCTGGCTCGGCTTCCCGGCGTCGATGGGCGACCGACGCGTGTGGGGGCTGGCCACCCAGCTCTACAGCGTCACCTCGCGGCAGTCCTGGGGGCTCGGCGACCTCACCGACCTGGAAGACCTCGCGGTCTGGTCGGCGGCCGAGCACGGTGCGGACTACGTGCTGGTCAACCCGCTGCACGCGGCGGAGCCGGTGGCCCCGATGGAGCCGTCGCCGTACCTGCCGACCAGCCGCCGGTTCGCCAACCCCATCTACCTCCGGGTCGAACGCATCCCCGAGTACGCCGTCGCGACTGAGCAGCAGCGGGCCAAGATCAACAAGCGGCGGATCAAGCTCAAGGTCCGGCTGGCGAACTCCACCCAGATCGAGCGGGACGTGATCTGGAAGGCCAAACGGAAGGCCCTGAAGATCATCTTCGGGGTCCCGCGCACGCCGGGCCGGGAGGCGTCGTTTCGTGCCTACCGGGAGCGCGAGGGTCGCGGACTCAACGACTTCGCCATCTGGGCGGCGATCTGCCAGGAGTTCGGACCGCGGTTCACCGACTGGCCCGAGGAGCTGCGGCACCCCGACGCGCCGGCCGTCCAGGCGTACGCCGCGGAGCACGTCGACGACGTGGACTTCCAGTGCTGGCTGCAGTGGCTCCTCGACGAGCAGCTGGCCGCCACCCAGCAGGCCGGGTTGCGGGCCGGGATGTCACTCGGGGTGATGCACGACCTCGCTGTCGGGGTGCACCCGCGGGGAGCCGACGCCTGGAGCCTGCAGGATTCCTACGCCCAGGGCATCACCGTGGGCGCGCCGCCAGACCCCTACAACCAGAACGGCCAGGACTGGAGCCAGCCGCCGTGGCGACCGGATCGGCTGGCCGCGACGGCGTACGCCCCCTTCCGCGAGATGGTCTCCACGATCCTGCGGCACGCCGGGGGGATCCGGGTCGACCACGTCATCGGTCTGTTCCGGCTCTGGTGGATCCCGAAGGGAGCAGGGCCGACCGAGGGGACCTATGTGCGCTACGACCACGAGGCCATGATCGGCATCCTGGCCCTGGAGGCGCACCGGGCGGGCGCCCTCGTCGTGGGGGAGGATCTCGGCACGGTCGAGCCGTGGGTGCGGGACTACCTGCGCGAGCGTGGCATCCTCGGCACCTCGATCCTGTGGTTCGAGTTCGAGTTCGACGGCTCCGGCGCGCCGCTCCGACCGGAGTGGTGGCGGGAGTACTGCCTCGCCTCGGTGACGACCCACGACCTGCCGCCCACGACGGCGTACCTGGCGGGGGATCACGTACGGCTGCGCGACGAGCTCGGCATCTTGACCCGGTCGCTGAGTGAGGAGCTGGCGGTCGACGAGGCGGAGCGGCGGGCCTGGCTCGACAACCTGCGCCAGCGGGGCGCCCTGCGGGAACACGCGGACGTCGAGGAGACGGTCCGCGCGCTGCACCGCTACCTGACCTGGACGCCGTCCCGGCTGCTGAACGTGGCCCTGACCGACGCGGTCGGCGACCGGCGGGCGCAGAACCAGCCCGGCACGATCGACGAGTACCCGAACTGGCGGGTGCCGCTGACCGGTCCCGACGGCCGCCCTGTGATGCTGGAGGAGGTCTTCACCAGCACCCGGGCGGCCGCCCTGGCCGAGGTCGTACGCGACTAGTCCCCCGACGTCAGCGCGGCCCGACGTTGATGACGCCCTTGTCGACCGCCTTCGCCACGGCATCGGCCTCGGCCTGGGTCAGGGTGCCGGCCTTCACCGCGGTATCGAGCTTGGTCTTCAAGGCTGCGGTCCGCTCGGTCGCCCGCGCGGCCCGGATCTCGTCGAGGGCAGTCTTGACCTTGGCCTCGTCGACCCCCAGCTTGCCGGCGAGCGCCTTGGCCAGGGCAGCGTCGTCGGCCGATCGGTCCGGCTTGGCGGTGCCCGGGGTCGGCTTGGTCGTGGGGCGGTTCTCCTCGCGTACGGCCTTCAGCGCGTCAGCCACCTTGGCCTCGTCCAGGCCCAGCTTGGTCGCCAGCTCCTTGGCCAGCGCCTCCTGATGGTCCCCGTGACCACCCCGGCCGGGTCCGCCGCCTCCGCGGGGGTCCGCCTTGCCGGACGGAGCGCCGCTGGCGGTGGAGGTCGCGCTCGGAGTCGGGCTCGCCGTGGGGTCGGCGGAAGCCAGACCGGCGATGCCGAGGCCGGCGCCCAGGGCCGCGATGCCGGCGGCTGCGGTCACAAGGGTCTTCTTCGTTGCCATGGTTCTCCTTCGAGCCGCGACCTGCGGGGCAGGGCGGCGGCGTTGCTCACGTGCGGACAGCGTCCATCGTGAGGGGCCCCACTGGGTGCCGGTTGGCAGGAACCTGTGCAGAACCTGAGAAAGCCTGTGGGCCCCCGTCACCCGTGCCGCCGGCAGACGCTCGCTGAGGCAAAACCGCCCTGAGACACGTCCAGCAGGTGAACTCCGAACGACGGTGGGAGATCAACGCGCGACCAGTCGGTTGCGTAGGAAAGAAATCACTCGCGAAGGCGTACCAATTTCGCTTATCGGCTGACGGGATGACCCAATTCTGGCGATGATGTGCATGCTCCTTGGGGACTGCATCAACCCATCGCCTCACGGTGGTCGGCAGCGCAGAGGAATGGAGCAACCCGGCCGGGGGCGTCGGGTAAAAGGGGGAAGGGCAGTCCATGGCAGCAGCGGCGCTGAACGATGCCGTCTTCGTGCACCCGAACGGGTTGTGCGAGAGCGACCGGGTCGGCAGCGGGACGCGCGTCTGGGCTTTCGCCCATGTGTTGGCGGGTGCCCAGATCGGGGCGGACTGCAACGTCTGCGACGGAGCCTACGTCGAGAGCGGCGCGGTGCTCGGCGACCGCGTCACCGTGAAGAACCAGGTGATGATCTTCGACGGGGTCACCGTGGGTGACGACGCCTTTCTCGGCCCCGGGGTGACCTTCACCAACGACCTCAATCCGCGGGCGCACATCAAGCGCAGCGGGGATGCCCTCGCCCGCACCATCGTCGAGAACGGTGTCACGCTTGGGGCCCGCGTCGTCGTCGTCTGCGGCGTCACCATCGGGGCCGACGCGTTCGTGGGCGCCGGCGCCGTGGTGGTGGCCGACGTCGCCGCGCACGCGTTCGTGGTGGGCAACCCCGGCCGGCAGATCGGCTGGGCGTGCCGTTGTGGCCGTCGGCTGCCCGATGACCTGCACTGCGCCTGCGGCCGCCGGTACGCCATCGACGAGTCGGCGGGCCCGGCCTCACGGCTGCACGAGCTGGACCGGTAGGACCGTACATGTACGTGACCGTGCGCGGCGTGGGTGCCGAGGAAGGAACCCAGGCTCCAGCCCCTGCCCCGGCGCCCACCTCAGGCGCCCAGGCCGTACGCCGTCGGGTTCCGGGCACCGTCCTCGCCCTCGGCGCCGTGAGCTTCTTCACCGACATCTCCTCAGAGTCGGTGGTGGCGATCCTGCCCCTCTACCTGACCGCGGTGCTGGGGATGAGCCCCCTGGCGTACGGGTTCATCGACGGCCTGTACCAAGGCGTCAGCGCCCTGGTCCGGGTGCTGGGCGGCTGGTGGGCCGACTCGACCCGGCACGGCAAGTGGGTGGCCTTCGTCGGTTACGGGATCTCTGCGCTGTCGCGGTTCGCCATGCTGCCGGCCACCGGCCTGGCGGCCATCACCGGGGTCGTCGCCGCCGACCGCCTCGGCAAGGGACTACGCACCGGGCCGCGTGACGGGATGATCGCCGACGCATCCGAACCCGCCCAGCTGGGCCGCAACTTCGGCGTGCACCGAGCGCTGGACACCGCCGGCGCCCTGATCGGACCGCTGGTGGCCTTCGCCATCCTCGCCGCCATCCCGTTCGGCCTCGGTGGCTACCACTCGGTCTTCGTGTTCAGCGCCGCCGTTGCGGTGGTCGGGTTGGCGGTGCTGGTCGTCGCCGTTCCCGGTCGGGCCCGTCGGGCCGTGGCGACCGCGCCCGCCGGTTCCGCAACTCCGACCGAGCCCCGGGCCCGGATGCGCTGGAGCGATCTGGCCGACCCACGCCTGCGGAGGCTGCTGGTCGGCGCCGGGCTGCTGGGTCTGCTGACCATCGGGGACGGCTTCCTCTACCTGGTGCTGGCGGCCTCCGGCTCGTTCGGGGCCAGCTTCTTCCCGCTGCTGATGGTGGGCACCAACGCCGCGTACCTGCTGCTGGCCATCCCGCTGGGCCGGCTCGCCGACCGGGTCGGTCGGATGAAGGTCTTCGTCGGTGGGCACCTCGTGCTGGCCGCGGCGTACGGGTTGACCGCCACCCAGCTCGGCGGCGCGGTGTGGGTGGTCGCGGTGCTGGCCATGCTCGGCCTCTTCTACGCCGCGACCGACGGGGTGCTTGCCGCGCTGGCCAGCCGGTATGTGCCGCAGAGCAGCCGCGCGACGGGGATCGCCGCAGCCCAGACCGTCGTCGCGCTCACCCGGTTCGGCGCCTCGGTCGGCTTCGGCTTGCTCTGGACCCTGTCCGGTCGGCCCACCGCGCTCGGGGTGATGGCCGTCCTGCTCGCCGTGGCGGTGCCGCTCGCGGCCTGGCTGCTGCGGGGTCCGCGGCGTACGGCGGTGGCCGTATGACCCGGGTTCAGCTCAGTCTGCTGGCCGGCATCCTGGTGCTCTGCCTGGCCGTGGCGGGCGGGTACTTCTGGACGGCTCGGCGTGCGGTGAGTCAGACCTCGACCCCGAGCACGGCGACCCTGAATCCCTCGACGGTGCTGGCGGAGCCGAGGATCGTCTTCCGCAACGTCGTGTTGGGTCCCGACTACTCGAAGCTCGCCATGGTCTCGATCGCCGACCCCGGCGGACCCCGGGCGGTGACGCCGGTCAGCTGCGAGCGGGTCTACGCCACGGCGGGCTCCGGGGTGTGCGTGAGCGCCGAGCAGGGGGTGGCGCCGACGTACGCGGTCTCGCTGCTCGACGCTGCGCTGCGCCCCACGACGACCGACGAGCTGGTGGGACTGCCCAGCCGGGCCCGGATGTCGGCCGACGGTTCGCTGGTCTCGACGACCACGTTCGTCTCCGGCCACTCCTACGCCCAGACCACCTTTTCCACTCAGACCGTCGTACGCCGCAACGGCCGCGCCCTGAGCGACCTGGAGACGTGGACGACCACCTTGCCCAACGGCACGACCCTGAACCAGATCGACCGGAACTACTGGGGCGTGACCTTCGCCGGCGACGACGACACGTTCTTCGCCACCGCAGCCTCCGGAGGCACCACCTGGCTCGTCCGGGGGAGTCTTCGGCAGCGCACCATGACGGCTCTTCGCACCGACGCCGAGTGCCCGTCCCTCTCACCCGACGGAACCAGGATCGCCTACAAGAAGCGACTCGACCAGCGCGCCGGCACCTGGCGGCTGGCCGTGCTGGACCTGGCGACCAACCACGAGACCCTGCTGGCCGAGACCCGCAGTGTCGACGACCAAGTGGAGTGGTTCGACGGCTCCCGGATGCTCTACGCGCTGCCGCGGTCCGGCTCGGAGGCCACCACCTCCGACGTCTGGTCCGTGGCTGCCGATGGCTCCGGGGCGCCCGCCGTCCTCATCGAACACGCGTCCTCACCAGCGGTGGTGCGGACATGACCAGTCATCTCGGACGGCCCCAACCGCTCGAATTCCGTGACGGCGCGTCGACCTCGCGTCGAGTCGCTCAAGACGCACGAAGGAGAAGTCAATGACGACGACCAAATCACGCACCCGACACCCCCGGGTGCTCTGCGACGCGGGTCCGGCGGTGGCCAGCGGCCCCCGAGACGGGGTGGGTACCGATCTCACCGTTCGTCGTCCCGACACCGACGCTGGCCTGAACCAAGGAGTTGACCGTGGCTAGCCTGTTCAAGATGTCCGCGGCGGCTGACCACCCGCGGCGTCAGCGGCGTTGGGTGGGTGTCCACCGGCGCAGCCTGGGTGGACCCCACATCCTCGTCATCGTCCAGAACCTGCCGGTGCCTTTGGACCGGCGGGTGTGGCTGGAGTGCCAGACCCTCAAGGCCGCCGGGTACGAGGTCAGCGTGATCTGCCCCAAGGGCCCCGGTGACCCGGCTCGCGAGGTGATCGACGGCATCACCATCTACAAGTACCGGCCCTCACCCCAGGCCAGCGGCATCAAGGGTTTCGTACTCGAGTTCGCCTACTCGTGGCTGCGGACCGCGTTTCTGTCTGTCGTGGTCTGGAAGCAGGATCACTTCGAGGTGATCCAGGCCTGCAACCCGCCGGACACCTACTGGCTGCTGGCCCTGATCTGGCGCCTGCGGGGGGTCAAGTTCGTCTTCGACCAGCACGACCTCAACCCTGAGCTCTACCTGTCGCGTTTCGGGGAGCCCCAAACCGCCGGTGGCAAGCTGCAGCTCAACGGCCTGCGGTGGCTGGAGCGGATGACCTACTGGGTGGCCGACAGCGTCATCTCGACCAACGAGTCGTACAAGGCCGTGGCCATGGGCCGGGGTCATCGCCGCGACGAGGACGTCACGGTGGTCCGCAGTGGGCCGGACACCCGCGTGATGCGACCGATCTACGGCCAGCAGCAGCCCGTCGGTCGGCCGCTGTCCCTGGTCTACCTGGGCATCATGGGCCCCCAGGACGGCGTGGACGTGGTGCTGCGGGTGATGCACGATCTGGTCAACGTGCGTGGGCGGCGAGATGTCCGGGCCACCCTGATGGGGTTCGGCGACTGCTACGAGGACCTGCGCCAGCTCTCCAGCGATCTGGAGCTGGACGACTTCGTCACCTTCACCGGTCGGGCCGACCGGGACATGATCGCCGACCACCTCAGCTCGGCCGACATCGGGCTCTGCCCTGACCTGAAGTCGCCGTTGAACGATGTGTCGACGATGAACAAGACGATGGAGTACATGGCGTACGCCCTGCCGTCGGTGTCGTTCGACCTGACCGAGACCCGGGTGTCCGGTGGCGACGCGGTGCTCTACGTGCCCTCGGGTGACGTCGACGCCTTCGCCGACGCGGTGGTGAAGCTTTTGGACGACGCCCCGTTGCGCTGCCAGCTGGGCCGGTTGGCTCGCGAACGGGTGTCCAACGAGCTGGACTGGCGGATGCAGGCGGTGAAGTACCTGCGGGTGTTCCACCGGCTGACCGCTCAGCTGTCCCTCGTACCGGACCTGTCCGCCGAGGAACCGACGGACCTGCTGCTCGTGGCCGACCACCGGGGTCACCGCTACGTCAACCTGGACGATGCTCACGAGTTCGACACGTTCATGCTCCAACGGTGTCCTTCGTGAGGCCGGACTGGTCCGAACAGCTGGATGGTCGACCCGAATGGGGTAGCGGCGAGCTGCAGATCTCGGTCATCGGGTGCGGCTACCTCGGCGCGGTGCACGCCGCATGCATGGCCAGCCTCGGCCACGACGTCATCGGGATCGACGTCGACGCGAACAAGGTGGCTGAGCTCGCCGCCGGTCGAGCCCCCTTCTACGAGGACGGCCTGGCGGATCTGTTGGTCGAGGGTGAGACCGCGGGCCGGCTTCGGTTCTCGAGCGCAGTCGCCGACGCCGCCTCCGCCACGGTGCACTTCGTCTGCGTCGGCACCCCGCAGAAGCGGGGCGAGAACTCGGCGGATCTGCGCCACGTCGATGCGGCGATGGCGGAGCTGCTGCCGTACCTGAAGCCGGGCGACCTGGTCGTCGGCAAGTCCACGGTGCCGGTGGGCACGGCCGAACGACTCGCCGCCCTGGTGCTGGAGGCCGAGCCGGGGGCCACCTTGGTCTGGAACCCCGAGTTCCTCCGCGAAGGCCATGCGCTCCAGGACACGATCTCTCCCGACCGGCTGGTCTACGGGGTGTCGGACGACCCCGCCGGCGAGCGAGCCACCAGCATCATGAACCAGGTGTACGCCAAGGCACTGGCCAACAGCACGCCGTTGGTGGTCACCGACTACACCACGGCCCAGCTGGTCAAGGTCGCCGCCAACTCGTTCCTGGCCACCAAGATCTCCTTCATCAACGCCATGGCCGAGCTCTGCGAGGCGACCGGCGGTGACGTCATCCAGCTCGCCGACGCGATCGGCCACGACGAGCGGATCGGTCGTCGCTTCCTCAACGCGGGTCTCGGGTTCGGGGGCGGCTGCCTGCCGAAGGACATCCGGGCGTTCATGGCCCGCGCGGGGGAGCTCGGGGTCGACCAGGCCCTGACCTTCCTGCGGGAGGTGGACTCCATCAACCTGCGCCGCCGGGTACGGATGGTCGACCTGGCCCGCGAGGTGTCCGAGGGGTCCATCGTGGGCCGACGGGTCGCAGTGCTCGGAGCCGCGTTCAAGCCGAACAGCGACGACGTACGTGACTCACCGGCCTTGAGCGTGGCGGCGCAGATGTCGCTCCAAGGTGCCGACGTCGTCGTCACCGACCCGCAGGCCATCGCCAATGCCTCGGCCAAATGGCCAGACCTGAACTTCGTGGAGACTGTCCCCGAAGCCGTACGCGGGGCCGAGCTGGTGCTGCTGCTGACTGAATGGAACGAGTACGTGACTCTCGACCCGACCGAGCTCTTGAGGCTCGTCCGGCATCCGCGCATCCTGGACGGGCGCAACGCGCTCGACGCGGCCAAGTGGAGGGCGGCAGGCTGGACCTACCGCGCTCTCGGCCGGCGCTGAGGAGGCCGGGATGCGAACCAACCTGCACCACCTGCTCGAGCAGGCGGCCGCCAAGACTCCGGCCGCGCCGGCCCTGACCTTCCGGGACACGTGCGTCGACTACGCCCAGCTCTGGAACCAGGCCCGGGCCGTGGCCACCGGACTCCGCCAGTTCGACCTGAGCCGCGACGACCGGGTCGCGATCTTCGTGGACAAGCGGATCGAGACCGTGGCGGCCGTCTTCGGCACCTCGGCCGCCGGTGGCGTCTTCGTGCCGATCAACCACATCCTCAAGGCCGCTCAGGCTGCCTACATCCTGGGTGACTGCGACGTTCGCGTGCTGATCACCACCCGTGAGCGGTTGGCGCTGCTGCGCGCCGAGCTGGATCGTTGCCCGGCCCTGGACCACGTCGTCGTCGTCGACGCGATCGACGGGGTGGTGGAGCAGCACGGAGCCTCGTACGCGGTGCACGCCTGGGCCGAGGCCTTCGGCGGCTCGTCGGGCCCGGCCCCGGTCTCACCCGCGGTCGACCTCGACATGGCGGCGATCTTCTACACCTCGGGCAGCACCGGCAAGCCGAAGGGGGTCGTGCTCAGCCACCGCAACCTGATCGTCGGTGCGGAGAGCGTCAGCAGCTACCTGCACAACGCGGCTGATGACGTCATCCTGTCGGCGCTGCCGCTCAGCTTCGACGCCGGCTTCAGCCAGCTGACCACCGCGTTCGCGGTCGGAGCGCACGTCGTGCTGCACAACTACCTCCTGCCCGCCGACATCGTGCGGCTCGTCGCGAAGCACCGGGTCACCGGTCTGACTTGTGTGCCGCCGCTGTGGTTGCAGATCGCGGACGCGACCTGGACCAACGGCTCCGCCAGCAGCGTCCGCTACATCGCCAACACCGGTGGCCGGATGCCCAAGGCCACGCTGGACAAGCTGCGGGGGATCTTCACGAACGCGCAGCCGTACCTGATGTACGGCCTGACCGAGGCGTTCCGATCCACCTACCTGGATCCGGCCGAGGTCGACCGGCGGCCGGACTCGATCGGCAAGGCCATCCCCAACGCGGAGATCGTGGTCGTCAGGCCCGACGGCAGCCGCTGCGATCCGGGCGAGGAGGGTGAGCTCGTGCACCGCGGCGCGCTGGTGGCGATGGGCTACTGGAACGACCCGGTACGTACGGCCGAGCGCTTCAAACCGGCCCCCGGTGAGCAGCAGGCCTGGCGTACGCCGGAGCTGGCCGTCTGGTCCGGTGACGGGGTCGTTGCCGACGAGCAAGGCTTCCTCTACTTCGTGGGCCGACGGGACGAGATGATCAAGACCTCGGGCTACCGCGTCAGTCCCACCGAGGTGGAAGAGGTGGCGTACGACTCCGGCCTCGTCCGTGACGCCGTCGCGCTCGGGGTGGAGGATCCCCGGCTCGGCCAGCGGATCGTGCTCGTGGCCACGGCAGTCGACGGAACTGACCTGCAACCCGAACACCTGGTCTCGGTGTTCCGCAAGCAGCTCCCGCTCTACATGGTGCCGTCCACCGTCCTGGTCCGGGCCGAGATGCCGCGCTCACCGAACGGCAAGTACGACCGCAACCTGATCAAGGCGGAGCTCGGATGACCGCGGCGGATCTGGTGTCCACGTTCGGCACCGTCGATGGTGAGCTCGCCGTGGGCGGGGTGCCGCTCCGGCGGCTGCGGGACCGGGTCGGTTCGACCCCGTTCTTCGCCTACGACCGGCGGTTGATCACCGAACGGGTCGAGCTGCTGCGCAAGGCGCTGCCGGCCCAGCTCGAGCTTTCCTACGCCATGAAGGCGAACCCGATGCCGGCCGTCGTGCAGCATCTCGCCGGCCTGGTCGACGCGATCGACGTGGCGTCAGCCGGTGAGCTGGCCGTCGCCCTCGACACCCCGATGCCACCGGAGCGGATCAGCTTCGCCGGGCCGGGCAAGACCCCGGCGGAGATCCGGCGGGCCGTGGCCGCCGGTGTGACGGTCGAGCTGGAGTCCGCCACCGAAGCCCGCCGCGTGCTGGCCGCCGGGGAAGCACTGGGCGTGACGCCTCGGGTCGCGATCCGCGTCAACCCTGACTTCGCCGTCAAGGGCTCCGGGATGAGGATGGGCGGGGGACCGCAGCAGTTCGGTATCGACAGCGAGCAGGTCCCTGAGCTGCTCGGCGAGCTCGCGTCGGCGCAGGTCGACGTACGCGGCTTCCACGTCTTCGCGGGCTCCCAGAACCTCCGCGCCGAGATCTTGGCCGAGGCTCAGCGCCGGACGGTCGAGCTCGTACTCGGGCTCGCCGAGTCGCTGCCCACCCCGGTGCGCTACCTCAACCTCGGTGGGGGGTTCGGCATCCCCTACTTCGAGAAGGACGAGCCCCTCGACCTCGAGGTCGTGGCGGACAACCTGCACAGCCTGGTCGACGGGGTGATCGCGGATCGGATGCCCGAGGCCCGCACCGTGATCGAGCTCGGTCGCTATCTGGTCGGTGAATCCGGGGTGTACGTCACCGAGGTGGTCGACCGGAAGATCTCACGCGGGCACACGTACGTCGTCGTGGACGGCGGACTTCACCATCAGCTCGCCGCCTCCGGGAACTTCGGCCAGGTCATCCGTCGGAACTACCCGCTCGCTCTGGGTGCTCAGGCGGAGGCCGAGGCCGAGGAGACCGTCTCGGTCGTCGGCTGCCTCTGCACCCCGCTCGATCTGCTCGGCGACAAGGTCGCGTTGCCCAAGGTCGAGGTGGGCGATCTCGTCGCCTTCTTCCAGGCCGGCGCCTACGGTCTCACCGCCAGTCCCACCGCTTTTCTCGGACACCCCGCTCCTGCGGAAGT
>DATDBS010000017.1:0-12979 GCA_036524735.1 Propionibacteriaceae bacterium
TGACCGGTCGGCAGACGTCAGATTACTCGACGTCCGGCTTGATCTTGTTGGTGTCGATCGGCACACCCGGGCCCATGGTGGTGGACAGGGTGATCTTGCGGACGTACCGGCCCTTCGAGGCGCTGGGCTTGAGCCGCAGGACCTCGTCGAGGGCGGCGAAGTAGTTCTCCGAAAGCTTCTCGGTGGAGAACGACGCCTTGCCGATGATGAAGTGCAGGTTCGCATGCCGGTCGGCGCGGAACTCGATCTTGCCGCCCTTGATGTCGGTCACGGCCTTGGCCACGTCGACGGTCACGGTGCCGGTCTTCGGGTTCGGCATCAGACCACGCGGGCCGAGGACACGACCCAGTCGGCCGACCTTGCCCATCAGGTCCGGCGTCGCCACGACGGCGTCGAAGTCGAGGTAGCCCTTGGCCACCTTGTCGATCAGCTCGTCCGAACCGACCTCGTCGGCGCCGGCCGCGTCGGCTGCAGCCGCGCGGTCACCGGTGGCGAAGACGAGGACCCGTGCCGTCTTGCCGGTGCCGTTGGGGAGCAGGACCGTGCCGCGGACCATCTGGTCCGCCTTGCGCGGGTCGATGCCGAGCCGGACGGAGACGTCGACGGTCTCGTCGAACTTCGCCTTGGTGTTCGCCTTGGCGAACTCGACTGCCTCGACCGGGGCGTACAGCTTGTCGGTGTCGACCTTCTCGGCGACTGCGTTGTAGTTCTTGCTGCGCTTCATTTTGCTGGTCCTTTCTATGGCCAGTTGTGGTGCGAGCCGCGCTCGGCCCTGCCACGTACTTATTGGTAAAACTCAAACACCACGAAGATCGCGCCGCCGGATTGAGGAGAAGCAGGTGAACACGCTTCTCCGTTCACCTGCGCCGACGAAACCGGCGGGTCTGAGCGATCTTCACGTCTGAGCGAGCTTGCGAGCTCAGACAGACAAACTCAGCTGACCGTGATGCCCATGGAGCGGGCGGTGCCTTCGACGATCTTCATCGCGGCATCGACGTCATTGGCGTTCAGGTCGGGGAGCTTGGTGGTGGCGATCTCGCGGACCTGGTCCTTGGTGATCTTGCCGACCTTGTTGGTGTGCGGGACACCGGAACCCTTGGCGACGCCGGCGGCCTTCTTGATCAGCTCTGCGGCGGGCGGGGTCTTGGTGATGAACGTGAACGAACGGTCTTCGTAGATCGTGATCTCGACCGGGATGACGTTCCCGCGCATGGGCTCCGTGGCGGCGTTGTACGCCTTGCAGAACTCCATGATGTTCACGCCGTGCGGACCTAGGGCGGTACCGACCGGCGGGGCTGGCGTGGCGGAGCCTGCGTTCAAGGCAACCTTGACGAGCGCCGCAACCTTCTTCTTGGGAGGCATTTCTGTGGGTCCTTCTGGGTTTGCTCCGGGTGGTTGCCCGCAGCGTTAGCCGTGGTCGGGCCTGGCTGATCCGACCGGTGGGTGTTGTGGTGGCGTGAACTCGCCGACCGCCGTACGACTCAGACTTTCTGAATCTGCGGGAAGGTCAGGTCGACCGGGGTCTCGCGACCCAGGATCTCCACCAGCGCCTTGAGGCGCTGGTTGTTCACGTTGATCTCGGTGATGGTCGCGTGCACCCCGGCGAAGGGGCCGTCGACCACCATGACCGAGTCGCCGACCGCGAAGTCGGCAACCTCGATCTTCTTCTTGCGCTTGCTCTGACCGCCTTCGATGCCGGCGGTCGCCGCGGCGACCACGGCGGGGGCGAGCATCTTCTCGACCTCGTCGAGGCTGAGCGGCACAGGCTGGTTCGAGTGCCCGACGAAGCCGGTCACCGACGGCGTGTGCCGAACGGTCGACCAGGACTCGTCGGTCAGGTCCATCCGGACCAGGACGTAACCGGGGAGGACCGTACGACGGACCTGCTTGCGCTGGCCGTTGCGGATCTCGGTGACTTCCTCGGTCGGCACGATGATCTCGTAGATGAAGTCCTCCATGTTGAGCGAGGACACCCGGTTCTCCAGGTTCTGGAGCACCCGGTTCTCCATCCCGGAGTAGGTGTGCACGACGTACCAGTCGCCGAGCTTGCCGTGCAGCTCCTCGTGGAAGGCGGCGAGGGCGGCGTCGCCGGCATCGGTCTCGGCGTCGGGCTCGTCGTCTTCTTCCTCTTCCGGCTCTTCCTCCACCCCGAAGTCCAGGTTGATCTCGGTCTCCGCGGCCAGTTCCTCGGTCGAGGTGCCGGCGCCGAAGTTCAGGTCGATGTCGACCCCGTCATCGACACTGGAGGTGTAGCTGCCCTCGCCGAAGTCGATGTTGAAGTCCGACTCCTGGACGGGGGTGTCGTCGTTCGAGGTGCGCGGCAGCGCGTCGCTCACAGGCGTCGGACTCTCGTCGGCAGCGCCTTCCAGCGGCTCCGCATCCTGCTGCGGTTCCCGGGCTGAAAAGGTGTCAGGCACGTCGATATCTCCGTAGTTGGGTTTGAGGGGGGTGGTTTGGTCAGCAGTCATCAACTGAAGATCTTGAAGATCGCCGTACCGAGTCCGAGGTCGAGCAGACTCACATACCCGATCACGAACAGCACGAAGACCAGCACCACGACGAAATAGTTGATGAGCTGCTGACCGGTCGGGTAGACGACTTTACGCAGCTCCCCGACCGATTCCTTGACGAACTTGACGGGTCCGGTGCGCTCGGTCTTGACCGGCTGGTCCCGACGGCGGGTGGCCGCGTCCTTCGACTTGCGAGCCGTGGAGGACGTCCGGGCCACGGCACCGGAAGCTCCAGCCGCCGCGGCACCGACCCCAGCGGGCTCGAGAGCCTTCTCGGAGTCCGAGTCTGCGTCGCCATCAGGCTGGGCGTCGGACTCTCCGATCCCGCTGTCGCGAACGATCTCGTCGAAGCGGTCAGGCTCCTCGTCGTCGACGACGTCACCTTCGATGACCTCGTCGGTCGGCTCGTCGACCGTGGGGTCGACCTGGTCTGCGGCATCGGACGACGCAGCAGAGCTCGACTCCTCAGTCGGCTCTACCTCTTCCTTGTCTGCCACGCTGACCTTCTTCTGCTCGCCTTGACCTACCACTGACCGTCGCAGGGAACCCTGCTTTGCAGGGCAAGAGGGACTTGAACCCACAACCTTCGGTTTTGGAGACCGATGCTCTGCCAATTGAGCTATTGCCCTTCGATGACCTCACCCTCACCTCGAACCGCCCTCGTCAGGGCGCAACGAAACTGTGGTGATTCTGCCACCAAGAGGTCGAGTGTAACTGAGGTTCCCAGGCGGAGTCGAACCGACTTGGCCTCCGCCACCGAGGCCCGGCCGAGGAAATCTGGTTGCCTCGTCGCAGACCAGACTGCCACGCTTCGCAACATGTCGGGCGACCTCGCGGCGGGTGTCCTCGCCGGCCTCGCCGTCGCCATGCCTGTCGGGGCCATCGGCGGCTACCTCGTCGGCCTGGCCGCCCGCGAACGTCTCAGCGCGGCCGTCGCTGCAGCTCTGGGCGTGGCGACGGTGGACGGGGCGTACGCGGTGGTGGCCTCACTCGGCGGCATCGGCCTGGGGTCCGTGCTCGGCCAGATCGCCCGGCCGTTGAGCATGGCGGCCTCGGTGGTGCTCGTCGCGGTCGCCGTACGCACGCTCCAGCTGGCCGTCCGTCGCTACCGCCGTCGACCTGGCGTGGGCCCGGCACCGCGACTGCTGACCGCACGACGCGCCTATCTCACCCTGATCGCCATGACGGCGGTCAACCCCGCCACCATCGTCACCTTCGTGGCGGTCGTTCTCGGTCGCGGCGCAACCGGCTCGTCCAGCGGGTCGGGCGTGGCCTGGTTCACGGCCGGTGCGTTCGGCGCCTCAGCCGTCTGGCAGCTGCTGCTGGTCGGCGGCGGCTCCGCGCTCGGCCGGGTCCTGCGCGGTCGTCGCGGTCAGCTGGCGATCGCCGGGGCTTCGGCGACGATCATGCTGGGCCTCGCCGTGGCCGTGCTGTTCACCTGAACGAGTCACCGGGAGCTCTGACGAGCGCTTCGACACGCTCAGCCCGCGTAACGCATGTACGCGCCCTGAGCTCGTCGAAGGCCCCGAAGGGGTTGCGCTCCCCGGGACCGGCCCCTTAGCCGAGCGCCTTCTCCGCGGCGGCGAGCAGCACGCAGGTGGCCAGTCCCTCGATGGCCGCGGCCACGTCGTCGGGCTTCGGCATGGTCGGGGCGATCCGGATGTTGCGGTCGCGCGGATCCTTGCCGTACGGGAAGGCGGCACCGGCCGCGGTCATCACGATGCCGGCGTCCTTGGCCAGGGCCACGACCCGGGTCGCCGTGCCGTCGGCGACGTCGAGGCTGACGAAGTAGCCGCCCTCGGGGTGGGTCCAGGTCGCCGTGGCGTGGTCGCCGAGCCGGGCCTGCAGGATCTTGATCACGGTGGCGAACTTCGGCGCGATGATCGCCCGGTGCGCACGCATGAGCTCGCGTACGCCGTCGGGGTTCTTGAGGTAGGCGGCGTGCCGCAGGTGGTTGACCTTGTCCGGACCGATGGTCCGCTTGCTCAGGTGGTCGAGGTACCAGGCCACGTTGGTGGGTGAGCTCGCGAAGAAGGAGACGCCACTGCCGGCGAACGTGATCTTCGAGGTCGAGGCGAACAGGAAGACCCGGTCCGGGTGGCCGGCCTGCTCGGCGAGACCGAGCACATCCAGTGCGGGGGTCTCCGTGTCGGTCAGGTGGTGCACGGCGTACGCGTTATCCCAGAAGATCCGGAAGTCTGGTGCGGCGGTCGGCATCTCGACCAGCGCGCGGGTGACCTCCTCGGTGTAGACCGCACCGCTGGGGTTGGCGTAGGTCGGGACGATCCAGATGCCCTTCACGCTCGGGTCGTCGGCCACGAGCCGCCGCACCTCGTCGAGGTCGGGGCCCTCGTCGGTCAGCGGCACCGGGATCATCTCGATACCGAACTGCTCACACAGGGCGAAGTGCCGGTCGTAGCCCGGCACCGGGCAGATGAACTTGATCGGTCCCTGCACCCAGGGAGCGCCCGAGGCGGTGCCCTTGAGCAGAGAGAACACGATCGTGTCGTGCATGATCGCCAGGCTGGCGTTGTCCCCCGCGACCAACTGTGCGACCGGGACGTTGAGCAGCGGAGCGAAGATCTCGCGGAGCTCGGTCAGTCCCTGGGTGCCGCCGTAGTTGCGCACATCGACCCCGGCCGCGTCAGCGAAATTGCCCTCACCGGGCAGCGTGAGCAGGACGTTCGACAGGTCCAGCTGCGCCGCCGAGGGCTTCCCTCGGGTCAGGTCGAGCTTGAGACCCTGAGCCACCAACTGCTCGTACGCCTGGGTCTGCTCGGCGTGCAGGGCCGTGAGTTCTTCGCGACTGAGGTCGGCGAGGGGCATGAGGCATCCACTTCGGTGAGGTCGGGTTGGCCGCCACGCAGTGTATCGGGGATGATCATCGACGCCGCCGGGTCTCAGTCGTTACCGGCCTCCATCGCCGCACGGTCGAGGCTGGCCTGATCGCTGCGGGTGTCGTGCTCGAGCTGGTTGACGCTCGGATCGCCCGGCTCGAGGTGAGCCACCAGACCGGCACCCGCCTGCAGCTGCCCGAGCGAGGCGTAGAGCTCCAGCTTGGAGCGGGTGTCGGCGATGTCGAGGTTGCGCATGGTGAGCTGGCCGATCCGGTCGGTGGGGCCGAAGGCGGCGTTCTCGTTGCGCTCCATCGAGAGTCGGTCCGGGTGGTAGCTGAGCCGCGGGCCGGCCGTGTCGAGGATCGAGTAGTCCTGCCCACGCCGCAGGCGCAGGGTCACGTGACCGGTGACGGCACTGCCCACCCAGCGCTGCAGACTCTCCCGCAGCATCAGCGACTGCGGGTCGAACCAGCGACCCTCGTAGAGCAGCCGACCCAGCCGACGACCCTCGGCGTGGTAGCTCGCGATCGTGTCCTCGTTGTGGATGGCGTTAATCAGCCGCTCGTACGCGATCACCAGCAGCGCCATCCCGGGCGCCTCGTAGACCCCCCGGCTCTTGGCCTCGATGATCCGGTTCTCGATCTGGTCGGACATGCCGAGACCGTGGCGACCGCCGATCGCGTTGGCCGTCTCGACCAGCTCGACGTCCGAGGCGAAGGACTCGCCGTTGATAGAGACCGGTCGGCCCTCCTCGAAGGCGATCGTGACCTCTTCGGTGTCGATGCGGACCTCGGGGTCCCAGAACCGGACGCCCATGATCGGCGAGACGATCTCGAGGCTGACGTCGAGGTGCTCGAGCATCTTGGCCTCGTGGGTGGCGCCCCAGATGTTGGCGTCGGTCGAGTAGGCCTTCTCCACCGAGTCGCGGTAGGGCAGACCGTGCTCGATCAGCCACTCCGACATCTCCTTGCGGCCGCCGAGCTGGGTGACGAAGGCCTCGTCCAGCCACGGCTTGTAGATCCGCAGCGACGGGTTGGCCAACAGCCCGTAGCGGTAGAAACGCTCGATGTCGTTGCCCTTGAAGGTGGAGCCGTCGCCCCAGATCGAGACGTCGTCCTCGAGCATCGCCCGGACCAGCAGGGTGCCGGTCACGACCCGGCCGAGCGGGGTGGTGTTGAAGTACGTCTGGCCGGCCGAACGGATGTGGAAGGCCCCGCAGGTGAGTGCGGCCAGACCTTCCTGGACCAGCGCCGCCCGGCAGTCGACGAGCCGGGCACCTTCGGCGCCGTAGAGCTGAGCGCGCCCCGGCACCGCTTCCAGGTCGCCCTCGTCGACCTGACCGAGGTCGGCGGTGTACGCGTACGGCAACGCCCCGCGATCCCGCATCCAGGCCACGGCGACCGAGGTGTCGAGACCGCCGGAGAAGGCGATGCCGACTCGTTGTCCGACGGGAAGTGTGGTCAGAACCTTGGACATGGGACAAACGTTATCGGCGTCGGCGCCGAGACCGTGCAATCTCATCTCACGACCGCGCGCGAGGTCGGCGCCGACGTAGAGTCGGCCCATGACAGCGAAGTCGAACATTGCGAACTGGGTGGCCGATCGGGCCGCGAGCGATCCCGGCCTCCCGGCGATCAAGCAAGGGGACACGATCCTCACGTACGGCGCCCTCGAGGCCGCCTCCTCCCGCTTCGCCACGGTGCTCCGGGACCACGGTGTGCAACCGGGCGACCGGGTCGCGATGATCATGCCCAACGTGGCGTACTTCCCGGTGGTCTACTACGCGATCCTGCGGCTCGGCGCCATCGTCGTGCCGTTGAATCCGCTGCTCAAGGCAGGCGAGGTGTCCTTCGCCTGGGAGGACTCCGGGGCCAAGGTCGCCGTGGTCTTCCCACTCTTCGCCGGCGAAGCCACCAAGGCCGCCAGCGTGACCGCGACCGACGTCATCGTCACGGTGCCCGGCGAGTTCGAGGCGCTGCTCGCGGAGACCGACCCCACCGAGGGCGTCGTCGAGCGGTCCGCCGAGGAGACCGCGGTCATCCTCTACACCTCTGGCACCACCGGTCAGCCCAAGGGCGCCGAGCTCACCCACAACAACGTGCGCACCAACGTCATGACGACCATCGAGACGCTGATGCCCAACGGTCCCGGCGACGTCTTGTTCGGCGGGCTGCCCCTGTTCCACTCGTTCGGCCAGACCTGCGCGCTGAACGCGGCGATGGCCGGCGGCGGCTGCTTGACCCTGCTGCCGAAGTTCGACGGCGAAGAGGCCTGCCGGATCATCCAGGACGACCGGGTGACCATCTTCTTGGGCGTGCCGACGATGTACATGGGGCTGCTCGCGGTGAAGGACAAGGAACGCTTCAACACCAGTACTCTCAAGGTGGCCGCGTCGGGTGGCGCTTCCCTGCCGCTGGAGGTGCTGAACGGCATCGAGTCCGCGTTCGGGGTCACCCTGCTCGAGGGCTACGGGCTGTCGGAGACCTCGCCGGTGGCGTCGTTCAACCATCCGGACCGCCCGACCAAGCCCGGTTCGGTCGGCCTGCCCATTCGCGGCGTGGAGTTTGGTCTGCGCGACACCGACGACGCGGAGGTCGCCCCCGGGGCGATCGGCGAGATCGTGATCCGCGGCGAGAACATCATGAAGGGGTACTGGCAGCGTCCTGAGGCCACCGCCGAGGCCATGCGCGGTGGCTGGTTCCACAGTGGCGACCTGGCCACCCGGGACGAGGACGGCTTCTACTTCATCGTCGACCGGGTGAAGGACATGATCATCCGCAACGGGTTCAACGTCTACCCGCGCGAGGTCGAGGAGGTGCTCTACACCCACCCGTCGGTCGCCGCGGCGGCCGTGTTCGGGGTTCCCGACGCCGCTCACGGCGAGGAGATCGCGGCTCTGGTCACGCTGAAGGAGGACGCCGAGGCCACCGAGGAGGAGATCCGCGACTTCGTGGCCGAGCGGATCGCGGCGTACAAGTTCCCCCGGATCGTCCGTTTCGGTGAGATCCCCAAGGGACCCACCGGCAAGATCTTGAAGCGCGAGATCAAGCTCGACTAGTGGTGGCGCCCTTGGCGAGCAGCGCGCTGTGGCCCTCCAGCCGTACGGTGTCGCCCTCGATCGCCACGGAACCGATCTCGAGCAGCGACTCGACGTCCCCGCCGACGGGCACTTCGGCGGGGGTGTCGCTGAAGTTGACCACGATGACCATCTCGCCGCGGGCGATCAGCAACCAGCCGGCGTCGTCGTCGGACAGGCTCCGGCCCTGGTCGAAGCGCGGGTCGGTGAAGTCCGGATAGGTACGCCGGATCTCCAGCAGCCGCTCGTGCAGCCGGAGCAGGTCGGCGTGCTCGGGCTTCTCGACCTCGGACCAGTCGAGCTTGGCCATCGCGAAGGTGTTCGGGTCCTGCGGGTCCGGCACGCTCTCCGGATCCCACTCCATCTGGGCAAACTCCTCCAGCCGCCCGGACCGGACGAGCTCGGCGAGCTCGGGCTCGGGGTGGGCGGTGAAGAAGGGCCACGGCGTACGCGCCCCCCACTCCTCGCCCATGAAGATCATCGGCGTGAAGGGGCTGAGCAGCGTGACCATGGCCGCGATCGACAGCTGCTGGTGGTCGAGCCTGCCGGACAGGCGTTCGCCGTCGGCCCGGTTGCCGATCTGGTCGTGGTTGTCCGAGCAGACGACCAGCCGCCAGGTCGGCGTACGCAGGGTGTCGATCGGGTGTCCGTGGGCCCGGCCGCGGAAGGTGGACCGGTTGCCGTCGTGGAAGAAGCCGCTCTCGTAGACCTTGCCGAGCGCCGCGAGCGAGTCGAAGTCGGCGTAGTAGCCGGTGGCGTCGCCGGTCAGGCTGACGTAGAGGGCGTGGTGGAAGTCGTCGCTCCACTGGGCGGTCAGACCGTAGCCGCCGCCCTCGCGGGAGGTGATCAGCCGCGGGTCGTTCAGGTCGGACTCGGCGATCAGGGACAGCGGGCGACCCAGGAACGTGCTCAGCGCCGTGGCCTCGATCGACATCTCCTCGAGGATGTGGGTCGCCCGGGTGTCGTGCAGCGCGTGCACGGCGTCGAGTCGGAGGCCGTCGACGTGGTAGTCGTTCAGCCACATCATCGCGTTGTCGATGATGTAGCGGCGGACCTCGTCGGAGTCCTCGCCGTCCAGGTTCGGGGACTCGCCCCAGGTGTTGGTGCCACCCGCGTTGAGGTAGGGGCCGAACTGCGGCAGATAGTTTCCGCTGGGGCCGAGGTGGTTGTAGACCACGTCCTGGATCACCCCGAGACCGGCCTGGTGGCAGGCGTCGACGAACCGCTGGTAGCCGAAGGGGCCGCCGTACTGCTCGTGCACGGCGTACCAGAGGACGCCGTCGTAGCCCCAGTTGTGGTCGCCGTTGAAGTCGTTGACCGACATCAGCTCGACGAAGTCGACGCCGAGGCGTACGAGGTGGTCCAGGTGGTCGATGGCTGCAAGCAGCGTGCCTTCCGGGGTGAACGTCCCGACGTGCAGCTCGTAGATGATCCCCCCGGGCAGCTGCCGACCGTTCCAGTGCTGGTCGCCCCAGCGGTAGGTCGACGGGTCGTAGCCGCGCGACCAGGTGTGGACGCCGTGCGGCTGACGCCGTGACCGCGGGTCCGGCAGCAGTTCCTCGGCACCGTCGAGGTGGTAGCCGTACTCGAAGTCGCCGACCGCACCCTCCGGCAGCGGCTCGGCGGGGTGCCACCAGCCCTCGGAGTCACGCTCCATCGGGACGCTCGTCGCCTCGGCCTCACCCGCGCGCCGCAGCTCCAGGGTGACGGTCTCCGGCAACGGGGCCCAGAGGACAAAGGGGGCCAAGCTCACAATGCACATCCCACCAGCACAGGCTCGGCCACCAAGGTGATGCCGAACGTCTTCTGCACGCCGTCACGGATCTGCCGTGCCAACGCGATCACATCGTCCGCGGTCGCGCCGCCGCGGTTGGTCAGGGCCAGCGTGTGCTTGCCCGACAGCTGCGCCGGACCGGCGCCGAAACCTTTGCCGAAGCCGGCCTGCTCGATGAGCCACGCCGCACTCGTCTTGACCTGGCCACCGGGCTGGGCGAAACGGGGAGCCGTGGCCGGCAGCGAGGCCGAGGTCTGCTCGTCCACGATCGGGTTGGTGAAGAACGACCCGGCGCTCCAGCTGTCGTGGTCGGCCTCGTCGACCACCATGCCCTTGGCGCTGCGCAGCTCGAGCACGGCCTCGCGTACGGCGGCCACCTCGGCCCGCGCACCCACGGCCACCCCCAGCTTGCGAGCCAGCTCTGGGTAGCGGACGGGCTGGGACAGCGAGCCGAGCCGCAGCTGGAACGTCACCGAGAGCACGACGAACCGGCCGGGCTCGGTCTTGAACCGTGAGCTCCGGTAGCCGAAGCCGCACTCGAGCGGGAACAGCGTCTTGATCTTGCCGGTGCTGCGGTCGAGGGTGCGGACCATGGTGATCAGCTCGCCCACCTCGGCGCCGTACGCCCCCACGTTCTGGATCGGCGTCGCCCCGACCAGCCCGGGGATGCCGGACATGGCCTCGAGCCCGGACCACTCCTGGCTGACGGCGTACGCCACGAGGTCGTCCCACGGCTCACCGGCGGCCACGGTCACGGTCGCCCCGGAGCAGGAGGCGACGTCCTCGTCGCGGCCGCGGATCGCGACCTGGACGACGGTGCCGGCGAACCCCTCGTCACCGACCAGCAGGTTCGACCCGCCGCCCAGGATGAGGACCGGCTCACCGGCGGCGTCGAGGGCTCGGACGGTCTCGACCAGCTGCGCCTCGGTCTCGGCGACCACGAGCTGGGTGGCCGGGCCGCCGACGTGCAGGGTCGTGTAGTCGGCCAGCCGTGGCTGGGCCTGTGGGGTCTCGCTCACGTCAGGATCCGAGGTCGACTTCGGCTTTGGCGGCGCCGAGGACCTTGACCTCGTCGCAGACCGCGTCGATCGCGATGGTGACCAGGGACCCGTCGATCGCGCTGACCTTGGCGGTGAACACGACCTCGACCCCGTCTGCGGTGTCCGGCACGACGACCGGCTTGGTGAAGCGGACGAAATAGGACCGCACCTTGACCGGGTCGCCGACCCAGTCGGTCACCACCCGCAGCGCCGTGCCCATGGTCAGCAGCCCGTGGGCGATGACCCCGGGCAGGCCGACTCGGGACGCATAGTGCTCGGAGTAGTGGATGGGGTTGAAGTCGGTCGACGCGCCGGCGTAGCGGACCAGGCGCTCGCGGGTGAAGTGGACGGTCAGCGTGGGGAGTGTGGTGCCGACGCTCAGCTGGTCCAGGGCGGGGGCGGGGGCGGGGGCGGGGGCGGGGGCGGCAGTCATGCGGCGACCTCGCTGGAGTGGAAGAAGGTGGAGGTCGCCGTGCAGATCGGCTCGCCCTCGACGGTGGCCACGGCCACGGAGGAGGAGATGATCTGGGAGTCGGACCGGACCCGGACCTTGTCGATGGTCAGGGTCGCGGTGATCACGTCGCCGGCGCGGAGCGGACGCACGTAGCTGAAGCGCTGGTCACCGTGCACGATCCGGCGCAGCGCCAGGTCGAGCTCGGGGTCCTCGAACATCGCCTCCCAAGCGGTGGCCGAGACGACGGCGACGAAGGTGGGCGGGGCAATGGCGGTCGGCCCCTGGTAGGCCGGGGACTCATCACCCAGAGCCGCGGCGAACTCGCTGATCTTGGCGGCCGACACCGCATACGGGGCGGTGGGTGGGTAGCTGCGGCCCGCGTGAACATCGGAGATGGGCATGAGGTAACGCTAACCGAGTTCGACCGACGTCAGCGCACGGTCGTACCGGTCGCGGACGATCGGCGCCGCGAGGTCGGCCAGTGGCGCCGACATCAACCAACCCTCCTCGGTGGCTCGGGACCTCATCGGATCGAGCAGCAGCCCCTCCGCGAGGAAGAGCGGCACGATCGCGACCGGGTCCGCGAGCTCGGGCCGTACGGCGTCGAAGCGGGGTGCGCAGGTGCCGAACGCGGCACGGGCCGCGGTGCCGTGGCGTACGCCGAGCCGCGTCGCCAGGTCCGCGACGGCAGCGTTGGCGGCCGGGTTGGAGGAGCCGACCGCGAACAGGGCCAGCGACGAGTGCGCCCCGATCCCGGCGTCGGCCATCGCCTGGGTCAGCACCTCGGCGACGTCGTCCCCGGTGCCCAGGATGTCGGAGACCATGAGCTCCAACCCGCTCGACTCGGCCGCGGCGGCGACCGCTTCCGGAACGTCGACGGTGGCGTGGAACGCAACGGTGAACAGCAGCGGTACGACGACCGCCCGCCGGTGGCCCTCCGCGGCGAGTTCGGCCGCCACCGCCTCGAGGTCGGGCTGAGCCAGGTCGAGGTACGCCACCCGGGACGGTCCCCCGACGAGCTCACCCACCGCCCGCATCAGCTGCTCGATCGCCTCACCACCACGTGGGTGCCGGCTGCCGTGCGCCAGCCCGATGACCGGGACGGTTCCGTCGTACGCGCTCATGTTGCTCCCTGCGGTTGCTGCTGGATGGCCCTTAACCTGTGTGCGGACTCACGTGCTGCCCTGCCTGCCCTGCCGTACCGGCCCTGCCCCCAACCCCCGGGACCCTGCAGGTTTCGCAGGTATACCTGCGATGTCCTCGCTTTACCCGGGACATATCGCGGGTA
>DATDBS010000018.1:0-7117 GCA_036524735.1 Propionibacteriaceae bacterium
ACGCCGTCGGAGAACCGGGCCTCGACCAGACCGTTGCCGAACTGCTCCGTGTAGAGCCGCGAGTAGAGCCCGCCCAGGGCCAGGAGCTCGGCGTGCGTCCCCTGCTCGACCAGCTCACCGTCCTCCAGTCCGAAGATGACGTCGGCGTTCTGGATGGTGGAGAGCCGGTGGGCGATGGCGATCGTCGTACGCCCTTGGGTCGCCCGTTCGAGCGCGTCCTGGACCAGCCGCTCGGTCTCGGTGTCCAACGCGGACGTGGCCTCGTCGAGGATCAGCACCCGCGGGTTCATCAAGAAGACCCGGGCGATGGCGAGGCGCTGCTTCTCCCCACCCGACAGCCGGTAGCCCCGCTCGCCGGTGATCGTGGCGTACCCCTCGTCGAAACTCATGATCCGCGCGTGGATGTTGGCGTCGCGGGCGGCCTGGTGGACCTGCGCCTCGGAGGCGTCAGGTCGGGCGTACGCGATGTTGTCGTAGATGGTGCCGTGGAACAGGTACGGCTCCTGGGTGACCATGCCGACCGCGGTGGCGAGGGAGTCCATCGTCGCGTCGCGCACGTCCATTCCGTCGATCAACACCGCACCCTCGGTCACGTCGTAGAAGCGCGGCACCAGGTAGGTCATCGTCGTCTTGCCCGAACCCGACGGCCCCACGATTGCGGCCAGCTGGCCAGGCTTCACCTGCAGCGACAGCTGGCGCAGGGTCCAGCCGTCACCGGGTACGCGCTCCTCGTCCGGCTCCTCCGGCGGCAGCGAGACCTCCGCCGACTCCGGCGCCGGCCCGAACCGTGGTCCGGACGGTCCCGATCCGGAGAGCTCGCGCGGCGCCGGGTAGCGGAACCAGACGTCGCGGAACTCGACCGAACCACCCTGGTCCGTCGCCACCAAGGCCTGCGCCTCGGGCCGTTCCTGCACGGCGGGGACGAGGTCCAGGTATTCGAAGATGCGCCGGAACAGAGCGAGCGAGGTCTGGACGTCGAGACTGACCCGCATCAGCTGGATCAGCGGCATCTGGAGCCGCGCCTGCAGCGTGGTGAAGGCGACCAGGGTGCCGGCGGTCAGCCCCGTGCCGCCGCCGAGCCGCCCGGTGATCATCAGCCCGGCGAACAGGTAGATCAAGGCCGGGGTGATGGCGAAGAAGGTCTGGACCATCGCGAAGAACGCGCGACCGGTCATCGCCTGCTCGACCTGCAGCTTGGTCTGCCGGGCGTTCTCGTCTCGGTAGCGCTGCACCTCCGAGTCGGCCCGGTTGAACACCTTGGCCAACAAGATGCCCGAGACCGAGAGCGACTCCTCGGTGATGGCGGTCATCTCCGACAACGACTCCTGGGTCCGCCGGGCCAGCCGCTGTCGCCGGCGCCCGACCCGCAGCTGGAGGTAGACGAACAGCGGCATCAGCACCAGCGTGATGATGGTCAGCTTCCAGCTCAGGATGACCATGGCGATGAACGCCGAGATCACCGTCACCGAGTTCTGCAGGATCGTGGTCGCGGTGTCGGTGAGGACCGTACGCACGCCACTCACGTCGTTCGCCAGCCGGGACTGGATCGCCCCGGTCTTGGTCGCGGTGAAGAAGGCGAGCTCCATCTTCTGCAGGTGCGCGAAGAGGGTGCTCCGCAGGTCCGCCATCGCCGAGTTGCCGACCGTGCTGGTCAGCAGGTTCTGGGCGATGCCGATCAATGCGGTGATCACCGGGATCACGCAGAGTCCGGCGACCAACCAGCCGAGCAGGCCCAGGTCCGCTGCACCCCCGTCGACCGGGAAGAGTGCCTCGTCGAACACCGCCTTGGTCAGGAACGGGGCGACCGAGCTGAGCAGCGCCGCGGCCACGACCGCTGCGGCGACGAGGAGCATCTTGGCCTTGTACGGCGCCAGCAGCTGAGCGATCCGACGGAGGGGGCTGGCCGGTTCAGCCTCGGTGGTCTGGCTCATGGGGGCCAGCGTACGGCTCACTCATTCACGAGAACCGGTACGCCGACCGCGGCCGCCACGACGGTCTTCCGCAGCTCCGTCGGCACCTCGATCCGGAACGCGTGCGTCTCCGACGGCGGCCCATCACCGTCGGACTCGGTGTGCCCCTCGGCGTGGTAGTCATGGCGCGCGGTCCCAACCAGGCGGCCGCGGTCGTCGTAGAAGCCGGCCAGCACCTGCAGGTCGAGGAGCTCGCTGACGTCGCTGGTCACCTCGACCGTCCCGGACACGCGGCCGTCGCCGAGGGTCAGCCCGACGAACCGGAATCGCTCGTCGAACGGTCCGGCGACCTGGACCACCGAGCCGGGGCTCGGCTTCGCGGCGTCCAACCCCGCCAGGGTCGGCTCACCGGTCGGCGCCGGCAGGTCAGGCAGGGTGGTCCGGGCCGCAGTCGCCGGGTCGCCGCTCGGAGCCGAGGTTCGCGAGGCCCACCAGAAGCCGGCCAGGCCGAGCACCAGCACGCCGAGGACGGCGACCAGCACCCAGGTCCGGGTCCGACTCAGAGCGCCACCCCGAACCCCGACCGGTTCACCGGCGCAGCCGCAGCGCGTCGGTGACCACGTCGAACAGGTAGGTGTTCTCGATGCTGTCGCCGAGCCTGGACGAGCGGGGACCGTACGCGAACACCGGCACGTCCTCGCCGGTGTGATTCCCGGACAGGTACGCCAGCCACAGGTTGGCGTCCGGCGAGCCGTCCTGCACCGACGGCGGGTCGTCGACCGTTCGGAAGGTGGCCGGGGCGAAGTTGCGCGGATCGCCGCTGCCGGAGCCGTTGACCGGCCCGGTGGAACGGGTCGGGTCCTTGACGCTCGCCGTACGCGCGGGCTTGGAACTGTTGGCTGTGTTGCCGGCATCGGCGTTGGCGGGCGGGCCGACCGCCTCCGGGTTGGTCAGCGTGCCCTGCTCGACGATGCCAAAGCCGGCGGTCTCGTGGTCGGCGGTGACGATGACCAGGGTGTGGCCGTCCTTCTTGGCGAAGGCGACCGCGACCGCGACGGCGTCGTCGAACGCCTTCATCTCCTCGAGGGCCTGGGCGGCGTCGTTGGCGTGCGAGCGCTTGTCGATCAGCGCACCCTCGACCTGGAGGTAGAAGCCACGGCCGTTGCGGGCCCGCCCGTCCAGCAGGTCGATGGACTTGCGGGTCATCTCCGGCAGGGTCGGTTCGGCGGTCTGCACCGCCGTCGGATTCTCCCGCTTGAACTTCTCGATCGTCATGTTGCCGCGGTTGAACAGCCCGAACACCTTGCGGCCGTCGGCGTTCTGCAGATCACTGCGGGTGGCGACGGTCTGGCTGGCCGGTGACCCCAGCACCGCGTAGCCCTGCTTCCGTAGCGCGGTCTCGTCCGCCGCGTCGAACCGCGACAGGCCTCCGCCGAGGATGACGTCGGCGGTGCCGTTGCGGGCGATCTGGTCGGCGGCCGGGGTGACTCGGATGTCGGTGGTCGCCAACGGCGTACCGGTGATGGCGGTGTCTTGGCAGGTCGCGGCGGAGTAGGTCGGACCTTGGCACCCGCGGGCGAGCACGTGAATCATCTGGCTGCCCGGGGTGGCGTCGGTGATCTCGGCGGTGGAGACGTTGCCCGTCCGGTAGCCGGCCTGCTTGGCCAGCTCCATCACGGTGGGCACCACCTCACCCTTGCCGTCGACCCCGAGCGCCGCGTTGTAGGTCTTGACCCCGGATGCCCAAGCGGTTGCGGCCGAGGCTGAATCGGTGACGTACTCAGGAACGAAGTCGGACTCCCCCGGCTGACCGGAGCGCTTCTGTACGGCGTACGTCCGGACCTGCCCGACCACCGGCATCCGCTCCATGTTGAGCTCGCCCGACGCGCCGTAGTAGCGGTTGCGGGCGGCGGTCACGTGCGTACGCCCCATGCCGTCGCCCAGCAGGTAGATGACGTTCTCCACCCGCCCGCCGGTGTTCCGGTCGGGCGAGGCCTGCGCCACCGCCACCGTCGTCGCGGTCAGGGCGAGAGAACTCACGAGTGCGGCCAGGGCCACCCGTCTGCGTACCTTCATCGACTCCACCTCGTTGTGGTTGCGGTCGGACGCTCCACCGGGATCGTGGGCTGCCCGTCAGTCAACACCACCGGGTCGCCCCCGTCCAGAGCCCCCACCTCACCCCCCCGCGACACCTGCTGGTTTCGCAGGTATACCTGCGATGTCCTCGCTTTACCCGGGATATATCGCGGGTAGAGCGCAAAGGTCGCGGGTAGAGTGCGGCGCCTTCCGGCGCTGCGCCCTATCGGGTCGTGTCTAGATCAGGTTCAGACCATCATCTGGCGTGCGGTCGGCGGGATGGGCCGGGGCAGCTTGGTCGAGCCGGACAGGAACTCGTCCACCCCGGCGGCGCAGGCGCGACCCTCGGCGATGGCCCAGACGATCAGCGACTGGCCGCGACCGGCGTCACCGCAGACGAAGACACCCTCGACGTCGGTGGCGTAGTTGTCGTCCCGAGCCACGTTCCCGCGCGGGTCGAGGGCGACGCCGAGTTGGGAGACGACGGTGTCCTTCTCCGGGCCGGTGAACCCCATGGCCAGCAGGACGAGCTCCGCGGGGATCTCCTGCTCGGTGCCCGGAACGGCGTTGAGCTTGCCGCCCTCGAACTTGACCTCGGACATGATCAGCGAGCTGACGTTGCCGTTCGCGTCACCCTTGAACTCCGAGGTCGAGACGGCGTACGCACGCTCCCCCGCCTCCTCGTGGGCCGAGGAAACCCGGTAGATCATGGGGTACGTCGGCCAGGGCTGGGCCTCGGGGCGTTCGTCCGGCGGGGTGGGCATGATCTCCAGCTGGATGATCGACTTCGCCTCCTGCCGGATCGAGGTTCCCAGGCAGTCCGCGCCGGTGTCGCCGCCACCGATGATGACGACGTGCTTGCCGCTGGCCGTGATCTGGGTGTCGAGCTTCTTGCCGCGGGCGACCCGGTTGGCCTGGGGCAGGAACTCCATGGCCTGGTGGATGCCGTTGAGCTCGCGTCCGGGGACAGGCAGGTCGCGACCGATGGTCGAGCCCACGGCCAGCACGACTGCGTCGTAGCGTTCCTTGAGCTGCTTTCCGGTGACGGACTTGCCGACCTCGACGCCGCACCGGAAGTTGGTGCCCTCGTCCTTCATCTGCCGGATCCGGCGGTCGAGGACGGCCTTCTCCATCTTGAACTCGGGGATGCCGTAGCGCATCAGACCGCCCGGCTCCTCGGCCCGCTCGAAGACGGCCACAGTGTGACCGGCCCGCGTCAGCTGCTGAGCCACCGCCAGGCCGGCCGGACCGGAACCGACGACGGCCACGGTCTTGCCCGTGTGCCACTCCGGCGGCTGCGGCTTGACCCGACGCTCGTCCCACGCCTTGTCGATGATGGCGACCTCGACGTTCTTGATGGTCACCGGATCCCGGTTGATGCCGACCACGCAAGCCGTCTCGCACGGCGCCGGACAGAGCCGTCCGGTGAACTCCGGGAAGTTGTTCGTCGCGTGCAACCGCTCCAACGCCTCGTCCCAGTCGCTGCGCCAGACCAGGTCGTTCCACTCCGGGATGAGGTTCCCGAGCGGGCAACCCGTGTGGCAGAACGGGATGCCGCAGTCCATGCAGCGCCCCGCCTGCTCCGAGATGATCGGCAGCAGCGCCCGCCCCGGCGTACCGGGATAGACCTCTTTCCAGTCGTGTACGCGCTCGGCCACCGGCCGCCGCTCCGCCACCTTGCGCGGAGTCGTGATGAAACCTCTGGGGTCAGCCATGAACGTGACCTTTCTGGACAGGCTTGGTGAGAAGCGCAACCTCTTCGAGGCCTTCGACAGGCTCAGGGCGCGTACGACGAGGTCGGAGATGAGCGAAGGCCGCCCGAGCGGACGGACGGACCGACGACCGCTCGGAGCGTGGATGGGTCTGGCGGGAGCCCGAGCTTGCGAGGGCGGATGGTTGCGACGAGCGGTCGTCGGTTTGTCCGTCCGCGGTTACGAAGGCGTCCGCGACGAGCTCATCCACGAGCGGCGTCCATCATCTTGATGGTGGTGGACTCCTCGTCGAGCCCGTCGACCTCCGCCTGCTCGCGGGCGGCGATGACGCGGGCGTAGTCCCGGGGCAGCACCTTGGTGAACCGTACGGTGGCGGCGTCCCAGTCACCCAGCAGTGAGACGGCGACGGCGGAACCCGTCTCCTCCCCGTGGCGGGTGATCAGCGACTTGAGCAGTTCCAGATCGGCGTCGGTCGGGCCGAGGGCGTCGACCAGCTCGGTGTTCAGCCGCGACTCGTCCAGATCCAGGAAGTAGCCGATGCCGCCCGACATCCCGGCGGCGACGTTGCGACCCGTCGCGCCCAGCACGACGGCGATCCCACCGGTCATGTACTCCAGCCCGTGGTCGCCGAGCCCCTCGACGATCGCCGTGGCCCCGGAGTTGCGGACGCAGAACCGCTCCCCGACCTGCCCGCGGATGAAGATCTCCCCCGCGGTCGCGCCGTAGCCGATGACGTTGCCGGCGATGATGTTGTCCTCGGCGACGAACCCGGCGCCCCGTGAGGGACGGAGCACGATCCGCCCACCGGAGAGTCCCTTGCCCAGGTAGTCGTTGCTGTCACCCTCGAGCCGCAGGGTGATGCCCCGGGGCACGAAGGCCCCGAAGCTCTGCCCGGCGGAACCGGTGAAGGTGATGTCGATCGTGCCCTCGGGCAGACCCTTGCCCTTGGTGGCCTTGGTGACCTCGTGGCCCAGGATCGTGCCGACCGTATGGTTGACGTTGCGGATCTTCAGCGCTGCCGTGACCGGCTCGCCCTGGGTCAGCGCGGGCTGGCAGATCTTGATCAGCTCCTGGTCCAGCGCCGCGGCGAGCCCGTGGTCCTGGGTGGTCGTGTTGTGCAACGACGCGCCCTCGGGCAGCTCGGGCTTGTGCAGCATCGGCCGCAGGTCCAGACCGTGGGCCTTCCAGTGCTCCTCGGCCGGCGTGGTGTCCAGCACCTCGACGTGACCGACGGCCTCCTCGAGGGTGCGGAAGCCGAGCGCCGCCAGGTGCTCGCGAACCTCCTCGGCGATGAACTCGAAGAAGTTGATCACGAACTCCGGCTTGCCGGAGAACTTCTTGCGGAGCTCGGCGTTCTGCGTCGCGACGCCCACCGGGCAGGTGTCGAGGTGGCAGACGCGCATCATGATGCAGCCGCTG
>DATDBS010000019.1:0-9633 GCA_036524735.1 Propionibacteriaceae bacterium
TCGGCTTCGACGTAGCGGGCCGGACGGGCGTACGCGGTGGGAGTGACGGTGATGGACATAGGGAGAACCTAGTAGAGAATGAGGGTGGAATCCGGCCTCGAATCCATCAAATTCCCCTCAGGAGGTCCGCGTGCACACTCACCGTGTCCGGGAGATCGCCGACCAGGCGGGCCTGAGTCAAGCGACCGTCGATCGGGTCCTGAACCAGCGCCCGGGCGTCAGGGAGAGCACAGCCGCCCAGGTACGCCGCGCCATCGCCGACCTGGACCTCCAACGGGATCAGGTGCAGCTGGGAGGCCGTACGTTCCGGCTCGATCTGGTCATGCAGACGCCGGCCCGCTTCAGCTCGGTCGTCCGTCTCGCCCTCGAGGCGGAGCTGCCCGGCCTACGTCCGGCGGTGATCCGCAGTCGCTTCCATCTGCGCGAGGAGGGCCAGCCGGGCGAGCTGGTCGAGGTCCTCGACGCCATCGCCCACCGTGGCTCGGCCGGGGTGATCCTCAAGGCGCCCGATGACCCGGTGGTCGTCCATGCCGTCGACCGACTCCAGACCCAGGGGATCCCGGTCGTCACCCTGGTCACCGACCTGCCGCTCAGCCGCCGGATCGGCTACGTCGGCATCGACAACCGCGCCGCCGGGGCCACGGCGGCGTACCTGATCAGCCAGATGTCGCACGACCCCGCCACGTCGGTGTTGGTGACCCTGAGCAGCAGCAGCTTCCGCGGCGAGGAGGAACGCGAGATGGGGTTCCGGTCGGCCATGCGCAGCCTGGCCCCAGAGCGGGCGATCCGCGAGGTGTCGGAAACCGATGGTCTCGACGCGTCCATGCTCACCGCCGTGAGCAGGGCTCTGGATGAGGACCCGCACCTCGGCGCGGTCTACTCCGTGGGTGGTGCCAACCTGGCCATCCTGGAGGCCTTCCGCCGGGCCGGCCGGGTGGCGTCACCGTTCATCGCGCACGACCTCGACGGAGACAACACCACTCTGCTCCGCCGCCGCCAGATCACCGCCGTCTTGCATCACGATCTCCGCGCCGACCTGCGTCGGGCGTGCCAGCTCATCCTGCAAGCTCACCAGGCCCTTCCCGCGCGGCCCTACACGGCGCCGACGCAGATCCAGGTGATCACCCCGTTCAACCAACCATCGGTGGTCAGCCCTCCAGATTGACGGTCACCGTGACCGTGCTCCCGCGCTTGACCGCACGGCCAGCCGACGGCTCCATGCTCACCACGTCTTCGTGCTCAAAGCCTGGGACCTGCCTGTCGAACTGAAAATCAACGGTCAGTCCAAGGTCTGCGGCCGACGGTATCGCCGCCCCGCCACCGACGGCCGCCTCGTCGTCCCCTTCGCCGCTCCGAAAAGCGGTCTGACGGGTGGGATAGGGCGTCCTTCTGCACCCGGCTGGTCCCCACCTCGTGGGCCACCCCGTCTAACGTCGAGTCATGGACGAGGTGGCGTGAAGTGGCGAGGGTTGTGATCACCGGATCGGCTGACGGGCTGGGCCGGGAGACCGCGCAAAGCCTGCTCGACCAGGGCCACGACGTGATCCTGCATGCACGCGACGCTGCTCGGCTGGAGGTCGTACGGCCGATGCTCGACCGCGGCGCCGGCGCGGTCACGGGGGACCTGTCCGACCTGAACCAGGTTCGGTCCGTGGCTGACCAGGTCAGCCGGCTCGGTCACGTCGATGCGGTCATCCACAATGCCGGTGTCTACGGCGGACGGTTGGTCCTCCCGGTCAACGTCGTCGCGCCCTACCTGCTGACCGTGCTGCTGCCCGGTGTGCCGAGGCTGGTCTACCTCAGCAGCGGGATGCATCGCGGGGGAGACCCCTCCCTGAGCCAGCAGGACTGGGCAGGCGACAAGCCGGGTTCCTACTCCGACAGCAAGCTCTTCGTCACCGCCCTGGCCCTCGCAATCGCCCGGCTCCGGCCCGAGGTGGCCAGCAACGCCGTCGACCCCGGCTGGGTGCCGACCAAGATGGGCGGCGCGGGCGCTCCCGACGACCTCCAACTCGGTCACCTCACCCAGGAATGGTTGGCGACCAGCGATGAACCCGAGGCCCGCAGCAGCGGGGGCTACTGGTTCCACCGCCGCCGGCAACCGCCGCATGCAGCGGCCCAGGAGGTCCAGTTCCAGGACCGCCTGATCGCCACGCTGGAAGCGGTCACGGGGGAATCGTTCGGTCCTTGAGCCCCGGCCTCATCGCCCACGGCGAGTGCCTCGAGCGAAGGATGAGCCACGACGGCGGGATGGGACTCTTCTGCGCCGACCGGAGATCGCAGTTCCTTCGACGCAAGAAGTATGACGACACGGCAAACTTCAGGTGTCCTGTTCATGTCGGACTGCTAATTTCCAGCGGATATGAAGAACAAGAACACGACCGCGCAGCCGTTGCTCAGGGCATCGCTCGACGCTGCGGAGTCCCCCGGCGCCGGCGTCGAAGCGCGCCTGTCGGTGGTGACCGCCGCCCTCGAGGGAGCGTTCACGGTCCGGGAGACTGCGCATGCGGCCGAGACGCTGACCCACCTGGACTCGGCGGACTGGCGCCTGCTGCGATCCGGGACCGACCTGGTCTCGAACCCGGTCTCCAGGGACCTGGTGGCCCACCGCCGTGACGGGGATCCGGTCGTCCAGGCGGGCGGAGCGGAGCCCTGGCCCGCTTTGGTCGGTGCACTCGCCGACGGACCGGTCCACGACCTCATCGCGGGTCCGATGGGCGTACGGGCGTTGATCCCGTTCGCCACGACCCGGGCCGAGGTCGTGTCGTACGCGGTGCTGAACGAGGACGCCAAGACGGTGGCCCGGGTGCACTGGCGCGACGTCCGGCTCGACGCGCCGATCGGACATCGCTTCCCGGGCAGTGTCGAGGTGGAGGGTCTGCGCGGCTACGCGGCGGAGCAGGCGGAAGTCCGCCGGCGACTGCTGCGTGGGGCGTCGATGTCGATCGCCAAGGAGACCTGGCTCGACCAGCTGCGCGCCCTTCCGGAGATCGGACCGGAGCAGACCCGTCGGTTCGGGATGCATCGCGACCAAGCGGCCACCCTGGCGGTGGCGGACGCCCTGCTCGGCTACCTCGAGGTGGTGGAGTCGACCGTCGGGGGGATCGTCGACGACGTCGACACCGAGTTCCTGCACGACTTCCGGGTGGCGGTGCGCCGTACCCGGTCGGTCCTCAAGCTCCTCGGCGGCGTGCTGCCGACGGGGATGGCGGACCGGATCGGGGTGGAGTTCCGCTGGCTGGGCGACCGCACCACGCCGACCCGCGACCTGGACGTCTACCTGCTCGGCCTCGCCGACATGGCCGCCTCGATCACGCGCCCGGGCGAGCTGGACGCGTTCGGTCGGCACTTGGCCCGCAAGCGCAAGGCCGAGCACCAGAAGCTGGTCCGGACGCTGCGCTCGCGCCGGTTCACGGATCTGTGTGCGGGGTGGCGTTCGGAGCTGGGCGACCTGCTCGCAGCCCCGACCCAGCCGGGTCAGACCGCAGGTCAGCTCGCCGATCAGCAGCTGCACCGCACCTACCGCAAGGTGGCCAAGCGAGCGAAGGCGATCGCCGCGGACTCCCCGTCCGAAGAGGTCCATGCCCTGCGCAAGACCTGCAAGGAGATGCGGTACGTGCTCGACGTGTTCCGACCGTTGTGCAACCCGAAGGCGTACAAGCGGGTGATCGAGGACTTCAAGGGCCTGCAGGACGTACTCGGCGAGTTCCAGGACGGGGAGGTGCAGGCCGCTGCGCTCCGGGTGTTCGCTCGCGAGATGCTCGAGGCGGGTCAGGTCGACGCCGACGCCGTGCTGGCCATGGGTGAGTTGTCGGCTCGGTTCGACACCCAGCAACGGGCCGCTCGCGAGACCTTGGTCGCGCACCACGACGACTACTTCGGGCCGGCCTCGGCCGCCCACGTGGATCGGCTGGTGGCTTCGTGAGGGTCATCGCCAGCTACAACCTCAAAGGCGGCGTCGGCAAGACCACGGCCGCGGTCAACCTCGCTTACCTGTCCTCGGTCGCCGGGCATCGCACGTTGCTGTGGGACCTCGATCCCCAGGGGGCGGCGACGTACCTGATGCGGGTACGACCCCGGGTGAAGGGCGGCAGCCCGAAGCTGGTCCGCGGCTCGCGGCCGATGATGGAGGCCGTCAAGGCCACCGACTACGACGGTCTGGACCTGCTGCCGGCCGACTTCACCTATCGCCACATGGACATCGACCTGAACGGTCGACCGAACCCGCAGCGGACGTTGCGCCGACTGCTCGCACCGCTCAGCGCCGACTACGACCGGGTCATCCTGGACACCCCGCCCAGCCTGTCGTTGGTCTCGGAGAACGTGATCGGGGCGGCCGATCTGGTGCTGGTTCCGCTCATTCCCACCGTCCTCTCCGTGCGCACCTTCGACCAGCTGGTTGCGTTCGTCGACGAGTCGAAGGGTCACAAGCCCGCGATCCGCGGCTACTTCTCGATGCTGGACCGCCGGCGCAAGCTGCACCGGGACATCCTCACCGAGCTCCCCACCGACCGGGGACAGATGAGCACCGTGGCCATCCCGTCGGCGAGTGCGGTCGAACAGATGGCCGTCCGCCGCGCCCCGCTGATGGAGTTCGCGCCGCGCAGCCCCGCCGCCGTGGCTTTCCAGCAGCTGTGGGAGGAGATGGAACGGCTCCCGTAGGCGTCAGGCTCAGCTGGGCAGCGGACTGCCGTTCGGCCCCTGGATGTCGACGACCTGGCCGTCGCGCGAAGAGACATGCAGAGTTCATCTGGATCAACCCCGCGGCCACGTTGGGCTGAGGTCAGGTCGCGTCCGCGGCCGGTTCGGACAGTTCGGTCTGTCCGGCGACCACGAACTGCTTGTCGCGCACTGCGCTCATCACCAGGCGCACCGACACCCGCTTGAACGCCTCTGCGATGAACGCGTGCAGCTGGGTCGACGGGGCGAGTCGGAACGCGGTGACGGGGACCTCGTCGGCTTCGACGGCCTCGGCGTCATGGAGTCGGTCGGCTGCGTAGACGACCACGCCGGCCGACTCACCCAGGGCCAGATCGAGCCCGACGATCGTCCACCGGTCACGGTTCAGACCCGCGATCTCGTACAAGCTCCGGGTCGCCAGCACGGCGTCGGCGTCATCCGCCGCGGCCGTGCCCACGTAGTCGTTGAATCTCACCTGGGCGGACCCGAGCTGGGTGTTCACGCTGTTCATGACGGGATGCTGGCACAGCAAGGTGAACGACCGGTCAGCCCTCGTCGAGGCGGGCGAGACGGCCCACCTCCGCCCGCAGCACCTCGATGGCCGAGTCTGCGCTCAGGGCTCCGATCAGGACCCGTTGGGTCAGGCCGTCCGAGAGGGCGATCAGACGGCGTGCCGTGGTCGGATCTGCTGACGTAGGCACGAGGTCGCCGTTCTCGGCGGCCGCGACCAGCAGTCGTACGACCTCGCTCTCCAACCCGGCCTGGGCGTCGCGCATGATCGTCGCGATCTCGGGTTCGGCGATGCTCCTGGCCAAGAAGGCGTACCAGACGGCCGTACCGATCCGAGCGTCGTCGTTCTCCGGGATCGTGGACAGGATGAGGACCTCGAGAGCCTCGACGGCGGGCCGGTCGCCGACCCGGGCCGCGTACCGATCGGCGGCCAGGGTGATCATCTCGAGGCAAGCCGCCCGGACCATCTCGTCCTTGCTGGCGAAGTAGTGCTGGATGCGCCCGACGGAGATGTCCGCCTCCGCGGCGACGGCGCGCATCGTGACCGCATCGAAGCCCTGGGTCGCGATGACGTACCAGACCGCGTACGCGATCTCGCGGCGACGCTGAGCATGATCGGCGAAGCGGGGCACGGTCAAAAGATAGCAGTACAGATGTAGTGCTACGTTTGAGTATGGATGTATTGCCAAAGAATCGGAAGCGACGGATCGCGCCCAAGATCGTCGCTGTGGTCGCCGTCTTCGCGCTGGGTGCACTCACCCACGCGCTGGTCGCGGTGCCCGGGGTCGGCCGGTTCCGGTCGACGGCCGGGCAGCAGGCGTACCAGGCCTCCTACGACCGAGCGATGCGTGACCTGCCGTCTCCCGCTGCGACCATGGATCTGCAGACCACCTTTGGTCGGGTCCGGGTCTACGAGTTCCGGAGCGGGCTGACGGTCCCGGGCGAGGTTCCGGTGGTCCTGCTGCCCGGTCGCACCTCGGGCGTGCCGATGTGGCAGCAGAACCTGCCCGACTTCGCCGCAACGCGGACGACGTACGCCATCGATGCGCTGGGCGATGCGGGGATGAGTGTGCAGACGAGCCCGCTGCGCGACGCCGCCGACCAGGCGGACTGGCTGGATCAGGTGCTGGCCCAGTTGCCGGCTCCGACCGTGCACTGGTCGGTCACTCGTTCGGTGGGTGGCTGGCCGCGAACTACGCGACTCGGCACCCGGAGCGGGTCCAGACCCTGACCCTGCTCGAGCCGGTCTTTGTCTTCCAGGGCCTGCGCTGGCAGGTGTACGCCGCGTCGATGCCCGCCTCGCTGCCGTTCCTGCCGAAGCGCTGGCGGGAGGCGATGCTGCGCGACTTCGGTGGTGGGCCGGTCGACCTGGACGACCCCGTCACCCGGATGATCTCCGACGCGACGGAGCACTACGCCTCCGCGCTGCCCCAGCCCACGAGGATCATCGAGGCCCAGCTGGCCGGGTGGCCGATGCCGGTGTATGCCGCACTCGCCGAGAACAGCTTCATGCACGACGCCGCAGCGGCCGCCGAGGTGGCGCAGACCTCCGTCCGGGACGCGACCGTACGGCTGTGGCCCGGCACCACCCACTCGCTGCCGATGGAGCGGTCAGCACCCCTCGATCGCGAGGTGCTGACCTTCATGGCCGCCCACGATCGCTGACGACGGCGCTCGACCCTGGCCCGGCTGCGGCCGTTCAGGTCCTGGGGCGGCCGTCGGCCGGCTTGTCGGAACGGCCACCCACGGGTCCGTCAGCGGCTGACACCCGGCGGCTCCCGGCCTTGGTCTGCCAGCTGCGCGCGTACTCGGGTTCGGCGCTCGGGTCGACGCGCGGATCCGGGCGGTCGGCTGACGGGGTCGGGGTGAGGTAGTAGTCGGCCTGCACCCGGTCCGGAGTGACGTCGATCAGGGTGTAACCGTGCCCGATCCCGTCCAGGTAGCGGACCCAGGGGTTCGTCGAGGAAACCGCCGAGGTGGCGGCCCGGGTCGCGGCCACAGCGTTGGCGGGCGGGGTGTCGGCGGGCAGACTGGCGCGGGCGATCTCGTAGAAACCGTCGCTGGTGACCGACGGGCAGACGAACTCGACGCCGGCGGAGGTGTAGGTGGCGCCCGGACGGGAGGTCGGGATGTCCATCGCCCAGGAGGAGTGGATGTCGCCGGTGAGTACGACGGCGTCCCCGGCACGTTGGGGTTGCCGGGCCAGGTGGGTGATCAGCTCGCCCTGGTCGGCCTGGTAGCCGTCCCACTGGTCGGAGTTCAACAGGTTCACCCCGGCCGGCCCGCCGAAGATGGCAGCCGGGAAGCGGATGGGGGTCATGATGACCTGGTTGGCGAGCAGGTGCCAGGACCGCCTGCGGGTCAACCCGTCCTTGAGCCAGTCGAGCTGCTCGGGCTCGAGGATGTGCCGCTCAGGATCCGCCAGCTGGGCATCGACGGCGGGGATCCCACTCGGGATGAAGCCGCCGCCGCCGGTCGAGTACGGCGGCACGTCGATCTGCGCGCTGCGGTTCTGCCGGCTCTCGAGGACGGAGAGGTCTCCGAGCGTGCCGAACGTGAAGCGCTTGAAGAACCGGATGCCCTGGTGCGGCACCCGACGCTGTTCGGGCAGCCGGAACGGCATCCACTCCAGGTAGGCCCGGTAGGCCTGGCGGCGGCGGGTCAGGAACGCACCCTCGGCCCCGGCGGTGTGGTTCTCCGCACCGAGGGCCCAGGCGTTGTTGGTGACCTCGTGGTCGTCGAAGATCGTGATCCACGGGTGCCTCAGATGGGCCCGCTGCAGGTCGGGATCCGCCTTGTGCAGGGCGTGTCGCAGGCGGTAGCCCTCCAGGTCGATGGTCTCGGTGGCCGGTAGGGCGTCCCGGACCCCGACGAGGTCGGGCGGCCCGTAGCGGTCAGCACCGTTGCCGTACTCGTAGATGTAGTCGCCGACGTGCAGCACGAAGTCGAGGTCGTTGCGCTTGGCCAACGCGCGGTAGGCGCTGAAGTAACCGCCCGTGTAGTTGCTGCACGAGACCAGGCCGAAGCGCAGAGCGTGGGTACGCCCCCGCTCGTCGGGGGCGGTCTGCGTGCGCCCCACCGGGCTGACCTCACCTCGGCTCCGGAACCGGTAGTAGTAGCGGGTGTACGGGTCGAGGTCGTTCACGTCGACCTTCACCGTGTGGTCGGAGGCGGGGCTGGTCACCACCACGCCTCGGCTGACCAGACGCCGGAAGTCAGGGTCGCGCGCGACCTCCCAGCGCACCTGGAGGGGATCGCCCAGGCCGCTGCCGGGGGCGGCCACGGGTTCGCCCGGGCGGGCCGGCGGCGTGGCGCGGGTCCAGATGATCACGGCGTCAGCGGTCGGATCGCCGCTGGCGACCCCGTAGCCGAAGATGCCGCGATGCGCTGGGGCGGCCGCCGCCTCGACGTCGAAGGGCCGCAGGATCGACGATCCCGCCACCGCGGCAGCTGCGAACGCTGCTCCCTTGAGTACGGTCCGGCGACTCGGCGCCATGGGTGAGGTCACGAGGTCGAGCATCTCGCCTCGAGGTGAACAGGCGATAGACCCGGAGGGAACTTCTGGCTGGACCTGCCCGGGCCTACGCCGACTTGCGCCGGATGACCGAATGAATGTTGGAGCCTGGTCGTCGCGGCGTGGGCTGGCCCGCGAGCTGGTTCACGACCGTGTCCGCGATGAACTGGGCCAACGCTTCGGTGTCGGTGTCGACCGTGGTCAGCGGAGGTCTCGAGATGGCGGCGATCGGGGTGTCGTCCACCCCGATCACGGCCAGGTCGTGGGGCACCTTCAGCCCGAGCCGATGGGCTCCGGCCAGGACGGCCATGGCGACCTCGTCGTCGTACGCGCAGACCCCCGTCACCGGGTCGTTCCCCTCGCGCCAGCGAGCCACGGCGTACTTGGCTTCGTCGGGGTCGAGAGGGACGGTCAGCACGGTGGGCGGCGCCAGCCCGAGCTCGGCGCACGCCTGGCGAGCGCCCTCCAGACGCGGTTCGGCGAAAGCGAGGAGGCGGTCGTCGTGGGGCCAGGCGTAGCCCAACCGTCGATGACCGGTGAAGGCGAGGTGCTCGGCCTGGAGCCGGCCCGCACGCTGCTCGGCGATCAGGGCAGTGCCGGGTCGACCCCGGTCACCCAGCAGGGTCACCGTCAGCTCGATGCCGGCCGCCCGCAGCTTCGTCGTCTCGACGTCGTCGAGGTCCTCGAACGTGATCACCGCAGCGGGCGTGATGCTCCGCCACACGGCTGAGGCGGGCCGGTCCTTGACGAGGGGGTGAGCGACGAGGGTGAGGCCCGAAGAGGCCAGGGCACCCGAGAGGCCCACCAGCATCCGCCCGACGGTGGTGCCGATCGGCCAGTCGGGCAGCAGCAGCAGGACGACCTCGGAACGTCCGCTGCTGAGGGCCCGGGCGGTGGCCGAAGGGCTGTAGCCCAGTTCGGCGGCCGCC
>DATDBS010000020.1:0-11110 GCA_036524735.1 Propionibacteriaceae bacterium
GGCCGCCTCGACCTTGCCGGACTGGAACCAGCGCCAGGCCGAGATCACGACGATCACGGCCGCGCTGGTCGACGCCCCGCCGGCCCCGTTCCCTGGGATCGAGGCCCTGCGCCCGAGGCTGGCGCACTTCGCGCGACGGCCCGACCTGGTCCAGCAGATCGCCGAACGCGGGTTGGCCTCCCCGGACCGGTGGGTGCGGGCAGCGCTGCTCGCCACCGTCGCGTTCACGGCTGAGAACGAGAGCGACATGGAGACCGTCCGGAAGCTGGTGCCCACGGCGTACGCGGAGTTCACCCAGCTCGGGGACCGCTGGGGGCTGTCGTCCTGTCTCCTCGTACTCGCCCGGGTGGCCACTCTGGACGGGCGCATCGACGAGGCGACGGCCGACTACCGAGAGGCATGGCGGCTGCTGGAAGAGATCGGGTCGTCGGGTGACGACGAGAGCTTCATCCGCATCAGGGTCGCCGAGCTCCACGCCCGCCAAGGCGACTGGACGCGAGCTCGCAACGAGCTCGAACGCGTCGTGCACGGCGTGGGCCGCCCAATGAGCGGCTATCGGGAGATGGCCGCCGAGATCACCCTGGCCGCGGTCGAGTGGCTGAGCGGCGACCGGGACCCCGCCCTTCGCCGGGCCCGTGACCTGCGCCGCCAGGTGCTCGAACGATCCGATCCGCACGTGCCGGTCGAGCACCTCACCGCCGTGGTCCTCGCGACCTCGGGCGGCTTCGAGGCGTCCGTGGGCGAATTCGACCAGGCGGAAACCGACCTGGCCCGGGCGTACTCGTCGGGCGTGGGTACGGGCGACATGCCGATCCTGGCCTCGGTCGGGCAGAACGTCGCCGCTCTGGCGCTGGCGCTCGACCGGGTGGTCGATGGAGCCGAGATCCTGGGTGCGTCAGCCCAGATCCGCGGCGGAGAAGATCTGGGCGACCCGATGGTCCGGCGGCTGTTCGACGCTCTCCGTGGGCGCAACCCGGGCTTCGAGGCGGCGTACGAGAACGGACGATCGCTCCCCCGCAAGGATGCGATCGCCCGCCTGGACCCTCAGCTGCTCAGGCGCGACGCCGGTATCCGCGCAACGCCAGCGGCACGAAGATGACCAGGAGCACAGCCATCCAGCCCAGCGTCCAGACCAGGTCGTGGCCGTACGCACCGCCGTTCATCAGGGCACGGACGGTGGAGACCAGGTGCGAGATCGGGTTGACGTTCACGAAGGCCTGCAGCCAACCGGGCAAGGTCTCGGTGGACACGAAGGTGTTGCTGCCGAAGCTCAGCGGCAAGACGATGAGGAACCCGATGCCCTGGACCGCCCCGGAGGTCCGCACGACCATGCCGATGAACACCGAAATCCAGCAGAAGCAGAGCGCGAAGGCGATGGCGAGCCCGACCGCGGCGAGGGCGGAGACCCAGCTGGTGTGAACTCGGAAACCCAGTGCCATGCCGGCGCCCAAGGTGATGACGCACAGGATCACGTAACGGGCCAGGTCGGCTAGCACCGCGCCAACGAGCGGGGCGGACCGCGCGATCGGCAACGAGCGGAACCGGTCGAAGACGCCCTTCTCGATATCGGTGTTCAGGTTGGTCCCCAACGCGATCCCGGCCATGGCGATGGATTGGCCCAGGATGCCCGGGAGCAGGAACTGGAGGTAGGCGCCGCGGTCGCCGCCCGCGATGGCGCCACCGAAGATGTAGGTGAACAGGGCCAAGAAGATGACCGGTTGGATGGTCACGTCGATCAGGGCCTCCGGCGTACGCCAGGTCTTGATCAGGCTGCGCTTGGCCAAGACGAACGCGTGCCGCGCGTAGGTGGCCAGCCCGGATCCGTTGGCGCTGGGGCGGGCGGTCGGCAGGTTCGATCGAGCCGGAGTGTTCAGGGTCTGCGTGGCGCTCATGCGGCGGCCTCCTCGTCGGATTCGGCCGGGCTACCGGTCAGGGTCAGGAAGACCTCGTCCAGGCTCGGCAGGTGCAGGGACAGCTCGGTGAGGGCGATACCGGCCGCGGCGAGCCGAGCCACGGCGACCGGCAGGGCCTCTTCACCCGCGACCGGGACGGTGAGCTCGTGGCGGCCGGTGGACTCAGCGGTTACGCCGGCCAGGTCACCGAGGATCTGGGCCACGTCGCCGAGCCGAGTCGGATCGGTCGGCCGGACGGCGATCCGGGAACCACCGATGACCCGCTTCAGGCCGTCGGGGGTGTCGTGGGCGATCACCCGGCCGTGGTCGATGACGGTGATGTCATCCGCGAGCGCGTCGGCCTCCTCGAGGTACTGGGTGGTGAGCAGCACGGTCGAGCCCTCGCTGACCAGGCTGCGGATGACGTCCCACATGTCCTCGCGCTTGGCGGGGTCGAGGCCGGTGGTCGGCTCGTCCAGGAAGATCACGGCGGGTCGACCGACCAGGCTGGCGGCCAGGTCCAGCCGACGCCGCATCCCGCCGGAGTAGGTCTTGGCGGTCTTGCCCGAGGCTTCGGACAGGTCGAACCAGGCGAGCAGCTCCTTGGCCCGGGCCTTGGCCTCCCGCGTCGACAGGTTGAGCAGCTGCCCGATCATGACCAGGTTCTGGGTACCGGTCAGATCCTCGTCGACCGAGGCGTACTGTCCCGTCAGACCGATGGTGTTGCGGACCAGGTGCGGCTCACGCAGCACGTCGAACCCGCCGATCCGTGCCTCGCCGGCGTCGGGTCGGGTCAGGGTGGCCAGGACGCGTACGGCCGTGGTCTTGCCGGCCCCGTTGGGGCCGAGCACGCCGAGGACGGTGCCCTCGCGAGCGGTGAGGTCGACCCCGTCGAGGGCCTGGGTGGTGCCGAACCGCTTCATGAGTCCGGTGGCTTCGATGACGTTCATGGATCCAGCCTGAACCCCGCCGCTGGCACGGCGCGCACACGGATCTGGCACCACGGACGCACCGGGGGTCAGGGCCGGGTCACGTCAGTCACGGACCACCGGTCGACTCCGCACCGTGCTCTGGGGTGCTGGTCCGTTGCTCGGCGCGGTCACGTTGGTCGAGCGGTTCAGGACAAGAGCAACCTGGCGAGCTGGAAGATCCAGGCGAGCAGGGCCGCTCCGGCGATCGTGCAGCCGATCCGGACCAGCAGCTCCCGGCCGGTTCGGGCGTGCAAGTGGGGCCAGCCCCAGGCGCGGGCCAGCGGGTTCTGGATGGGTGGCTCGGTCAGGCCGATCAGCTCGACGGCGCGCTGGGTCTGACTTCCGGGCAGCACCAACCAGCAGCATTCGTCCTCCGAGCCCGAGGCGAGGACGAGGTCAGCCGGTAGCCGTGCCACCCGGTCCCGCCAACCGGGGCCTGGTCCGCCGTCCGGTGTCGCGACCATCAGGATCTCGCGGTCGCTGCGGTTGGCGTCGTAGCCCCGGTACACCACGCCCTCGGCACTGCGGGCCAGCCGACCGAGGATGAGGTACGAATCGGAGCGGGGTGGACGGGCCATGGCGCCATCTCATCACGGGTCGGGGTTGGATACTCCCAGCTCAACGGCATCCAGATCGCCTACGCTGCTGATCAGACCGACCCGAGGGGACACCGTGATCGTCGAGTACATCCGCTACGTCGTCGACACCGACCGAGCAACCACGTTCCTGGCCGCGTACGCCGAAGCCGCGGACCTGCTGCAGCGCGATCCGCACTGCCTGAGCTACGAGATCGCCCGTGGCCACGAGGAGCCGACGCACTTCGTCGTCCGGATCGAGTGGGACTCCCTGGAAGGTCATCTCGACGGCTTCCGCCAGGACCCGGCCTTCGCCGACTTCTTCGCGCTGGTCCGACCGTTCTTCGCCGACATCGCAGAGATGAGCCACTACGAGGCACGAATCAGCTCCCCCGCCCTACCGGAGAAGGGGCTGCCGTCGCTGTACGACTGGTGCGGCGGGCATCCGGCGCTGGCCCGGCTGATCAACGCGTTCTACGACCGGGTGGAGTCCGACGATCTGCTCGGACCCCTCTTCCCGGGCGGCGTGGGCACCGAGCACCGTGAGCAGGTCGCGGCCTGGTGGTCGGAGGTGTTGGGCGGACCGGCGGCGTACTCCCCGACGGGTGGTTACCCCCGGATGCTGGCGCACCATCGTGGTCTCAACATCACCCGGCCGCAGCGGCTCCGGTTCGCGACCCTGATGAGCATGGCCGCCGATGACGCCGAGCTGCCGGACGACCCCGAGTTCCGGGCGGCCTTCGTGGGCTACGTCGAGTGGGGCACCCGGCTCGCGCTGGCCAACTCCCAGGACGGTGCCGAAGTGGTGGCCGAAGCCCCGGTCCCTCGCTGGGGTTGGGGTGTGGCGCCGCCCTACTTCGGCTGAGCGCAGCGTTCGGCGGAGGTCAGAGCGGCTTCTCCAGCACGACGATGGGTACGCCGGCGGGATCCACGGCCTGCCGGACCGGAACGAAACCCTGCCTGCGGTAGAAGCTGATGTTCGCGGCGCTCGCTGCACCGGTCCAGAGCCGGCACACCTCAGCGGAAGTGGGAGCCCAGGACACGATCTCGCTGAGCAGCCGTCGACCCAGGCCTCGGCCCTGCCGGTCCGGCGCCACGACGAGACGCCCGACGTACCAGGCTCCGTCGGACTCGACCCGGCCGCGGACTGAGCCCACGAGACGCCCGTCGAGCCGGGCGACGAGCACGAGCTCACCAGCCACCGCGTCGTCGACCTCGGTGAGGGTCTCGAGCAGCGGCGGGATCTCGGTGCTCTGGTTGAGCCGTGCCTCAGGCACGTACGCGGCCCGCTGCAGGGTCAACAGCTCGCCGGCGTCGGCGGCGTCGGCCCGTCGGATCACCAGGTCCTGCAGGTGTTCGGGCAGCAGGTCGGGGCGGCGTTCCCGGGTCTTGGCGATGGCCTGGTCGCGGCGCCAGGCGGCGATCTTGCCGTGGTGACCGCTGAACAGCACCTCGGGGACGTCGAGCCCGCGCCAGCTCGGCGGCTTGGTGTAGACCGGGTACTCGAGCAGGCCCTCGTGGTCGGCCGAGTGCGACTCCTCGGTCAGGGAGGCTGGGTTGCCGATCACGCCGGGCAGCAGCCGTACGACGGCTTCGATGATCACCAGCGCGGCCGCCTCGCCGCCGTTCAGCACGTAGTCGCCGATGCTGAGCTCGTCGACCCGCAGGGTCTCAGCCGCGTGTTCGACGACCCGCGCGTCGATGCCCTCGTACCGCCCGCAGGCGAAGATCAAGTGCCGCTCGGCCGCCAGCTCATGAGCGACCGACTGGGTGAAGGTCCGCCCCGAAGGGGTCAGGACGATCAGCCGCGGGCCGGTCCCCAGAGCCGCGGGCGGCTCCTGGCCGAGCTCGTCCAGCGCCTCGCCCCAGGGGTCGGGCTTCATCACCATCCCGGCGCCGCCGCCGTACGGGGTGTCGTCGACGGTCCGGTGCCGGTCATGGGTCCAGGTGCGCAGGTCGTGGACGCCGAGCTCGACCAGCCCGGTCTCGACGGCCTTGCCGACCAGCGAAAGGTGCAGCGGCTCGAGGTAGGTCGGGAAGATGGAGACGATGTCGATCTTCATCAGCGGGTCGCCGGACATGGTCAAGCGTCCTCGTCGGTGAGCAATCCCGTGACGTCGGCGACCACCAGGAAGCCGTGGGCCAGGTCGACCGTCGGCACCAGCGCCTCGACGAACGGCACCAGTCGGACCCCGTCGGGAGTCTTGATCTCGAGGGAGTCCTGGAGCGGCAGGTGCAGCACGTCCGTCACGGTGCCGATCTCTTCACCGGTGGCCGAGCGAGCCGTCAGCCCGACCAGCTGACGATCGTAGAACTCCTCGGCATCCTCGGGCCGCTCGTCGGCATCGATGTTCGCGAGCAACACGGTGCCACGGGCCTGCTCGGCCGCCGTACGGTCGGGCAGCTCCTCGAAGCGGGCCAGCATGCGACCGGAGTGGTCGCGGATGTTGGCGACGGTGAACGTACGCCGCGACCCTTCCGCCTTCAGCTGGGTGCCGGCAGCGAACCGGCGCTCCGGCTCGTCAGTGCGCAGATCGAGCACGACGTCGCCACGGATCCCGTGGGCGCGCCCGATGACCCCGACGACGATTTCCAACTGCTCAGACAACTCGAGTTCCTCACGTGTTTCGGGTGCAGACAGCAAACGCCCCGATGACCCAGTATCGGGTCATCGGGGCGCTCAGGTGAGCAGCTCAGTCGCGGCGTCCGCCACCGGGTCGACCGCTCGGGCCACGACGGGCCTGCTTGTCGACGTCGACGAAGTCCACCCGGATCTGGTCCCGGCCAGCCAGCGCGGCGATCACGGTCCGCAGCGCCGTGGCGGTGCGTCCGGAACGGCCGATGACCTTGCCGATGTCCTCGGGGTTGACGCGCACTTCGAGCATCCGGCCCCGGCGCAGGTCTTTGTCCCGCACCGTCACATCGTCGGGATGAGCGACGATGCCCCGGACCAGGTGCTCCAACGCGTCAGCCAGCACGTCAGGCTCCTTCAGAGCCCGGCGTCGCGTCGGCCACGCCCGCGTCCGCGGCGGTCTGCGCCTCGGCCGGGGTGCCCTCGACGGCGGACTCCTTGGCGGAACCCTTCTTCGAGATCGCGGCGGTCTTCGGCTCGGAACCGGCCTCGGCCAGCGCCGCGTTGAAGGCGTCGAGCTTGTTCTTCTTCTCGGCCTGCGGCAGCACGCCCGAGGGCGAGGTGTCACCGGAGAAGGACTGCCAGTCACCGGTCCGCTTGAACAGCGCAACGACGGCCTCGGTCGGCTGCGCGCCGACGGAGAGCCAGTACTGCGCGCGCTCGGAGTTGACCTCGATGACCGACGGGTCGTTCTTCGGGTGGTACTTGCCGATCTCCTCGATCGCCCGACCATCGCGCTTGGTGCGCGAGTCGGCGACGACGATGCGGTAGTGGGGCGAACGGATCTTGCCCAGTCGCTTCAGACGAATCTTGACAGCCACGTGTGTGGATACTCCTGTGGTGAGCTATGGCTCGGCTCTCAGCCGGCCACGAAACGGGTGAGATCGGCGTACGCGGTGGGGATCACTCACGCGTCGATCTCGGATGGACCTGAGTCGCGCAGGGTTAGAGGGCGCCACACGACACAGATGCGCATGGCATTCTGCCAGAGTCCGCCCCCCGTACGCGAACTGAGCCTTTCCCGCCTGCCCCGCGCCCACCTTGCCGGTTTCGCAGGTATACCTGCGATGTCCCCGCTTTACCCGCGATATATCCCGGGTAAAGCGCACAATTCGCAGGTATACCTGCGAATTCGACGGGTACGGATGGGGTACGGGGGACGGGTGGGGTACGGGGACGGGCGGGGTCCGGGTGACGGGCGGGGTACGAGGTACGGACGGGGTACGAGGGGCGGACGGGCTCGCGGGGGACGGACCGCACCGGCCGACCGTACGGCGTCAGGGGCGAGGTGGATCGGCGGGTTAGCGTGGCGGCATGGAAACCATCAGCCGGGACATCAGGATCGAGGACCGATTGGTCGTCACGGCGCGACCGGCCGGTGCAGGCCGCTGGCCGGGTGTGGTGATGATCCACGAGATCTTCGGGATCGATGACGTGCTGCGGGTCCAGGCTGAGCGGCTGGCGTCGGCCGGATACGTCGTGTACGCCCCGGACCTGCTCGGCGCGGGGCTCAAGGTGCGCTGCATCAAGGCCCTGTTCGGCTCCCTGACCGCTCGCACCGGCCGCCCGTTCGAGCTCATCGAGACCACCCGTCAGCAGGTGCTGGCCGACCCGAACACGACCGACAAGGTCGGGGTGATCGGGTTCTGCATGGGTGGCGGGTTCGCCCTGGTGCTGGCCGCCAGGGGGTTCGACGCCAGCTCGGTCAACTACGGCATGGTGCCCGAGGAGCTGGACGAGGTGCTCGAGGGAGCCTGCCCGATCGTCGCGAGCTACGGCGCGCGGGACGCGATGCTGGCCAAGGAGGTTCCGCGGCTGGCCGGGGCCCTCGCCAAGCACCAGATCGTCAATGACGTCAAGCTCTATCCGACCGCGGGCCACAGCTTCTTGAACCACGCGCCGAACGGTCCGCGGCCGCTGCGGCCGCTGATGAAGATCGCCCACGCCGGTCCAGACCCGGTCGCCGCCGCCAACGCCTGGCGTCGGATCGAGTCCTTCTTCGCCGCCCACCTGGGCTGATCCTCCGGCCCTCACGCCAGCCGCGGACCAGCCTCAGACCAGTCCCGCGTCGTGCACGCAGATGGCGATCTGGACCCGGTTGTCGGTGCCGAGCTTGGTGAAGATCCTGGACACGTGCGCCTTCACGGTCGCCAGGCTCAGGTGCAGCTCGCCGGCGATCTCGGAGTTGGAGCGGCCGCGGCCGATCGCCAGCGCCACCTCCCGTTCCCGGTCCGTCAGCGAGGTCAACCGCACCCGGGCGGCACTGCGGCGGCCGGCATGCTGCGGCTCCGCCACCGTCGCGATCAGCTGAGCGGTGACGCTCGGGGACAGGATCGGTTCGCCGTCGACGACGCGTCGTACGGCGTCGACGATCTGCGCGGGCGGGGTGTCTTTGAGCAGGAACCCGCTCGCGCCGATCCGTAGGGCGGCGAGCACGGAGTCGTCGGTGTCGAAGGTGGTCAGCACGATCACCCGGGGCGGATTCGGCGAACGCAGCAGGATCTGGGTGGCGGCGAGCCCGTCGCGACGCGGCATCCGGATGTCCATCAGCACCACGTCCGGATGCAGCGCAGCCACCTGCGTGGTCGCGTCGATGCCGTCGACCGCCTCCCCGACGACCTCGAGGTCGTCCTGGCCGCCGAGGATCATCCGCAACCCAGCCCGGACCAGGGCGTCGTCGTCGACGAGCAGTACCCGGATCGTCACGGTGCCCACGGCAGCCGAGCCCGGACGACGAAGGTGCCCGCGGCCGTAGGCCCATGCCACAGCTCTCCCCCGGCCAGGGTCGTCCGCTCCGCCAGTCCCACGAGTCCCAGTCCCGCACCCGGTACGGCTGATGGAGCGGCTCCGGCGACATTGCTGACCGCGACCTCGAGCCCGGAGTCGGGTGCCCCCGAGACGGTCACCGTCGCGATTTGACCGGGTGCGTGCTTGCGTACGTTGGTGAGCGCCTCCTGGACGACCCGGTACGCCGTACGCCCGATTCGGTCGGGCACCCGTTCGCCCGCGATCCGCACGTCCAACTGGACGGGGTTACCGGCTGAGCGCGCCTCCTCCACCAGCGCGGGGAGGTCGACCAGGGTCGGCTGCGGCGGCTCGGTCGGGTCGCCCCCCGGACCCGTCCGCAGCACCCCGAGCACCTCGCGCAGGTCGGTCAGGGCCTGGTGGGCGTTGTCCTGGATGACCTGCGCCGAGCCGCGGAGCTCGTCGGCCCCGAGGTCGGTTCGGTAGGTCATCGCACCGGCGTGCATCGCGACGAGCGAGATCCGGTGGGCCAGCACGTCGTGCATCTCCCGGGCGATCTCGGCCCGTTCGTACGCCCGGGCCTGCTCCACTCGCGCAGCCTGCTCGCGCTCGGCGTTGGCCCTGCGCTCATCCTGGGCCCGAGCCAGGTCCCGGCGCGCCCCGATGTAGAGCCCGAGCACGACGGCCAGCCCGTAGACGCCCACGCAGAAGAGCACGACGACCCACCAAGCCAGTGGGTCCCCCGATGCTGGGGCCAGTCGCTCGGCAACGGGGCCGGTCACGATCCCTACGGCCACCACGACGCCGATGGCCCGCCAGCGCCGCGTCGTCGCCAGCGAGATCACCGCGATCAACGCCGCCGCGAACGCCGTCGCCGAGATCACGGTCGACGCTGTGGTCAGCAGAGCCACCACGAACGGCCAGCGCCGCCGCTGGGCGAGCAGGACGATCGCACCGATCCCCAGCAGCAGGTCCCACAGCGGCAACAACGACCCCGGCTCGGGTTCGACCTCGAAGGTCGCCAACCACAGCAGCAGGCCGCCGAGGCTGGCCACCAACAGCCGCCAGACCGCGCCCCACCGGGTCAGCGACGTCGCGGTCGAAGGTGTGGGCACGGGCTCAGGCTAGGTGAGCGCACCCGCGCTGGACCAGCGACCAGCGGCGTACGCCACCCCCTACTTTGGTCGCCCCCGGTCTGACCCCCGAGCCGATGCTGAGGCCCGGGGCTGGAACCCAGGCTGAGGCCATGCCCACTGACACCCCGCTGCCCCAGACCTCAGTCCCGTACCACCAGCTCCTCCGCGGACCTCGCCGACGCTGGTGGAAGCCGCTGCTGTCGCTCCTGCTCGTGGTCGGGATCGGAGGAGTCCTCGGCATGCTGATCTACGGTGCCGGTGCCCTCGCCCACTACCTCGGATTCACGGCCTTGGGCCGGGTCGACGAGGACCTGAGCCCGCTGTCCATGCTGACCCTGGACCTGGTGCTCGCCTCCTCCATCGTCGTCGCCGGCCTCGCCACCTGGATCGTCCACCGCATCCGACCCCGCTACGTCTCCTCGGTCATCGGCGGTGTCCGCTGGCGCTGGCTCCTCCGCTGCCTCCTGGTCATCACCCCCGTCTGGGCCCTCTACCTGCTGGTCGGCACACTTGTCGACCCACCCGCCTCCGGCCGACCCGACCAGTGGGTGCCGCTGTTGCTGATGGCCATCCTGATCACCCCGTTCCAGGCCGCCGGCGAGGAATACCTGTTCCGCGGCTGGCTCGTGCAGAACGTCGGTGCCTTCTTCGGCCGGCCGATCGTCGGACTGATCTCCAGCACGGTCGTCTCCGCAGCGTTGTTCAGCCTCGCCCACGGCAGCTTCGACCCCTGGATCATCGGCAGCATCTCGACCCTCGCCGTCGCCGCCTGCCTGACCAATTGGCGTACGGGTGGGTTGGAGGCCGGCATCGCCCTGCACGTGGTGAACAACGTGACCATCGGCGTCCTCACCATCACCGTTGGCGGCTACGCCGAGTCCTTCGTGAGCACCGAGAGCACCGGCTCCCCGGTCGAGTTCGTGATCGGGCTGCTCGTCCACGCCGTCGCCGTGGCCCTCATCCTCTGGCAGGCCCGCCGCACCGGCGTGCAGCGCCTCTTCCGTCCGGTCACATCTCAGCTGGTGATGTCCTTGCGCAGGAAGTGCCAGACGGCGATCCCGGTCAGCACCACGGCGTACCCGATGGCCCACAGCGCACCGGTGACCATGTCGGAGTAGTCGACGGTCGGCGCGAGGGCATCGGCCCAGGCGAAGGCGTA
>DATDBS010000021.1:0-20019 GCA_036524735.1 Propionibacteriaceae bacterium
ACCGACGTGGGCAGCACCGTACGCGGTGGTGCCGATGACGTCGCCGGCGCGATCGACGGGGTCAAGAACGTGAGCTCTGGTGGCCCGCACAACGTCATGGCCGCCCTCACCCCCGTACGCGCCCCCTTCGACGCCGAAGCAACCTGATTTTCGGGGCTCCGTGCGAGGGCCCGCCCCTGTTAGCTTCCGGCCCTGTCGAATTCGCAGGTATACCTGCGAATTCGACGCTTTACCCGGGATATATCGCGGGTAAAGCGCACATATCGCAGGTATACCTGCGAAATCGACAGGGTCTGCCGGGGGGGCCTCGTTCGACCCCGAAGGAGATCTACCGCCCGCGGGGGTCCAGGCCGAGCTGCTTGCCGAGCAGACCGCGACCGCGCTTGGCCAGGCCATCAGCCAGGGCCGTCAGCGCTTGGGCGGCAGGCTGATCCGGCCCGGCTGCGACGATCGGGAGACCGTCGTCACCGGCCGCACGGAGTTGCGGATCCAGCGGGATCTGGGCGAGGAGGTCGACGGCGTACCCGAGTCGGGTGCTCAGACCGCGGGCCACCTCGGCGCCCCCACCGCTGCCGAAGATCTCGTGCCGGTGCTCTTCACCGCAGTGTGGGCAGGTCAGTGCGAGGTACGACATGTTCTCCACCACGCCGATGACCCGCTGGTTCATCATCGAGGCCATGGTGCCGGCCCGCTCAGCGACCTCGGCGGCCGCGGCCTGCGGTGTGGTCACGACCAGCACCTCGGCGTTGGGCAGCTTCTGGCCGAGCGAGATGGCGACGTCACCGGTGCCTGGCGGCAGGTCGAGGAGCAGGAAGTCGAGGTCGCCCCAGTAGACGTCGGCGAGCATCTGGGTGATGGCCCGGTCCAGGATCGGCCCGCGCCACGCCACGACCTGGTCGCGCTTCGGCTTGAGCATCCCGATCGAGATGACCTTGAGGCCCATTGTCGGGACCGGCATGATCATGTCCTCGACCGAGGTCGGACGGGAGTCGGCCACCCCGAGCATGGCCGGGATCGAGTGGCCGTAGATGTCGGCGTCGAGGACCCCGACCGTCCGCCCCTGAGCCGCCAGCGCCATGGCCAGGTTGACCGTCACCGAAGACTTGCCGACGCCGCCCTTGCCGGAGGCGATGGCGATGACCTTGGTCAGCGAGTCGGGTCGGGCGAAGGGGATCTCCCGCTCGGCCTGACCGCCCTTGAGCAGCTCACGGAGCTCGAGGCGCTGCTCGTCGCTCATCACCCCGAGCTCGACCTCGACCGAGCTCACGCCCAGAACGGTCGAGACCGCCGCCGTGACCTCCCGGGTCAAGGTGTCCTTCATCGGGCAGCCGGACACGGTGAGCAGGACGACGATCCGGGCGGCACCCGCAGCGTCGACCCTGATGTCGGCCACCATCTTCAGCTCGGTGATCGGACGTTTGATCTCCGGGTCGTTGACCTTGTCCAGCGCTAGCCGGATCTCAGGCACGAGAGGGTGTTCGGTGGTCGTGGTCTGCGGGTCGAGCATGGGCCCAGCCTAGGCGACCGTCCCGCCGACCTCAGTTCTCAGATCGGCCAGTCCAGCTACTCACGGCCCACCTCGCGGTAGACCCAGTAGCAGGGCAGTGCGAGGGCGCGGGCGTACGCACGCAGGTAGTGGCTGTCCTGGATCAGGAAATACCTGAAGGCGTCTCGCGACAGGGTGCCGGAGGTCAGGCCCGTGATGAACGGGTGGGCCAGGATTGCGTCGTACCTCGTCGAGCCAGCCGCCCACAGCCGGGCGGAGAACCTCACGACGACTTGTCGTCCGACGACGAGTCGAGCTCGGCCAGGATGGCCCGCAGCTCGGATCGCAGCTCCGAGCGGAGGTAGTCGCGGGTCGCGATCTCACCGACCGACATCCGCAGGCTCGCGATCTCACGGGCGAGGAAGTCCATGTCCGCCCGGCTCTGCGCGGCCTGGGCCCGGTCGGCGTCCAGCCCGACCCGGTCGCGGGACTCCTGCCGGTTCTGCGCCAGCAGGATCAGGGGAGCGGCGTACGAGGCCTGCAAGGAAAGCGCCAGGGTCAAGAAGATGAAGGGGAACTCGTCGAAGTGGAGCCGCTCCGGGATCAGCGGCGAGGTGTTCCACAGGATCCAGGCGATGATCACGATGGTCATCCCGGCCAGGAACTTCGCCGTCCCCATGAACCGGGCGAACCCCTCGGCGAACTTGCCGAAGGTGTCCCGGTCGAAACTCACCCGGGGCAGGGCGGAGCGCTTCTGCCGCCCCGGGACGTTGAGCCGGTCCTGCTCGGTCCCCCGCTTAGCCACGGGTCATCCAGGCGGTGGCGGCTGCGTGGTCGGACAGCTGGTCGAGCTGGGTGCCGCGCCAGTCGTCCGGCAGCACGTGGTCGAGCACGTCGTCCACCGTGATCGCACCGATCAACCGGTGCTCGCTGTCGATGACCGGCGCGTTGACCAGGTTGTACGTCGCGAAGAACCGGCTGACCGCGTGCAGGTTCGCATCGTCCATCAACGGCTCGGTGTCACTGTCGACCAGCGCCGAGATCAGGGTCGAGGGCGGTTCTCGCAGCAGCCGCTGGAAGTGGACCAGCCCGATGAAGCGTCCGGTGGGAGTCTCCAGCGGCGAGCGGCAGACGTAGACCGCGCAGGCCAGCGCCGGGGTCAGCTCGACGTCGCGGATCCGGGCCAGGGCGTCCGCCACCGTCGCATCCGGAGGCAAGATCACCGGCTCTGGGGTCATCATGCCGCCGGCGGTGAACTCGGCGTAGTTCAGCAACCGGCGGACGTCCTCGGCCTCGTCGGGCTCCATCCGCTGCAGGAGCTCCTCGGCCATCTCCGGGGAGAGCTCAGCGATCAGGTCGGCGGCGTCGTCGGGATCCATCTCCTCGAGGATGTCGGCGGCCCGGTCGGTGTCCAGGCCCTGGATCAAGGCCACCTGCTCGTCCTCAGGCAGTTCCTCCAACGCGTCGGCGAGCTTGCGGTCGTCGAGGGCCGACACCACCTCCGAGCGCCGCTCCGGAGACATCTCGTGCAGCTCGCGCGCGATGTCGGCGGGCTTCATGTCTTCCATCAGGGCGATCATCTGCTCGGTGCCCTGGCTCTGGTCGGCGCCGAGCATCCGGATGTCGGACCAGTCCACGATCATCACGTGACCGCGGCGGCCGAAGCGCTTCCGCGTACCGACGTCCCGCAGCGCCACCTGGGACAACTCCCAGTCGTGGGTGCGGATGGGACGCATCGAGACGTCGAAGATGACCGTCGGGGCCGGATGGTCCACCTGGCCGACGGTGAGGTCGAACAAGTCGTCGATGACCATGGTCTCGGACTCGCGGCGCTCGAACCGCCGAGTGTTGACGACCCCGGTGATGACCAGCTGGATGCCGTCGATGTTCTTGACCCGCACCATCGGGATGAAGATGCGGTGCCGGGCGAACAGCTCGACGACGACCCCCTTGACCCGCGGTGCCCGGCCGGCGGCGCGCTGCTGCACGACAACATCACGCAGCTTGCCCACCTGGTCACCCGAGTTGTCGAGAACCGGCAGGCCCCGGATGCGGGAGATGAAGACCGAGGTCGAGGTTGCGGAGGCCACGGGTCGATTATCACAGTCCGCGGGCAGCCCCAGCTGCCCTCACCGCCGGGGCTACCATCAGCGAATGCCTCCCGCTGCCTTCAAGGACCTGTGTCTGGACGCCACGGATCCGCGCCGGTCCGCGAGTTTCTGGGGCCCGGCCCTCGGGCTGCGGGCCGACCCGCGCGACGACCTTGTGGCGCTCAGCGGCGACAAGCCGGAACACCGGGTCTGGATCAACCCGGTGCCCGAGCCTCAGACCGTCAAGCAGCGGGTGCACATCGACGTCAACGTCGCGGCCGTCGCCGACCTGACCGCGCTGGGCGCCACGGTCCTCGACGACACCCTGCCCTGGACCCTGATGGCCGATCCCGAGGGCGGCGAGCTGTGCGCGTTCATCCGCTCGCCCGACGACCTGGGCGACTACCGCCTGTACGAGGTGGTCGTCGACGCGGCGGACTACCTGAGCATCGCCCGTTGGTGGGCGGATCGTTTCGGCGTCGAGGCGCACGACGAGCCGGAGCACGCGTTCGCCTGGATCGACGATGCTCCGGGCCTTCCGTTCGAGCTGATCTTCGGGTTCGTGCCCGAGCCGAAGACCGCGAAGAACCGGGTGCACTGGGACGTCTGGGGTGATCCGGAGGACTTCCTTGCCGCCGGCGCCACCCTGCTCCGGGCCCGCGACGACCAAATCGAGTGGGACGTGCTGGCTGATCCCGAGGGCAACGAGTTCTGCGTCTTCCGGCCAGCGCCCGAAGCAGGCTGACGTCCGGGGCGCGCGTCTCAGGATTCTCAGTTACGCTGTGCCCGACTCGGGGCCCCGCCGCTGGAGGAGAGTGCACCCATGTCGATGTTGCCCCGGATTCGGCGTACGACGCTGACCCTCCTCACCGTCGCACTGGCCGGAGCGGTCCAGGTCGGCGCCACCCTGCCCGCCCAGGCGGTGAGCGATCCGAAGCTGGTCACCAAGATCAACACGGTGATGAAGGACTCCCGGGTCCAGTCCGCCAAGTCCGGTGTCGTGGTCATCGACGCCACGTCCGGAGACACCCTCTACAGCCGCTACGGCACCCGGGCCGCGATGCCGGCCTCCAACACCAAGATCCTGACCGCGGTGTCCGCCCTGCACACGCTCGGTCCCGGCTACCGGTTCAAGACCGAGGTGATCCGTCGAGGCAAGCTGTCCAACGGCACCGTCACCGGCCGGCTCTACCTCAAGGGGTACGGCGACCCGACCAGCCGGCAGAGTGACTACGCCTCGTTGGCCCAGCAGGTCCGGAGGGCCGGCATCACCACCTTCACCGGTCAGCTCATCGCCGACGCCAGCTTCTTCGACGCTCAGCGCTACAACCCGGGCTGGTCCACCTCGTACGCCTCCGACTACTACGCCGCCGAGATCTCCGCCCTGACCGTCGCGCCCAACGCCGACCTCGACTCGGGCACCGTCTTCGTCAACTACACCCCGGCCAAGGCGGGCCAACGGGCCAAGATCACCACCACGCCGGCGGCGGCGGCGTCGTACGTCAAGATCGTCAACCAGACCACGACCTCAGCGCGCGGCACCTCGACCACCATCGGCGTGCGACGCTCGTACGGCAGCAACACCATCACAGTGAGCGGTCGGATCGCGGCGGGTCGCGGCACCGGCAGCCAGCAGATCACCGTGAGCAAACCCGAGCTGTACGCCGCGGCCGTCTTCCGCGCCGAGCTGAAGAAGGCCGGGGTCACCGTCAGGGGTTCGACCGCCCTCGGTACGACGCCGGCCACCTCGCGCCATCGGGTCGGCCTGGACACCTCGATCACCCTCGGCAGCCTGCTGGTGCCGTTCATGAAGCTGTCGAACAACATGCACGCCGAGGCGCTGACCAAGACCATGGGTCAGAGCAAGGGCAAGCCCGGGAACTGGAAGGACGGCCTGGGCCGCACCACGGCGTACCTGAAGTCCCTCGGGGTGCCGATGCAGGGCGTCACCCTCACGGACGGCTCCGGGCTGACCCGCCGGAACAAGGTCACCCCGCTGGCCATGGCCACCGTGCTGCAGAAGGTGCGGAAGGAGACCTGGTTCGCCACCTTCCGCGCCTCGCTCCCGGTCGCCGGCAACCCGAACCGCATGGTGGGCGGCACCTTGCGCTACCGGATGACCGGGACCAAGGCGGCCAACAACGCCCGGGCCAAGACCGGCAGCCTGACCGGGGTCACCGCGCTCAGCGGCTACGTCAACGGGGCGGACGGCCGGCTCTACGTCTTCTCGATGCTGAGCAACTACTCGGGCTCGACGCCACGTCCGGTCGAGAACACCTTCGTGGTCACCCTGGCCAACTGGAAGCGGCCTGGCTGAGAGGTCCGTGAGTGGGGGTGCCGGGTAGATTGGGACCACATCTAGGAGGATTTCCGCATGCCCATCACGCAGCAACCCAGTTCGATCTTCGAGCTGGAGTTCCCCCAGTCCGTGGGGATCTACAACACCTACGCCGACGCCCAGAAGGCCGTCGACTACCTCGCGGATGAGAAGTTCGAGGTGCAGAACCTCGCCATCGTGGGGACCGACCTGAAGTCGGTCGAGCGGGTGCTCGGGCGCCGCAGCTGGAGCACCGTGATCGGCCAGGGCGCCCAGTCCGGCGTCTCGACCGGTCTGCTGGTCGGCATCGTACTGTTCATCTTCGCCAAGCCGGGCAGCATCGTCGCCCTGTTACTGGTCTCGCTGGCGATCGGTATCGCCCTGGGCATCGGCTTCGCCGCCATCGCGTACGCCCTGAGCCGCGGCAAGCGGGACTTCACCTCGATCACCCAGACGGTGGCCACGAAGTACGAGGTCCTGTGCGAGCACAAGGTCGCCGCCAAGGCCCGCGAGATGCTGCTCCAGCTCCCTGGCGCCCGCGCCGCTGAATTCAACTAGGCCGCTTTCGCGCACGGGCGCTGAGCCAGGTCGTTCGTCGGCCCCGGAGTAGACGAAGAACGTGTCTTCTCCGGGGCCTCCTGCACTCCCTGGCGCGCCCTCCGACGCTCACGCAGCCTGGGAGCAAACGAGAAGCGTGTTTGCTCCGCGTTTCGCACCAGTGGGTGCCTGACGGGGTACTCCGGGCCTAGATTCACAACGTTTCGAGCCAGTGGGTGCGAAACGTGACGGGGGCCGGCCCGGATCCAGATCGTCTCGAGCCACTGGGTGCGAAACGCGTCCTGAGCTTGTCGAAGGCCCGAAGGGGTTGCGCGTCCCGGCGCCGTACGACTACAGCCAGCGGTTGCGCTTGAAGCCGACGTAGAGGGCGATCATGACGGCGAGGATCAGGCCGAGGACGGCGAAGTAACCGTACTTCCAGGTCAGTTCGGGCATGTTCTCGAAGTTCATGCCGTAGATCCCGGCGATCATAGTCGGGACGGCGACGATGGCGACCCAGGCGGAGATCTTGCGCATGTCCTCGTTGTCGGCGACGGAGGCGCGGGCGAGGCCGGCTTGGAGGATCGAGGCGAGGACCTCGTCGAAGGACGCCACGGCCTCGCGGGCCTCGGTGTGGTGATCGGCCAGCTCGCGGAAGTAGGCCTTGGCCTCCGGCGGGATCACCGGCAGCTCGCGCGTCGACAGCCGGAGCAGCGGCGCGCCCAACGGCATCACGCACCGCTTGAACTCGATCAGCTCGCGCTTGAGCTGGTAGACCCGGTCCACCTCGTGCGAGCCGCCGCGGGAGAAGACGGCGCTCTCGATCTCGTCGATGTCGGTCTCGATCTCACGGACCACGGCGAGGTAGTCGTCGATGATCTTGTCGGCGACGGCGTACAGGACCTCGGACGGCCCGCGGGCCAGACGCTCGGGGTCGGCCTCCATCAAGCGCCGCAGCGAGCTGAGCTGGGCGTGCTCACCACGGCGGACGGTGATTACGAAGTGGTCGCCGAGGAAGACCATGACCTGCCCGGTGGTGACGATCTCGGAGGTCTCGGTCAGCTTCTCGTGGTCCACGTACGCCACCGTCGACATGACCATGAAGAGGTCGTCGTCGAACATCTCCAGCTTGGACCGCGTGTGGCCGTGGACGGCATCCTCGATGGCGAGGGGGTGCAGGTCGAACTGGGAGGACAAGGCCTCCAGGTCGGCGTCGTTCGGGTCCTTGAGGCCGAGCCAGACGAACCCCTCGCCGGCGCACGCGAGCCGAGCGGCCTGCGCCATGCTCGGGACGGGCTTGCGGACCCCGTCGACGTACCAGGCCCACGCGATGACCGAGCTGGGCATCTCCATGGTCGGTACGACGGTGGGCGGCGACGGCGGCCGCCGGGTCAGGGAACGGATCGTGGGCAGATGGCGCCGTTGCTGCGGGGTCGTGGTCATGGCGCTCCTAGGGTCGCGTTCCCGACGTTGCGGACCAGATCGAGGCCATCCACGCCTCGACCTCGGTACTGCTCCGGGGGAGGGCCGACGACAGGTTCTCAGGTCCGGACTCCGTGATCAACACGTCGTCCTCGATCCGTACGCCGATCCCGCGCAACCGTTCGGGGATCAGCAGGTCGTCGGCCTTGAAGTAGAGGCCCGGCTCGACGGTGATGACCATGCCGGGGGCAAGCGTGCCCTCGCGGTAGTGCTCGGTCCGGGCCTGGGCGCAGTCGTGCACGTCGATGCCGAGGTGGTGTGAGGTGCCGTGCACCATCCATCGTCGGTGCAGGCCCCCCTCGACGCCCAGCGACTCGGCGGCGCTCATGGGCAACAGCCCCCACTCCTCCAGGTAGCGGGCGATCACGGCGATCGCAGCCTTGTGCACGTCGGAGAAGGTGGCGCCGGGCTGCGCCGCGTCGATCCCGGCCTGCTGCGCCTCGAGCACCGCCTCGTAGACCATCCGCTGGTCGTCGGTGAACGTGCCGTTGACGGGTAGCGTCCGGGTGACGTCGGCGGTGTAAAGGGTGTCCAGCTCGACCCCGGCGTCGAGCAGCAGCAGGTCACCGTCGCGTACGTCACCGTCGTTGCGGATCCAGTGCAGGGTGCAGGCGTGGTCGCCGGAGGCGGCGATGGTGTCGTACCCGATCGCGTTCCCCACGTGCCGGGCGTGCAGTCCGAAGACTCCCTCGACCCAGCGTTCACCGCGACCGCGCAGCACGGCCTCGGGCAGGTCGGCCACGACGGCCGCGAACCCGTCGGCCGTCCGGGCGCACGCCTCCCGCATCTGATCGATCTCGAACGCGTCCTTGACCAGGCGCAGCTCACTGAGGGCTACCGCGAGCTCCAGGTCACGCTCGGCGACCTCCTCGCGCTCGCTGCGGAGCGCGTCCACCAGCTCGATCAGCTCGTCGTCCAGAAAGTCGCGCAGGGTCCGTAGCTCGACCGTGTCCGCATCCTTGCGCAGCTGGTCGGCCAGCTCGGAACGGTCTGCGCAGGCCACGCCGCAGAGGGCAGACATCTCGGCCAGCGACGGTCGCTGGCCCACCCACATCTCGCCGTACCGCGCGTCGGAGTAGAACTCGGCCGAGTCCCGCGGCGCCCGTGGTCGGAAGTAGAGGGTCGCGTCGTGGCCCGTATCGGTGGGTTCCAGCACGAGCACCGCGTCCGGCTCCCGGTCGGTGCCGAGCCCGGTCAGGTGCGCGAACGCCGAGTGCGGCCGAAAGCGGAAGTCGGTGTCGTTGGAGCGGACCTTGAACCCGCCCGCGGGGATCACCAGGCGTACGCCGGGGAACTGCCGGCTGACCTGTTCTCGTCGCGCCGGGGCCGCCTGCGCGGCCGGCAGCGTCGCCGGCAGCTCGCTCGGGTACGGCGCCCACCCCGAGGCGATGAAGGCCTTGAAGGCCTCGGAGAACGGGGTCTGGCGGTTCGGCAGGTCAGGCTGACGATCGCTCATAAGGGAATTGTTACACCTGGTCGGAAGCGTCAGGGCCGTCTTGTACGGTGAGCGCATCGTCAAACCACGACCGGGACGCGGTGAGCCTGCATGACCGAACTGTTCGTCGTACGCCACGGCGAGACCGAGTGGAGCAGGTCGGGCCGGCACACGTCGGTCACCGACCTGCCGCTCACCGCCGTGGGGGAAGAACAGGCCCGTGCGTTGCGTGGGCACCTCGATCCGGCCGCCTTCCAGCTGGTCCTCTCGAGTCCGCGGCGGCGAGCCCGGCATACGGCTGAGCTGGCCGGTTTCGTCGGGGCCCACGAGCCGCAGATCGACGAGGACCTGGCCGAATGGGCGTACGGCGACTACGAGGGCCTGACCAGCGCACAGATCCACGAGACGGCCCCGGGTTGGACGATCTGGGCCGAGCCGGTGCCGAACGGCGAGACTGTCGAGCAGGTGACGGCACGGCTGACCCGGGTGGTGGACCGGGTCCGCGCCTCCGGTGTCGACCAGGCTCTCTGCTTCGCTCATGGCCACGCGCTCCGTGCCCTCACGATGTGTTGGCTCGGGTTCGACCTGAGCCTGGGCGTGCACTTCCCGCTCGACACCAGCACGGTCTCCGTCCTCGGCGAGGAGAAGGGCGAGCCCGCCCTGCAGCGATGGAACGCCCGCCCCTGAGGCCCGACCGACTCGGCGACCTCGAGTTGCCCCGTCGGATCGACACCTACCCCTCGCCGGGCTCTTGGCAGGACGAGGTCGTCTACTTCCTCCTGGTCGACCGGTTCAGCGACGGCGGGGAAGGGTCCCGGCCCCTGCTGGACCGGACCGACCTCGGTTCGGCCCGACCCGGCGGGGATGACGACGAGCCGTGGCGTTGGGATCGTTGGGCCGACTCGGGCCTCGACCGGTTCCAGGGCGGCACGATCGCGGGGGTGACCAGTCGCCTGGACTACCTACAACGGCTCGGCGTGACCACCGTCTGGCTGAGCCCCGTGTTCGCCCAGCGCCGACACCTGGACACCTACCACGGGTACGGCGTGCAGGACTTCCTCGACGTCGACCCGCGGTTCGGTCGACGGGAGGATCTGGTCGACCTCGTCGCCGAAGCGCACAAGCGGGGGATGCGGGTCCTGCTCGACGTGATCTTCAACCATTCCGGCGCCAACTGGCTCTACCCGCCCGACACCCCCGGCGGCGAGCTGGAGGCGGCGTACACCCGGGGTCGCTACCCGTTCGGCCACTGGCGCGGGGTTGACGGCGGCCCCGTCGAGAAGGTGGTGGACCCGGCCGAGGGGGTCTGGCCGGCCGAGCTGCAGAACCCCGACGCCTACACGCGGGCGGGCACCGGCAACCTCGGCTCCGGCTCGCTGGAGGACGATCAGGCCGAGTTCCGCCGCAGCGACTTCGAGGACCTGCGCGACTTCGCGCTGGACGTCGACCAGACGCTGGACTGGCTGGCCCGCTGCTACATGTACTGGATCGCCGAGACCGACTGCGACGGTTTCCGCATCGACACGGTGAAGCACGTGAGCTTCGAGCAGGCGCGCAACTTCTGCGGCACGATCAAGGAGTTCGCGGTCGACCTGGGCAAGCGCAACTTCCTGCTCGTCGGGGAGATCGCCGGCGGGGACACGGTGGCCGACCGCTACCTCGAGGCGGTCGGACGCAACCTCGACGCGGCGCTCGACATCGGGGAGAGCCGGCTCGCCCTGCGCGACCTGGGCCGCGGAACGGTCACCCCGAGTGCCTTCTTCGACGGGTTCGACCCCGGCCGGGCGCCGCTCGGGTCGCACCGGCAGCTGGGGGACAAGCTGCTGTCCATCCTCGACGACCACGACCACGTGTTCGGCGACAAGCTGCGGTTCGCCGCGGGGGCAGCCAACGACCACCAAGCCGTGGTGCCGACCGCCATCCAGCTCTTCACCCTGGGCATTCCGTGCCTCTACTACGGCACCGAGCAGGCGCTGGCCGGGCCCGAACGTGACGTCTGGTCGTTCCTGCCGGGCTGGGGGACCCATGACCGCTACCTGAGAGAGGCCATGTTCGGCCCGGTGCACCCACGGGGACCGGGTCTGGCCGGACTCGAGTCTGGGGATCGTGGCCTGGATCTCGACCTGCCCGGATTCGGTCCGTTCGGGACGGCCGGGGCCCATTGCTTCGATCCTGCGCACCCGGTCTTCGTCCGCATCGCGGCTCTGATCGCCCAGCGCTCGGCCTTTCCCGTGCTGCGGGCCGGCCGGCAGTACCTCCGTCCCACCTCGCTCGAGGGTCAGCCGTTCGCCCTACCCCGGGCGGGGGAGCTCATCGGCTGGTCACGGTTGCTGGTCGACGAGGAGGCCTTGTGCGTGGTCAACCCCGACGGGTACGGCGTACGCGGGGCCCAGATCGTCGTCGACGGGCAGCTCAATCCACCGGGGACGGTGATGACCGTGATCGCGAACACCGAGGAGGCCGCGTACGGAGGGTGGGTCGCCCACCCGGTGGGCAGCACGACGCCGGTGCTGCGGGGCAGCACCGGCGAGGCGTACGTGGAGATCAAGGCCTTGGGTCCGAGCGAGTGCCTGGTGCTCGACAACCAGGTCGAGCCACAGGCCCGGGCTCAGTAGGGCTCAGTCGTAGGAGACCGCGCTCAGGGCCCGCCGCGAGGTCAGGAACAGCACCGACGCGAGGGTGGTCGTCCCGACGATGACGGCAGCCATCGGGACCGCGGTGCCGTCGGCGAACAGTCCGACCAGCGGGGCCACGAAGCCACCCACGAGGAACTGAGCCGCACCGAGCAGGGCCGCCGCGGAACCGGCGGCGTCACCGTGCCGGTTGAGGGCGATGGCCGGGGCGTTCGGGAACGCCAGGCCGGCCGCCGAGACCACGAAGAACAGCGGGACCATGATGCCGAGCAGCCCGCCGAAGCCGGTCAGGGCGGTACCGAGGAGCGCGAGCCCGGACACGAAGGCGAGGAGCACGGCGATGGTCAAGATCGCGACCGGACCGTGCCGCTTGACCAGAATCGGGTTGACCTGGGTCATGGCGATCAGGCCGACGGCGTTGGCGCTGAAGGCGAGTCCGAACTGCTGCGGGGACAGGCCGAAGATGCCCTGCAGGATGAACGGCGCCCCGGAGATGTAGGCGAACAGGGTGGCGAACATCAGACCGGCGACCAGGACCATGACCACGAACAGGCGGTCGGAGAAGAGCCGGCCGTACGAGCGCAGCGAGCCCTTGAGCGTCGCGGGCTGGCGGCGGTGCATCGGCAGCGTCTCGGGCAGGGCGAAGAACGCCAGTGCGAAGAGGGCGACGGCCGCGATGGCCAGGGCGACGAAGATGCCCTGCCACTCGGTGAACTTCAGCAGTGCGCTGCCCAGCGAAGGAGCCAGGATCGGCGCGACCCCGAGGACGAGGACGAGGCGCGACAGCAGCTGAGCCGCCCGGATGCCGGAGAACAGGTCGCGGACCATGGCCATCGCGACCACGGCGACCGCCGCACCGGCCAGACCCTGCAGGGTCCGGGTGACGGCGAGCAGGGTGATGGTCGGCGCCAGGGCGCAGAGGAGGGACATCAGGCCGTGGCCCGCCAGTCCGAACAGCAGGGGCTTGCGGCGACCGACCGCATCGGACAGCGGACCGATGATGAGCTGGCCGAGGCCGAGGCCGAGGAGCAGCCCGGTGATGGTCAGCTGAGCCTGGGAGTCCGTGGCGCCGAGCTCCGCGCTGAGCTGCGGCAGCGCCGGCAGGTAGGTGTCGATGGTCAGCGGGCCGATGGCGCTCATCGAGCCCAGCACCAGCACCAGCTTGAGGTACTTGCGGCCGACGAACTCGGCCGCCATCGGGTTCTCGGTCGTCGTGGGGGCGGTCATCGGTTCAGCAAGAGATGTCATCAGAGTCCTCGACCATCAGGCCAGCGTCGGATGCGGCGCACCACGGCGTGGCCACGAAAAGTCGGGTCGGGCGATAGGTCCTCGTCACCGTCCGTCATGGTCGACAACAGGGTCCGGCGCGAATTCATTCCCACACTAGGGTGGGTGACGTACGCCACGGCCGAGTCGGGTCGGGCGAGGAGAGGGTGAGCGAGATCAAAGCAGAACAGGATGTCCAGCTGCGGTTGTTGGACGTGCAAGCGATCGACACTGCGCTGTCTCAGCTCGACCATCGACGCAAGACGTTGCCCGAGCACGCGGTCATCGCGAAGCTGCGATCGGACCGGGCGGCTCTGAGCTCGGATCTGGTGGCCTCCGACACGGCCGTGTCCGACCTCGAGCTGGAGCAGGCTCGGGCCGAGAAGGACCTCGAACCCGTACGCGAGCGCTTGGTCCGCAACCAACAGCGGATCGCCAACGGGACGGTGGACTCGAAGTCACTCGGCTCCATGGTGGACGAGGTCGAGCACCTGAAGAAGCGGATCGGCGACCTCGAGGACGCCGAGCTCGAGATCATGGAGCAGCTGGAGACCGAGGTCGCCGGCCGTCAGATCCTGCAGGGCCGGTTGGCCCGGTTGGACGAGGAACTGGCCACCTTGTCGGCCAAGCGCGACCAGCAGCTGGTCGAACTCGACCGGGACGTGGCGGAGCGGCGTACGACCCGTGGCGAGCTCACGCCCCAGCTGCCGACGCCGCTGCTCGCGCTCTACGAGAAGATCGGCGCCAGCCACAGTGGGGTCGGGGCGGCCGCGCTCCGGCAACGGCGGTGCACCGGCTGCCAGCTCGAGGTGAACGCGGCCGACCTGCGGGTGTTCGCCGCTGCGCCGGTCGACGAGGTACTGCGCTGCGAGGAGTGCGGCCGCATTTTGATCCGAACGGACGAGTCAGGCTTCTGACGGGGCGTGGTGGCAGACGGCCTCGAGGTTGATGCCGTACGGATCGAGGACGAACCCGCCGTAGTAGTCGACGTGGTACTCGAGCTGGATGCCCGGCGGGATCAGCGAGGTTGCGCCCGCGGCCAAGGCCGCCTCGTAGAACGTGGCGACCTCGTCCCGGGTGTCCACGGTGAAGGCGAGATGCATGTTCGACCCCACCTGTCCCTGGTCGATGAGCCAGAAGTACGGCTTGACCTCGGCCAGGCCGAAACCGGTCATCGCGGGCCGCTCGGTGGCCGGATCGGGCGGGATGACGAGCATCTTGGTGATCCCGATCGAGGCCAGCACGGGCTCGTAGAACGCCACTGCGGCGTCGAGATCGGGTACCGCGATGTTGAGATGGTCGATACGTGAACCGGAACGGTCGAGCACGGGGTTCTCCTGAGGTCGAGGCTGGTGGTCGCGCGGGATGAGGTGAGTCCCGAACAGCCCTCACCTTGCCAGCAGTAGTGGACAGGTACTGACCGCAACTACCGCCCATTTCGGCTGGGTTTCGCGGGTAAGGTGCAGACATGCCCGCTCGCAAGGTCGGCCTGCCCAACGATGTGCCGGAAGCACTGGCGCGCGGTCTGGCGGCGATCCGCACCACGATGGACGTGCCCGCCGAGTTCCCGCCCGAGGTGGTCGCCGCCGCCGAGGTCGCCGCGGCTGATCCGCGGCTGCCGGACCTGGATCGCACCGATCTCGAGCTTCTCACCATCGACCCGCCCGGGTCTCGCGACCTCGACCAGGCGCTGCACCTCGCACGCACCGGGTCGGGGTACACGGTTTCGTACGCGATCGCCGACGTCGCGGCCTTCGTCACCCCGGGTGGCCCGATCGACCTCGAGGCACACCGCCGGGGCAGCACGCTCTACGCCCCCGACCGTCGTACGCCGCTGCACCCCGCGGCGTTGAGCGAGGGCGCCGCGAGCCTGCTGCCGGACCAGGTCCGACCCGCGCTGCTGTGGACGGTCACCCTGGACGCAAAGGGCCAGACCCTCGACGCCACGGTGGAACGGGCACGGGTACGAAGCCGGGCCCAACTGACCTACGACCAGGCCCAGGCCGAGATCGACGGCGGCTCGGCCCGCGAGTCGCTGGCCCTGCTCAAGGAAATCGGACTACTGCGCGAGCAGCGGGAGCGCGAGCGCGGCGGGGTCAGCCTGCAGATCCCCGAGCAGGAGATCCACCCCGACGGTGACAGCTGGGTCCTGGTCTTCCGGGCTTCGCTCCCGGTCGAGGGCTGGAACGCCCAGATCTCGCTGCTGACCGGGATGGCGGCGGCCCACATCATGCTCTACGGCCAGGTCGGCATCCTGCGAACGATGCCACCGGCCGACCCGGAGTCGCTGCGGCGGCTGCGCCAGACCGCGAAGGCGCTGCACATCCGCTGGCCCGCCGAGCTCGACTACCCGGAGTTCGTCCGCACCCTGGATCCGAAGGTGCCCGCGCACGCGGCCATGCTGAACGCCTGCACGGTGCTGTTCCGCGGAGCCGGTTACAAGGCGTTCACCGGCGGGGTTCCCGATGAGGTCGAGCACGCCGCGCTGGCCAGCGACTACGCGCACGTGACCGCCCCGCTACGGCGACTCGTCGACCGCTACGCCGGCGAGATCTGCGTCGCGTTGTGCGCAGGTCAGCCCGTGCCGGCCTGGGCGCTGCGGGCCCTCGACGCATTGCCCGAGGAGATGACCGCCACGGATCGTCGGGCCAAGAAGTACGAGCGGGCCATCATCGACCTGATGGAGGTCTGTCTGCTGCACGACCGGGTCGGGGAGGACTTCGCCGCCACCGTGGTCGAGGTCGACCGCAAGGGGAACCGCGGCGTGGTGATGATCGCCGATCCCGCCGTGGAGGCCCGGGTCACCGGCGAACACCTGCCGCTGGGCCAGCAGATCTCGGTGCGCCTGGTCAGTGCCGACTACACGACCGGCGTGGTGGCGTTCGAGCTGGTGTGAGCCGGCCGGGTCCGAGCGGCTCAGCGTCCGATCTGGTCCAGCAGGGCCCGGGCGGCGGACTGTGGGAAGGCGTGGCCGGGGTCGCTCAGGATGATCAGGGTCACTGCGGTGCCGTGCCTGCGCGCCACCTCGATCCACTGGCTGTCGGCGTACGTCCGCTGGTCGATGAGCTCGTCGGCCTCGTTGCTCACCACGGTCGTCCGCAGCGGGTCGTCGGTGGTCGTACAGGCCTGGACCTGGGCCTGCAGCAGCGCGAAGTAGCGCGTCGCGGCAACCTCGTCGGCGAAGTCCAGCACGAGCCCCACCCCGGGCTCGTCGTCGGCGCTCACATAGTTTCCCTCCAGCGCAGTCGTCGGATCGGTGAAGTCGTCGCGGGTCACGTCGGCGCAACCCAGGGTGATCACGTCGAGGGCGGCGTACCGCGCGTCGCGTTCGTGCACCCAGGTGCCGTTGCTCCGGGTGCCGTCCTCGTCGCTGCTGGGTAGGGCCTTCGTCTGCCACCCGGCCGGGACGGGGAGCGAGGCGGCGCTGAGCCGACCGGCCGTGGAGGCCGGCGCCGCTGTCGGGGCCGGTGGTGGGGGCAGGGTGTTGGTGGTCGTCGGTTCCGGGATCTCCGAGGCTGCAGTTGGGGCGGTGCTGACCGCCGGGGACGGAGCCGGGGGCGGAGCTGACGGCGTACAGGCGCTCACGGCCAGGACCGTGACCGCCGCCAGGACGGCCCGGGCCAGCCTCACTTGGTGTACTGGAAGTGCTGGTAGTCCCGCCCCGGCGACCAGAACCCACCCCAGAAGAAGTGGTCCTTACGCAGCGACGCGGTCAGGTACGAGCCCTTGAAGAGCATCCCGAACCGCTTGTCCGAGCGGTCGATGTAATCCTTGCCGTTCTTGGGCCACCACTTGCCGCGTGAGTCGCGGTAGGGGTTCTGCACCGTGTTCACGTCGATGGCGATGCCGTAGGAGTGCGGGGACTGCCGGTACGGGTTGCCGACGACCTTGCGGCAGTTGAAGCCACTGGTGTTGTTGGCCTCCATCTGCTTCGGGTCGTTGCCGCCGTACACGTTCGGGTTGTTCATCTTCGCGACCGGGTAGCGGTGGTCGAGCGCCTTGGTGAAGCCCCGGATGATCTCTGGGGTCAGGTCCTTGCGGATGATGATCGCGCCGCGGTGCATCTGCTTGTCCCGGCCGTAGAAGTTCATCGTCACCGTCCGCAGCTGCGACTTCCCGACCGGGCAGCCCTTGCGGTAGGTCTTGGCCACTTCGTCCGCGGTGGTCTCGGTGACCTTGGCGTTGATCACCGCGATCCGGGCCAGCGAGCGGCTGCCGCTCTTCTCCCAGCGCTCGGAGTTCTCGGCGTGGTACGCCGACCGGATCGAGTAGGTGGTCAGCTGGCCGTTGCCGTAAGCGAAGGGAAGGGAGAATTTTCCTGCCGCGTCGGTGGTCGCGTTGGCCACGGCCGCGTACCTCTTCCCCTTGAGCACGTCGATGTTGACGCGTACGCCGGCGCGGGCCGGGAAGACCGATCCGGTCAGCGTGGGGTTCTGCAGGGAGTCGATCTTGGCGACGGGCTTGTCGAGCGCTACGCCGGAGTCTGCGACGGTGACCGTGACCTCGGGGCTCACGGCGACGATGCTCGGGTCGCCGGCGATCTCGAACCTCGACTGGAAGACGAAGGTGCCGCCGCTGCGTACCGGGATGCTCGCCGCGTACGCCCCACCCGTGACCACCGCGGTCACGAAGGACCGGTAGCCCCCTGTCGGGCTGCGGCGGGAGACGGTGACGACCGTTCCGTCCGGGACGCCGACGACCTGACCGGCGAAGGCGTACGCCCCGAGGTCCTGGTAGAACGCGTCCGCCACCGGGCCGCCGGCCGAGGTGACGGCGAGGGTCACCGAGGCCGGCTCCTCGCCCTCGCGCTGCAGGGAGGGACTCGGGGTGGGGCTCATCGACGGGATCGGGGTGGGCACGGGGGTCGCGGTGGGCACCACTACCGGTGTGGGACTCGACGTCGGCACGGCGGTTGAGACCGCCGACGGTGTCGCACCGGGGGGCGGTGTGGGTGTCGGGTCGGCGGACGAGACCCCGATGGGAGTCAACACGGTCAGCGCCGAGACGGTGATGGCGATCGCGAGTCCGCGAGCACGCTTGCTCGTCACGGTCACCTCCAGCGAAATCGGATGGTCGACAGCATATCCGCGGACGCCTGCACCTTTGTGCGTCCGGAACGAGGAGTTTGCCGCTCTTCTCGGGTGATGATCATTGCGAGGAACCCCCCGTGACCCTTACCGTCTCCGCGCCCGCCCGGTTGCTGCTCTCGCACGCCCTGGCGGCCACGGCCATGTCGCTGCCCTGGCCCGCGCTGCTCGCCCAGGTCTGGACCGACTCCGGAAGCGACACGTGGCTCGGGCTGACCGGAGCCGCGCGGATGCTGCCCTACGTCCTGCTGTCGGCGTTGGCCGGGATCGTGGCCGACCGGTTCCGGCGTACCCGGGTGCTGCGCTGGTCGACGCTCGTCCGAGCTGCGTTGCTCATGGCGTGTGCCCCGGCTTTCGCCACGGGACAGCTCGAGCTGGCGGTGCTGCTGGCCGTCCTGACCGTCGCTGCGGGCACCCCCGCGTATCCGGCCGCCGTCGCTGTGATGCCCGAGGTCGCCGGCGAACCGCGGGCGAGACGCTACACCGATCTGCTGGTCACCGCCGAGGTGACGGCCTTCGTGGTCGGTCCGGCGATCGGCGGTCTGCTCCTCGGGGTGGGGGCCGGTGCCTGGTCCGTGCTCATCAGCGCGGTCCTGGCCCTCGTGGCGTGGCCGTTGCTGATCGGTGTGAACAGCCAGCCGCCGTCGGCCGCACCCGTCGCGGCCCAGCGCGGTCGGCTGCGGACGGTGTTCGACTCGCCGGGAGTGCCTCTCGCGATCGCCGTCGTGGTGTGCGTGAACTTCGCCGAGAGTGCGGCCTCGGTCGGACTCATCGGGCTCAGCCACCAGGGCTGGGGGGCCGGTGACCGGAGCTTCGGCATCGCCACGGCTGCCCTCGGTTTCGGTTCGTTGGCGGCGCCGCTCCTCGCGCTGGTGATCCGGCTCAGGGTCTCCCTGCTGCTGACCGGCGGCGGATTCGCCGCGGCCGGGCTCGCACCGGGAGTCGCCGTCGCGGTGGGCCCGTTGGCCCTGGCGGGCGCAGCCGGGACGGTGGTGGAGTGCGCCAGCACCGACGTGCTGCAGCGCTCCGTGCCGGACCACGTACGCGCGTTCTCGCTCGGGCTCACCGATTCGGCCATGGTGCTGGCGGCGGCGCTCGGTGCGGTCGTCGCCCCGTTGATCGTCACGTGGTTCGGACCTGACGTGCTGTTCGCGGGTCTTGGACTGCTGGTCGCCTTGGTCGGTGGCGCGGTGAGCTTCGCCGGACGGCGCTCAGCCGGCCAGGCGGACGATCTGTTGCACCCCGAAGACGTAGCCGTCGATCCCCGCACCGACCACCACGACGTCGGCGACCGCCGAGATGTAGGAGTGGTGTCGGAATCCCTCGCGCCGGTGGACGTTGGAGATGTGGACCTCGACCACCGGTAGGGCGATGGCGGCGAGGGCGTCGCGGAGCGCGATCGACGTGTGAGTGAGGGCGCCGGCGTTGACGACCACTCCGGCGCAGTCCTCGCGGGCCGCGTGCAACGCGTCGAGCAGGACGCCCTCGTGGTTGCTCTGGACCGCCCGGACGTCCCAGCCGAAGCCAGCCGCCGTACGCCGGACCAGGTCCTCGACGTCGGTCAGGGTGGCCGAACCGTAGATGTCGGGTTCCCGGGTGCCGAGCAGGTTCAGGTTCGGGCCGTTGACGAGCAGCAGACGCTGGGGCTCGGCGGGGTCGGTCATGCCCGTACGTTATCGCTCGCCC
>DATDBS010000022.1:0-65694 GCA_036524735.1 Propionibacteriaceae bacterium
TGCCCCGGCTGTGGGGCATGGTCGGTGCGGGTGGGGTCCGGGTGTGGAAGGCCCGGTTCGTCGCCAAGGCGACCCGGTACCTGTCCGAAGAGGCTGCCGCGTGGGTGGATGAGGCGGTCGCCGGTCACATCGTGACGTTGCCGTGGGGCCGGTTCGAAACGTTGCTGACCGCCAGGATCCTCGAGGCCGACCCGGAAGGGGCACTCCGCAGGCAGGAAATCTTCGAGGCGGAACGGTTTGTGCGGACCGGTCGGAGCAACGAGCACGGGTTGAAGCTGTTGATCGCCCGCGCCCACGCCGGCGATGTCATCTGGTTCATGGCCATGGTCAACCGGATCGCCGACCTGCTGGCCGTCGAGGGTGACCTGGACGAGGTCGACATCCGCAAGTCGAAAGCCATCGGCATCTTGGCGCAGCCTGCGGTCGCGTTGGCCCTGCTGCAACGCCACCACATCACCCACGACCCCCAAACCACTGCCGCCGACCACGCCGAGGAAGACGCAAGCCACGCCAGCGACGACGATGAACCTGACCCCGAAGGGGACAGCGCGGATCAGGACGGACCTAGGGAGTCTGGGGCGGGGATGGCTCCGCTGGTGCGTCACGACTCGGTGATGGTCGTACCTGAGGCCCGCATTGACCCGAAAGACCTCAAGGCCGCGGCACCACGGGTCGTGCTCTACCTGCATCTCAGTGAGGAGGCGGTGATGCGCGGGAACGGGGGGATCGCCCGGCTGGAGACCGTCGGACCCGTCCTGCTGACCCGGCTCCGGGAACTCCTGGCCGGCACCCACCTCACCCTCAAACCCGTCATCGACCCCGATATCACCCCCGTCGACGGCTACGAGATCCCCCACCGGGTCCGCGAACAGGTCGTGCTGAACCATCCGTACGAGATCTACCCCTACGGCGGGGCCGAGTCCCGCCACGTCGACCTCGACCACACCCAGCCCTACCGGACCAAAGCTGACGGTGGGCCGCCGGGCCAGACCCGACCCGACAACCTCGGCCCGATGAGCCGCAACCCCCACCGGCTCAAAACCCACAGCCCATGGAACCTGCGACAACCCAGCCCGGGAGTCTTCCTCTGGCGGACCACCCACGGCTACATCAACCTGGTCACCAACCGAGGCACCCTGACCCTCGGCAACGGCGACTACGCCCAAACCCTCTGGCGTACCGCCGCACCCGGTTAGCTCGAAGGGCTCGGTCGAAGGTCGACAGAGGGCGCGAGCGTCCCCTGGATTGGGGTACGGCAGCACGCCGGGCCAGGCGGGTCGTCGCTCTCCCTAGGTCAGGTGAGCGGTCGTGTCCCCGATTCAGTGGGTACATCGGCGCCTGCGCTCAGGGATGCGGGGGGTCGGTGTCGACGAGGTCGGGATGGTGGGCGGCCGCGACATCGGGATGGGCTCGCAGCCGCGCCTTCAGCAAGTTCTCGCCGTACCGCGAGCCGATCACGTTCTGGGCGTCCTGGGTGACGCCGCGGGCTTCAGCGGCCAACTCAGGCGGGAGCTCGATGGCTGGCACCTCGGCGTCGAGGCTGGGGTTGAAGAAGAACGGGATGGACAGCCGCTCCGCACCCGGCGGCGGGGCGGTGACCCGGTGCTTCGTGGCCATCAGATAACCGTCGGTAGCCACCTCCATCAGCTCACCGATGTTGACCACGAACGCGTCGTCGACCGGCGGGACGTCGACCCACGTCCCGCCCCGCTCGACCTGCAGACCGGCCACCCCGGGCTCCACGAGCAGCAAGGTCAAGATCCCGGGGTCCTTGTGCGACCCGACCCCCTGCTCCGACGAGTCGGTGCCGGGGTAGCGAACCAGTTTGAGCAAGATCGACGGCCGCTGGAAACTCGACTCGAAGTGGTCCGCCTCGGCGCCCAGCGCCACGGCCCATTCACTGACCAGCCGCCTCCCGATGGCGGTCAACCTCTCGATCCAGCTCTCCAACTCCGGCCGGAGCGCGGGCAACGACGCCGGCCACTGGTTCGGACCCTCGAGACGCAGATAGGCCGGGTCCCGGACACGACTCGGTTCACGCTCGGTCTGGACGTCGATCTGCTCACGCCAGTCCACGACACCCTGGGTGAGCTCACCGCCAACCCGGGTGTAGCCGCGGAACCACGGGCTCTTGATCATCGCGATCTCCGCCTTCTCCGCCTCGGAGAGGTCGAAGAAGCGCCGCGCCACGGTGAACAGCTTGCTGATCACGTCCCGCGGAATGCCGTGCCGCAGGTGGAAGAAGCCCACCTCGTGGGTGGCGGTCCGGAGTGCGGCGCCAAACGCCTTCCGGGCGTCTTCCCCACGATCGAGGTCGGCCAGACCCAGCAGCGGCAGGTCACGACACTCCACGCCGCGATCCTAGGTTCGCTCGAACGACAACGCACCCCCGGCCGGCGGCCGGGAGTGCGTTGCCGTGGTGCAGGTGCAGCTACCGAGCGTCAGGCTCAGGTGTTCTGCGGGAACCCCAGGTTCAGGCCACCGTGGCTGGGGTCGAGCCAACGCGAGGTGACGACCTTGCCGCGGGTGAAGAAGTTGACCCCCTCCATGCCGTGGGCGTGGGTGTCACCGAACAGCGAGTTCTTCCAGCCCCCGAAGGAGTAGTACGCCATCGGCACGGGCACGGGCACGTTGATCCCGATCATGCCGACCTTGACCTCGTTCTGGAACTGCCGGGCGGCGCCACCGTCGTTGGTGAAGATGGCGGTCCCGTTGCCGTACGGGTTGTCGTTGATCAGCTGCACGCCCTCGGCGTAGCTGTCGATCCGGACGACCGCAAGCACCGGGCCGAAGATCTCGTCGGTGTAGATGCTCATGTCGGTGGTGACGTGGTCGAACAGGGTCGGGCCGACGAAGAAGCCGTTGCCGTCGGCGTCGACCTTCGGCGTACGACCGTCGACGACCAGAGTGGCGCCGGACGCCTCGCCGGCGTCGATGTAGCCGGACACGCGCTCCTGGGCCACCGAGGTGACCAGCGGGCCCATGTCGCAACCCCGGGTGCCGTCACCGGTCTTCAGGGTGAGGGCGCGCTCCTTGATCTTGGCGACCAGCTCGTCGGCGATCTCGCCCACCGCGAGCACGGCCGAGATGGCCATGCAGCGCTCACCGGCCGAGCCGAAGCCGGCGTTGATGGCCTGGTCGGCGGCGAGGTCGAGGTCAGCGTCGGGCAGCACCAGCATGTGGTTCTTGGCCCCACCGAGAGCCTGCACGCGCTTTCCGTGCGCCGTACCGGTCTGGTAGACGTACTGCGCGATCGGGGTCGAACCCACGAAGGAGATCGACTGCACGTCGGGGTGCGTCAGCAGTCCGTCGACGGCCAGCTTGTCGCCGTTGAGCACGTTGAAGACGCCGTCGGGCAGACCGGCTTCCTTCCACAGCTCAGCCATCCAGATTGCGGCGGTGGGGACCTTCTCGCTCGGCTTCAGCACCACGGTGTTGCCCGCGGCGATGGCGATCGGGAAGAACCACATCGGCACCATGGCCGGGAAGTTGAACGGGGAGATGATGCCGACGACGCCGAGCGGCTGGCGTACGGAATGCACGTCGACCTTGGTCGAGGCGTTCTCGGTGAACGCACCCTTGACCAGGTGCGGGATGCCGCAGGCGAACTCCACCACCTCCTGGCCGCGGCTGACCTCGCCGAGGGCGTCGGAGAGGACCTTGCCGTGCTCGGAGGTGATGATCTCGGCCAGCTCACCCTTGCGAGCGTTCAGCAGCTCGCGGAAGTTGAACAGGATCGAGCTGCGCTTGGCGAGCGAGGTGTCGCGCCATTTCGGGAACGCGGCGCTGGCCGCGGCCACGACGGCGTTGACGTCGTCTTCCGAGGCGAGGGCGAGCTGGGCGCTGACCTCGCCGGTGGCCGGGTTGGTCACGTCGGAGAAGCGGCCGCCGGTGCCTTCGAAGATCGCGCCGTTCTTCCAGTGGTGAACTGTCGATGCCATGGGATTCCTTCTCCTACTTGATCTTGGATGACGTGACGGCTACTCCGGCGCTGTCGCCGAAGTGCTTGCTGACCAGCGCGAGAGCCTTGTCCCGCTGTCGCTCGCTGATCCCGCGCGCGTCCTCCTCGAACCCGAAGACGCAGCTGGAGATGACCCCGTCGAAGTCCACCGCGGCGAGCGCGGCGAAAACGGCGTCGTAGTCGACCTCGCCCAGGCCCATCTCCATGTGCTGGTGCACGCGGATCGGGTTGCCGGGCGGGTTGGTGATGTAGCGCAGACCGTTGCTGGCGTTGTGGTCCCAGGCGTCGGCCAGGTGCACATAGCGCACCTTCTCCGCCCCGGCACCGATGATCTCGGCCGCCGAGTGCGCCTGGTGGAACGCGTGCGGGGTGCAGTAGAGAAAGCCGATCCAGTCCTGGTTCAGCCCACGCACCATGTTCACCGCGTCGATTCCGTCCTCGATGAAGTCATCGGGGTGCGGCTCGAGGATGAGTTGCAGACCCTCGCGCTCGAAGATCGGCAGCAGCTCGTCGAGCGACTTCAGGAATTGGGCCTCCGCGTGTTCGGCGGCCTCAGGACGGCCGTTGAACTCGGTGTTGATGGTGTCCACCCCGAGGTCGACGGCGATCTGGATGGTCCGCTTCCAGGCGCGTACGGCGGCCAGCCGCTCATCCTCACCCGGTCCGGACCAGCGCAGCACCGGAAGCAGCGAGGCGATCCCTACCCCGGCGTCGGACGCGACCTTCTTGAGCTTGCGCACCCCGGCGTCGTCCACCCGCGGGTACTTGAAGAACGGGACGAAGTCGGCCTTGGGTGACAGCTCCATCCAGTCGTACCCGAGGCTGGCCACGATGTCCGGCAGCTCCCAGACGGTGCTGGTCGCGAAGAACATCTGCGGGTCGAGGGCGAGCTTCACGGCCGTGCGTCCATCGCGACGGTGACCTTCTCACCGGTACGGACGGCCTCGGCTCCCGCCTCGCAGACGGCCACCGCGGCGTACCCGTCCCAGACGCCCGGGCCGTCGACCGTGCCCTGCTTGGCTGCGTCGACCCAGCGCTGCAGCTCGGTGTCGTAGGCCTGGCCGAAGCGCTCGACGAAGCCGGGGGTGATCGAACCGCCCCAGCGACCGTCGGTCGACTTGACCACGAGGTTCTGGTCGAGCCCGATCATGGCGCTCCCCTTCTCACCGACGACCTCGGTGCGCACCTCGTACGCAACGCCCGTGCGGACGTAGATCTCGTCGGTGACGATCCGACCCGACTCGGTCTCGAAGACCACGATCATCGGGTCGCTGGTGCCGGCGGGCGCCGCCGAGGTGGCGATGCCCTTGATGATCTGGACGCTCGTGATCTCCTCGTCGAGGAGGAACCGCGCCACGTCGACCTCGTGGACGACCGAGTCACGCATCATGAACTCGGAGTTGAAGAAGTCCGGCACGGCCGGGTTGCGGTGCACGCAGTGCACCACGAGCGGGTTGCCGAGGCCGCCGTCGGTGATCAGCTTCTTCAGGGCGACGTACTCGGCGTCGAAACGACGCATGAAGCCGACCTGGATCAGCTGCTTGCCGAGCGCGGCTTCCTTCTTGACGATCTGGTACGACGAGGCGATGTCGGTGGTCAGCGGCTTCTCGCACAGCACGGGCTTGCCCGCATCGAGACAGGCGTTGACCTGCCCGTCGTGGGCCTTGCCCGGGGTGGCGATGAGGACGGCGTCGACCTCGGGGTCGTTGATCGCGGCGATGGGGTCGGCCACCACGCGGGCACCGATGCCGGCGGCGATCTCCTCCGCCTTCTCGGCGAAGAAGTCGCTGACCACGGTGACCTTCGCCCCCCGGATGCGCTTGCTCAGCGCATCCACGTGGAAAGCCCCCATCATCCCGACGCCCAGGACGGCGATCCGCAGGTCGGCGCTCACAGCACGGCTCCCATGTCGATGTTGGCGGAGCTGCACGAGCTCAGGTAGGTCTTGGTGCGCTTGGCGATGGGCAGCGGCACGTCCGGCGCACACGGGTAGAGATCGTGCTCGATGATGCCGGAGATGTCGCGACCCAGGGCGCTCAGCGCGTCCAGCACCGGACCCATGGGAGGCAGACCCAGCGGCGGCTCGATCATCGAGCCCATCCGGACGGCCTCGGGGAAGGACAGGTCCTTGTCGAGCACGTGCGCGACGATCTCGGGGTTGACCTGCTTCAGGTGGACGTAGCCGATCCGCTCCGGGTACTTGGTGATCAGCTCGACGCAGTCACCGCCGTAGTAGGCGACGTGACCCGTGTCGAGGCAGAGGTTCACGTACTCCGGGTTCGTCGACTCGAGGAAGCGCTCGATCTCGGGCTGGTAGCCCACGTGGGTATCGGCGTGGGAGTGGAACTGCACGTGCAGGCCGTACTCCTCGAGGATGCGCTTGCCGAGCTCATCTGTCTGCGTCGTGAGCAGGGTCCACTGCTCGTCGGTCAGGTCCGGGCTCTCCTTGGGCGCACCCGTCTTGTGATCACGCCACGGCTCCGGGATGACCACGATGTGCTCGCCGCCGACGGCCTTGGTCAGCGCGGCCACGTCGGTCACCTGCTTCCAGGTGTAGTCCCACGCGCCCGGCTGGTGCAGGTGCGAGAAGACGGTGCCCGCGAGCACGGTCAGACCGTGAGCGTCGAGCGTCTCCTGCAACGCGGCGGGGTCGTTGGGCAGGTAGCCGTACGGCCCGAGCTCGATCGCCTCGTAGCCTGCCTCCACCACCTCCCGCAGGAACTGGCTCGCCGGGAGCTGTTCCGGGTCGCTGGGGAACCACACCCCCCACGAGTCCGGGGCGGTACCGATGGTGATCTTCGATGACACTGAATCTCCCTGCTTCGTTGCTGGTGGCGTTAGGACCTGGTGGGCACTGCGGACGTGGGGGTCAAGAAGAGCTTCTGGGTCGCCTTGTGTTCGTCGTAGACGGCACGGGCGTTCTGGGTGGACTCGAGCGTCGACGTCGCACTGACCGGGACGTCCCACCAGGACTCCGAGTCCGGCGCGCCGATCAGCGGGTCGGTCTCGACGTAGATGACGATCGGATCGGTCGCCGCCTTGGCCACCTTGACGGCGTCGGCGAACTCAGCCGCGGTGGTGGTCTTGATGACCTCGAGCCCGAAGCTCGCCGCGTTGGCGGCGAAGTCGATCGGCAGGTTGCCGCCGTCCAGCCGGCCGGTGTCCGGGTTGCGGTAGCGGTACTTCGTCCCGAACCGCTGCGAACCCAAGGACTCCGACAGCGAGCCGATCGAGGCGTAACCGTGGTTCTGGACCAGGACGGTGATGACCTTGATGCCTTCCTGCACCGCGGTCGCGAGCTCGGTGGCCATCATCAGGTACGAGCCGTCCCCGACCATGATGAACACGTCGCGGTCCGGGCAGGCCAGCCGTACGCCGAGGCCGCCGGCGACCTCGTAGCCCATGCAGGAGTAGCCGTACTCGACGTGGTAACCCTTCGGGTCACGCGTCCGCCACAGCTTGTGCAGGTCGCCGGGCATCGAACCCGCAGCGCAGACGACCACGTCGCGCGGGTCGGAGAGCTCGTTGACCATGCCGATCACGGCGTTCTGGGTGAGCAGACCCGGCGCGGGCGCCTCCTGGGCGTAGACCTGGCCGACCGTCGCGTCCCAGGCGGCGTCGAGCTCGACGTACCGAGCGACGTACGCCTCGTCGACGTGGTAGCCGTCGAGCAGCGCGATGAGCGCGTCCAGGGACTCGCGCGCGTCGGCGACGACGCTCAGCCCGGACTGCTTGACCGCGTCCAGACCGGCCACGTTGATGTTGACGAAGGTGACGTCAGGGTTCTGGAAGGCGGTGCGGCTGGCGGTGGTGAAGTCGGAGTAGCGGGTGCCGATCCCAATCACCACGTCGGCGTCGGCGGCGATCGCGTTGGCCGCGGTCGTGCCGGTCGAGCCGATGGCGCCCAGGCACTGCGGGTGGTCGTAGACCAACGTGCCCTTGCCGGCCTGGCTCTGACCCACCGGGATCCCGGTCGCGGCGCAGAACGCCTCGAGGGCCTCGGTGGCGCCGGAGTAGTGGACGCCTCCGCCGGCCACGATGATCGGCTTCTTGGCCCGGGCGATGACCGCCGCCGCGGCCTCGATCACCGAGCGCTCGGGCAGCGGGCGGGCCACGTGCCAGACGCGCCGCGCGAACAGCGACAGGGGCCAGTCGTACGCCTGGGCCTGCACGTCCTGCGGGAAGCAGAGGGTGACCGCGCCGGTCTCGACGGGATCGGTCAGCACCCGCATGGCCGCCAGGAGCGCCGACGGCAGCTGCTCCGGCCGCCAGATGCGGTCGAAGTACTTCGAGACGGGGCGGAAGGTGTCGTTGACGGTGAGGTCGCCGGCGTAGCCCTGTTCCAGCTCCTGCAACAGCGGCGAGGCCGAGCGGTCGGCGAACGTATCCGCCGGCAGCAACAACACGGGCAACCGGTTGATCGTGGCCAGCGCCGCTCCCGTGATCATGTTGGTCGCCCCCGGACCCACGCTGGTCGAGATCGCGTAGGTCTGCAGCCGGTTCTTCATCCGCGCGTACGCGACCGCGGTGTGCACCATGGCCTGCTCGTTGCGGCCCAGGATGTACGGCAGTAGCTCCGGCTCCTCGAGCTCGTACTGCAGCAGGGCCTGACCGATGCCGGCCACGTTGCCGTGTCCGAAGATGCCGAAACAGCCGGCGAACAGCTTCTGCTCGACCCCGTCGGACTCCGAGTACTGCGCGCCGAGGAACTTCACGACCGCCTGGGCGACGGTCAGGTTCACGGTGGTGTCAACCATGGCTGGCTCAGCCTTTCTGAATGAGTCGGGGGTCGACCTGCTGGGTCGTCCAGGTATCGCGCACCCAGGTCTGGTCGGGGTGGTCGGAGATCTTCCAGGCCCGTTCGCCGGTGCCGCTGGGCGGGCCGGCCATGATGTTCAGGTAGTACATGTCATACCCGGGCGCGGCCACGCACGGACCGTGCCAACCGAAGGGCACGAGCACGGTGTCGCGGTCCCGGACCTCTTCGAGGATGTCGATCTCGTGGCCGGGTGAGGACGAGGTGCGCATGTAGCCGAGCCCCGGCTCGCCGTTGGGCCCGGAAGCGATCTCGAAGTAGTAGATCTCCTCGAGCTCGGTCTCGGTGTCGGTCGCCTCGTCGTGCTTGTGGGCCGGGTACGACGACCAGTTGCCGCCTGGCGTGATCACCTCACAGGCGATGATCGCGCCGGCGTCGAGGTTGTCCGGGGTGCCGAAGTTGCGCACCTGACGGCTGGCCTGGCCCGCCCCACGCAGCTCGACCGGCACTTTGGCGGCCGCACCGTAGCGGAAGGGCAGCTCGCGGTCGGTGCGCGACGCGCAGAGTGCGAACCGACCACCACGGTCGGAGTGGAGGGTGGCCCGGTGGTGGATCGGCAGGTACGCGAAGTCGGTCGGGCCGGCGAACACGTCGCTACGACCGTCGAGGTCCAGGTGCGAGCCGTCGACCTCGACGCTGCAGGACCCGTTCAGCGGTAGCAGCAGGATCTCGTCGCCACCGGTCTCGAACTCGTGGGAACCGGCCGCCTCGAGGGTGACGATGCGGAGTCCGGAGAACCCCCACGACGCCGACTCGGGGGTCACCTCGAGGTCGTAGTCACCAGCGGCACCCTGACCGGCCGGCACGTAGTACGTCGACGACACGGTCACCGCACCATCGAGACGGCGGTGTCGACGGCGCGCACGACGTCGTCGTCGGCCGGGTAGAGCATGGTCCGGCCGAGCACGAGTCCGCGGACGGACGGCAGGGCGAGGGCAGCCTGCCAGGAGGCGTACGTGTCGTCGGGCGAACCGTCGGGGTCGCCACCGAGCAGCAGGGTCGGGAGCGTGGTCGACAGCATGACCCGCTCCATCTCGTGCACGACGGGAAGCTTCATCCAGGTGTACGCGCTGGAGGCGCCGAGACCCTGGGCGATGTGGATGGACTTGATCACGGCGTCCGGGCTGAGGTCGTTGACGATCTTGCCGTTGACGCGGCTGGACATGAACGGCTCGACCATGGCGATCAGCTTGGCCCGGTTGGCCTCGGTGATGACCGCGGCCTGGCTCTCCAGCGTGGCCACCGTGGCGGCGTCGTTCAGATCGATCCGGGTGAGCATCTTGATGCCGTCGAAACCCGACTCGAGCGTGCCCTGCACGTCGGAGCCGGTGTTGCGGTCGTCCATCTCGAACGACGAGCCCTGCAGACCGCCGCGGTTCAGCGAGGAGAAGACGAGCTTGCCCTCGAGCGCGCCGAGCAGCAACAGGTCCTCGGCGATGTCGGCCGTCGCCAGCAGGCCGTCGACGCCGGGACGGGAGAGCGCCGTCGCCAGCCGCTCGAGCAGGTCCATCCGGTTCGCCATCGCCGTGGGACGTCCGCTGGCCGCCAGTGCGCCACGCGCCGGGTGGTCGCAGGCCACGATCATCAGCCGGCCATCAGGTCCGAGGAGCTCGCGCCGCCGGCGGGTCGCCAGCAGCTCGGCGATGCGCTGCGGCTCGCGAACCCGGACTTCGTTGATCTCGGCCACCGAGCCCACGAAGCGGCTCGACACGTTGGTCTCGGGAGCGGTGGTGGTCGCGCTGGTCATCGGGTGGCCCTCTCGGCGAAGTGGACGGCCCGACCCTCGGCCAGCGAGGCGTTGGGGTCGCCGCCGGCGATCAGCAGGTCGATCTCGGCCTCGGTCGGCATCGCCGTCGAGCACTCGAGCCGCGAAGCGACGATCGCGCCCGCCGCGTTGGCGTTCTGCAGGACCTTCTCCAGCGGCCAACCGGCCAGCAGTCCGTGGCACAGCGAACCCCCGAAGGAGTCCCCCGCGCCCAGGCCGTTGAGCGGGGTGATCGGGATGGGCGGGGACTCGACCCGCTCCGTACGCGTCTTGGCCAGCACGCCCTTCGGGCCCTGCTTGACGATGGCGAGCTCCACCCCGGCGGCCAGCAGCGCGTCGGCCGCCCGCTCCGGCTCAGTCTCGCCGACGGCGACCTCACACTCCTCGCGGTTGCCCACCGCGACGGTGACCTGACCCAGGATCTTCTGGACCTGCTCCGTCGCGTGCGCCGGGGTCTCCCAGAACATCGGCCGGTAGTCCAGGTCGAGCACCGTGAACTCCTTGCGGGCCCTGGCCTCGAGGACGGCGAAGTGGGATTCGCGGCTCGGCTCCTCGCTGAGGCCGGTCGTCGAGATCCACATCAGCCGGGTGTTGCGCACCGCGTCGAAGTCGATGTCGGCCGGCGTGATCTGCAGGTCCGGGGCGGTCGGCTTGCGGTAGAACCAGAGCGGGAAGTCGTCGGGCGGAAAGATCTCGCAGAAGGTGACCGGGGTGGCGTAGGTGTCGTTGACGACCACGAAGCGGTCACTCACGTTCAGCTCACGGAGCGCCTTGCGGACGAAGCGGCCGAACGGGTCGTTGCCGACGCCGGTGATGATCGCGGTGTTGCGGCCCAACCGAGCGGCGGCGACGGCCACGTTGGCCGTGGTGCCGCCGAGGTACTTCCCGAAGGTCTCGACATCCTCCAGCCCGACCCCGATCTGGTGGGGGTAGACGTCGACGCCGGCGCGACCGAAGGTCAACACCTCGAGGGCTGCATCTGCTCCCGACGCCTGCGCGCGGACAGAGTCGCTGCTCATAACTCTCCTTTGAGAAATCCGGACCTGAGGCCCGGGGCTGGCTCCCTTGGAACCGTAGGCGTTGGACCAGACCGTGTCAAGACTTTGTACTGACAAATGGTCATCTCGATCACAGGTCGCCTTCGAGGAACTGGGCACGGCCCATCCCGAACGACCAGTCCGCGTGCTTGTTGGCCATGATCGACACGATCAGGTCCTCGGGGCGGAGTCCGCACTCGGCCTCCAGCCGCTTGGCCAGCTCGGCGTACGCGGCCTTCTTCTGCTCCACCGTACGACCCTGCTGGAAGATCTGGATGACGGTGATGCCGTCGCTCCGCTCGAGCCCGAGGCCCGTGTCCTCCGCGATGATGTGCCCGACCGGGTGCTCGGTGATGATCTGGTAGCGGTCCCGCGGCGGGGCGGCGAAGACCTCGAGCATCACGTCTTGGACGGTGTCAGCGATCTGGCGCAACTGCTCAGGGGTCCGACCCTGCTGGACGTCGATCCGAACTAGCGGCATCTCATCTCCTGTGATCAGCGATGACCAAATCCTAGACTTTGTTAAGACATACTGTCAAAGTCTGGAGACGGTTCCTTTGCTGAGCCCGACCAGGAAGCCTGATCCCCAGGCCAGATGGGTCGCCGCGAGCACCAGCGGGAGCCGGATCCGGGCGGCGTCGGACATCGTCCGGGAGGTCACCGTCGACCCGGCGACGATCAGGGCGGCGTACCCGATCGGGGCGGCGAAGGCCGTCTTGAGCACCCGCGAGTCGAGGCGCACGCCAAGGAGGCCGAGCAGCAGGCCGACCACGATGCCGGACACCGCGACCGGTGGCGCCAGATAGCGGACACTGGCGGTCTCCGGATAGCGGCGGACGACCTCGCGGCGCCACTTGCCGGTCTCGTACATCTGCTTCACCAGAGCCCTGAGCGTGGCTCGGGGACGGTAGGTGACGTGCAGGTCCGGGGAGAACCAGATCGTGTGACCGGCGGCGCGCAGCCGGTAGTTGAGCTCCCAGTCCTGGGCGCGGTGCATGGTCTCGTCGAAGCCACCGATCGCCGTCAACACGTCTTTGCGGAACACGCCCAGGAAGACCGTCTCGGCCTCCCCCGCCGGCGACTCGGCCAGGTGGAACGCCGATCCGCCGAGCCCGAGCTTCGTCGTGTACGCCACGGCGACGGCCTCCTCGAAGGCCGTCTCGCCCTGGGCGTCCATCACCCCGCCGACGTTGGCCGCCCCGGTCTCCTCCAGCAGCTCGACGGCCCGCTTGATGTAGCCGTCGGTCAGCTCGCCGTGCCCGTCGACCCGGACCACGATGTCGTACGCCGCCGCAGCGATCCCGAGGTTCATGGCCACCGGCGTCTTGGCCGCCGGGTTGTCGACGACCCGGACGCGAGGGTCGGCGGCGGCGAGCTCAGCGGCGATCTCGTGGGTGCGGTCCCGGCAGGGACCGATGGCCACGATGACCTCGAGCTCGCCCGGATAGTCCTGCTCGAGCACCCGGCGGACGGCTGCCTCGAGATGCCGCTCCTCGTTGAGGACCGGCATGACGACGCTGACTCCAGGCCATTCTGACTTCACCCCGCCATCCTGTCAGGACGGGTCGGGTGTGCGTTCGGACGGGCTCAGGCGCGCGGGCTCAAGCCGCACAGACGTCGGTCAGGTCGTTCGTGTTCGCGCCGGCCTTACCAGCGTTGGAGACCTTCGTCTTGGCCTTCGGAGTGGCCGAACCGCTCGGGCTGGGCGCCGCAGATGTCGGAGCCGGCGTGGCGTCGGCGGGGGCATCGGCGGGGGCGTCGGCAGCCTCGGCCTTGTCGATCTTGGCCGTGACGGCCTTGCGGATCACGTCGAAGTCGGGCTCACCGGGCTGGATCAGCGGCGGTACGACGGCCAGGCTCGAGACCGGTTTCTGCTTGGCCATGGTGGCCAGCTCGAGCATGGTGTTGATCTCGCTCGTCGGCACGTCCGTGGCCACGATCTCCTTGCTGGCGCTGGCGATCTTGTTGAACTTGGTCAGCACGGTCATCGGGTCGAGCTGGTTCAGCATGGCGTTCATCACGCACTTCTGCCGGACCATCCGGTCGTAGTCGCTGGAGTCCGAACGGGATCGGGCGAACCAGAGTGCCTCGCGCCCGTCGAGGTGACGGTTCTTGCCCGCCTCGACGTAGCCGTAGATCTTGGTGTGGCCGCCGCCGATCGGCACCCGACGGTAGACGTCCATGTTGATGCCGCCGACCGCGTCGACGAGCTCCTCGAAGCCCTTGAGGTCGATCAGCACCCAGTAGTTGATCTTGAGTCCGGTCGCGCCCTCGATGGCTTCCTTGGTGGCTTGGGCGCCCGGGTTCTTGACCCCGGGGTAGAGCTCCTTGTGCTCGGTCGCGTAGGTGTAGATCGCGTTCAGCATGCAGGAGTGGTCCTTGCAGCTGTAGCCGTTGGGGAACTTCGCGTGCAGGGGCGAGTAGTCCGGGAAGGGCACGTCCTCGAGGTTGCGCGGCAGGCTGACCAGCACCGTACGACCGGTCTCGGCGTCCACACTGGCCACGGTCATGCTGTCGGGTCGCAGCCCGCTGCGGTCCTTCCCGGCGTCGCCACCCAGCAGCAGGATGTTGTAGCGCCCGGCCTTGACCTCGTGGTCACCGCCGCCGGCGAAGACCGTACCCATCAGGTCACGCTGGGCCGAGACGATCGACGCCGAGGCCATCAGACCGCCGACCACGGCGAAGACCAGACCGAGGTTGAGGACCGCAAAGCCCAGTCGGTGCCGACGTGCCAGCTCGGGCGGCCGGGCGATCCGCCAGGCGTCGATGAACAGCAGACCCCAGCCGAGACCCAGGCCGATCAGCGCGAACTGCACCACCCGCAGCGTCGGGCCGAAGGTGACCAGGGCGATGAGCCCACCCCGCCAGACCAACGCCAGCAGGCCGACCAGGAGCAACAAGGCCCACAGACCGATCCAGATCCGGAGAGCGATCCGACCGAGGCGCCTGTTGCCGGCCGCCACCTGGGCGGAGCCCGGCAGCACCAGGGTCATGCCCAGGAAGGTCAGACCGCGGCGCAGCTTGATCCGTTCGCTGCGCTCCTGGGGCGTGTGGAGGTCGTTCGAAATCGACGGTGACGACGGGACGCGTGTCACGTCCTCCGCGGTGTGGTTCGACACCCGAGGGCCTTTCGGTCTGCGTAACAAGGGGAAGGAACCTCCGAGGAGGTCCTGGTCAGTATGTCCGCGTGATCGGGTCGTGACCGGGCTGCCACGCCGAGGTCGGTGCGCTTTTGGGTCGGGGCGAGAAGCCCTCCCCCAGGTACCCTCGGGCTATGCCTCCCAGCCGCGACGAGGATCTCGACTGGCTCTACGGTCGTGAGCCCGCGTCGTCTGAACCCGAGCAGACCCGCATCATGCCGACCCCGGTCGTCGATCCCGGCGGGTACGCCCCGGCCGCTCCGCCAGCTCCTCCCGCGGCCATTCCGACCAACTATCCGGCCATGCCGGGCTACGGTCGTGGACCCGCTGGTCCGGGCGGTCCCCCTGGGCCGCCGCCCGGACCGCCCGTCGCTCCCCCGCCCGGTCTGCCCCCGACCAAGAAGAAGCGCCACCCGGTACGCAACACCTTCCGGGTGCTGCTCGTCGCGCTGCTGGTGATCGTGGTCTGGCTGGTCGGCGTGCCGGCGTACGCCTGGAGCCAGGTCTCGCGGGTGGACGACGCCCCGAGCGGTCGACGGCCGGCGAACCAGCCGGGCAGGACGTTCCTGATCGTCGGCTCGGACTCGCGCGAGGGTCTGAGCAAAGCCGAGCAGAAGAAGCTGGGCACCGGCAGCACCGCGGGTCAGCGGACCGACACCATCATGTTGCTCTACGTGCCGACGACCGGGAAGCCCGCGCTGATCTCCATCCCCCGGGACTCCTACGTCACCATCCCCAAGAACGGTAAGAACAAGATCAACGCCTCGTACGCGTTCGGCGGCCCGCAGCTGCTCGTCCAGACGGTGGAGACGAACACGGGGCTGCGGATCGACGGCTACCTGGAGATCGGGTTCGGTGGCTTCGTGAACATCATCGACGCGCTGGACGGGATCCGGATGTGCCTGCCGGCCGCGATCAAGGACCAGGACAGCCACATCAACCTGAAGAAGGGCTGTCAGACCCTCGACGGGACGACGGCGCTCGGTTACGTCCGGATGCGGAAGGCCGACCCCCGCGGCGATCTCGGCCGGGTCGAGCGCCAGCGCCAGATGCTGGCCGCCGTCGCCAAGAAGGCCGCCTCGCCGTCGACGCTGATCAATCCGTTCCGCTACTGGACGCTCTGCAACGCGTCGGCGGAGTCGGTCAAGATCGGCGAGGAGACCTCACTGACGCAGACCATCTCACTCGGGCTGGCGATGCGGACGATCGCCAACGACGGCGGACTCACCCTGACCGTGCCCGTCTCGAACCCCGGCGCCTCCACCCCGGTCGGCTCGGCCGTCCTCTGGGACGACACCGCAGCGCAGGCGATGTTCTCCGAGATCGCCAAGGGCGACACCTCCAAGCTGGGGAAGTACGCCAAGTAGCCCCGGTCAGCCGGTTCGATCCTCGAGCAACGACAGGGTGAGCAGATGGCCGAAGACGGCGACCGCCGTGGAGTGGTTGCCGGCGAAGTCCGGCGGACGGCCCATGGAGTCGCGGCCGGCCCGGGCGTACGCGAGGTCCTCGGTCCGCGGCTTGAGGGCCAGGAACAGCGGCAGCGAGTAACGCAGGCAGACGAACGCCGCCCAGACCCGCGCGGTGCGGCCGTTGCCGTTCACGAACGGGTGCAGCCGGATCCACTCACCGTGGGCGAGGGCGACCATCTCGACCAGCAGCCGCAGGTCGTCGGCGGTGGTCGGTCGCTGTCCGACCGGGAAGCGGGGGTCGAGGAAGCGCAGGGCTGCGTGCAGACCGACGAGAACTCCGTCGAGCTCGCGATCGAGGTCGGCCGCCCACACCCCCAGCTTTTCCGGCAGCCCGTCGGTCTGTTCCAGGCCGATCCCGACCTCGTACTCGGTAAGCTCCGGGACACTCGGATCGCCGCGGAAATGACCGACGTAGCCGGCGACCGGGACGCGGCACCCGGCGTAGAGCCGGGAGTGCCAGATGCGCATGGTCGTCTTGTCGGGGAAGGTCCGCTGCGCAGTCTCCTCGCGCAGGTCGGCGAGCAGGCCGGCCACGTTGGCCTGGATCCTGCTGAGATCGCCGCGGTAGTCCTGCTCCCAGGACGGGGCCGTCACGCGGTGCGCGACCTGGCTGCCTCGTACGCCTCCGTCAGCCCGGACCGGCTCCGCAGAGAAGCCGCGGCTGCCGTCGGGGCCTCGGCGGGACGGTAGACCCGGCGGCCCTGCAAGGGGTCGCGTTGGCCCTCGCCGGCCACGGTCCGCTCGATGCTGCGGTCGATGATCTGCTGGTACTGAGCGTCCGTCAGCTCACTCAGTCGGTCGGCCGCGAGCCGCAGGTCCTCGCTCAGCATGGCGCCACGCGCGACGACCTCGTGCTCGGTGGCCCGCTCGATCAGCTCGTTCTGGCTGATGCCCAATCCAGCGGCGACCTCGCGGACCAACTCACGCAGTCGCTCGTTCTTGAGGCGGAGCGGAAACACCGGGGTAGCCATGGGCCCATCATGCGTCGGAAGTACCTTGATGTCAAACATTCAACTTGACATCAGGGCGTGAGCAACAGGTACTGCTCCCAGGTGATGAAGGGCACGCGGTACGCCACCGGGGTGTCGTCGGCCTTGTGCGTGGAGAGTCCGTTGCGGCCGACGTAGTAGTCGGCGACCTGGTCCCGGTTGGTGTACTTGCCGTTCTTCTGCCACATGTCGGTGTCCCCGATCGCCACGGCATGGATGTGGGTGGGCCAGCAGCCTCCGCACTGGCTCGGCACCCGCAGCCAGGCGGCGAAGCCCACCGAGCGCAACGCCCGGACGGTCTCCCAGCGCTGGGTCTTGGTCAGGGAGGAGGCGTTGATGTCGATGGATCCTCCGCCGTCGTGGGTGCCGGCGGAGGCTTTCGCGCAGCCCGACTTCTCGAGCACGCAGTAGGAGCCCTGGGTGACGGTGATGGTCCACGGCACGCTCCGGTCCGCCGCTGCGAGCATCAACCGGGTCCGGGTGTTGACCCGCTTGGAGCCGTACCGGTCGGTCCGGCTGCCGATCTGCACGATGTTGGTCACCGTGAACCGGCCCTTGCCGAGCTTGGTCAGCGACTCAGGACCCGGGATGCCGTTGGCGTCGATCCCTCGGTAGCCGATCGAGCGCTGGTACTTGAGGTACGCCGCCGTGGTCTCCCGGGTGAACCGGCCGTCAGCCTTGACCTTGAAACCCTTCTTGGTCAAGGCCTGCTGGACGAGCTTGGTGGACGGGTCGTCACCCAGCGCCAGCTGGTTGCCGCGGTAACCCTCGACGAAGGCGGCCGTGTCGACTGCACCCATGTCGACCACAGGGAGGGCGGCGGCCTCGGCCGGGACGATGCTGACCGCCGCCAGGGTCAGGGTGGCGGCAGCGGTGAGGAGCAGTTTGCGGACCATGGGGACTCTGTTCTCGTCGGGCCCGACCGGGCCGCCGTCGCGAAGCCCGGCCACTTCGCGTCTTGCGCGTCCCCCGCCGCTGGCGGGAAAAGTAACATTGCCGGGCTCGTCAATCCAGTCCGTAGGAGGACAAGACATGCGTATCGTCCAGGTGGGTCTCGGTGGGTTCGGTCGGGATTGGGCGTTGAACGTCATCCCGCTGGTCCCGGAGGTCGAGGTCGTCGGCACGGCAGACGTCTTCGCCGGGTCGCGCGCACTGGCCATCGCCGCCGGCCTGACGACGGCCGACGAGTGCCACGAGACGGTCGAGGCGGCCATCGAGGCCACCCGTCCTGACGCCGTCCTGGTGACCGCAAGTCTGGTGGGTCACGTCCCGGCCGCGCGGACCGCGCTGGAGCACGGGCTGCACGTCTTGATCGAGAAGCCGTTCGCGCCCAGCGTCGCCGAGGCCGAGGCGCTGATCGCCCTCGCAGACGCCCGGGGACTCACGATCGCCGTCAGCCAGAACTACCGCTTCTTCCCGGCGGTCCAGGCCGTGCAGCAGATCGTGACCGAGCAGCCGTACGGCGATCTGCACGCGGTCGCGGTCGACTTCCGGCAGCACTCCGGAGCCGACGGACTTCCTCTGCCCCACCACGCGCTCGACCAGCCGCTGCTGGTCGACATGTCCATCCATCACTTCGACCTGATCCGGGCGGTGCTGGGTCGCGAGGTGACCGCGGTCGACCTCCGGACCTGGGATCCGGCCTGGTCGATGTTCACCGGGCCCTCGGAGGGAGCGGGCCTGATCGAGACCGGTGACCTGGTGACCAGCTATCGCGGGAGCTGGGTGAGCAGCGGCCCGCGCACCACCTGGGCCGGCGAGTGGCGGATGGACTTCGCCGAGGCCGAGGTGCGGTGGACCAGCCGTGGCGACGGTCCCGAGGGCTGGCGGTCCGACGAGGTGACGGTGCGCCAGGGTGAAGGCGTGGAGAAGCTCACGCTGCCGGCCGTGGCGCGGACCGATCGGGCGGGCAGCCTGACCGAGTTCGTGACGGCGATCGAGCAGGGCCGGGAACCGGTCATCTCCGGCCGCAACAACCTCGGCAGCCTGGCGACGACCTACGCGGCCGTCGAGTCGGCCCGTATCCGGCAGCCTGTACAGCTGGCCGACCGGAGCTGAGCCCAGGCGGTACTCAGATCGTGACCGCCGGGAGGGTGACGCGAACCGTCGTACCGACCTCGAGGGTGGACTCGATGTCGATGTGCCCATGATGGCGCCGGACGATGCGGTCGACGATGGCCAAGCCGAGGCCGGTACCGGGCCGGGAGCGGGCTCGGGGGGCGGCCGAACGGAAGAACTCCTCGAAGAGCCGGGACTGGTCCTCCTCGGCGATGCCGATGCCGTCGTCGGCGATCGTCACCACGACGTCGGCACTGCCGGCTCCACCCGCCACCGAGAGCTTGACGTGCCCACCGCGGTCGTTGTACCTGATGGCGTTGGCGACCAGGTTCACCACCACGGTGTCCAGCTCGTCCGAGTCGCCGTGGGTCACGACCGGGTGGTCGGGGGTGGCCACGCACAGCTGGATTCCGCGGTGGTGCGCATCGTCGTGCAGGAGCGCTCCCACCTCGCGGACGATGGCCGCGACGTCGACCGCGGTGGTCTCGAGGGGCCGTCCGGGGTCGTCCACCTTGGCCATGGCCAGCAGGTTCTTGGTCATGGCGGAGATCCGCATGGCGCCGCGGGCGATCGCGTCGAGGTGATGACGCAGCTCGGGGTCCGGTTGGCTTTCCAACGCCAGCTCGGCACGCCCGATGATCACGGTCGTCGGTGTCTGGAGCTCGTGCGAGAGGACATCGACCAACTGTCGGCGATAGCGGGAGAGCTCACGCTCGACGGCGAGGTGGTGGGTGAGCTCGTGGTGCTGGACGAAGGCGACCACCGCCTGCTCGGCCTGCTGCGCGTACACGTTGAGGATCCCTCGCTGCGTCGGGTCCGGCCGGCGCCCGTTGCGCGGCAGATCGACCGACAGCAAGCCCCGGAGCTCCCCGTCGTCGTCCCGGAGCAACGCGCACAGCAGATCCCCGGGATGCCACGCGTCCGGGACGTCGAGGGGCTCGTACTGAGGCACCCACTGGAAGTTCTGGAGGCGTTCGGGAGATCGTTCCTCGGGCAGGAAGCGCAATCGCCCCCAGTCCTCGGCCGGCTCCAACTCGGCCAGGACGCTCTCGACAGGCGCCCGCAGCTCAACGAGCTCGGCGGCGGCATCGGCACTTCCTGCGACCGCGACGGTCCGCAGCTCGCCCTGTTCGACCACACTGATGGCCGCCACCTCGAAGCCGGCCAGGGCCGTGACCCCTTCCGCGATGAACTGCAGGGCACCACCTCGCCCGCCGTTCACCCGTGGGCCAGCAGGAGACATCACCTGAGCGAGGCTAGTCACCCCGAGGGCTGACCGCGAGGTTACCGGCGGATTAGTTCGCGATCCGTGACAGGAGCTGCCGGGCCATCACGATCCGCTGGACCTGGTTCGTGCCTTCGTAGATCTGGGTGATCTTCGCGTCGCGCATCATCCGCTCGACCGGGTAGTCCTTCGTGTAGCCGTAACCACCGAGGAGCTGGACGGCGTCGGTGGTGATCTCCATCGCCGCGTCGGAGGCGAAGCACTTGGCGGCCGCCCCGAAGTAGGTCAGGTCGGCGTCGCCGCGCTCGGACTTGGCGGCGGCGGCGTACGTCAGCTGGCGTGCGGCCTCCAGCTTCATGCCCATGTCGGCGAGCATGAACTGCAGGCCCTGGAACTCGGCGATGGCCCGGCCGAACTGCTGGCGCTCCTTGACGTAGCCCAGGGCGAAGTCGAGGGCACCCTGGGCGATGCCGACGGCCTGAGCCGCGATCGTCACCCGGGTGTGGTCGAGCGTGCGCATCGCGGTGCCGAAACCTGTGCCCGGGTCGCCGATCATCCGGTCCTCCGGGATCCGCACGTTGTCCAGGTACACCTCCCGGGTCGGTGAACCCTTGATGCCCAGCTTCTTCTCCGGCGCGCCGAAGGAGACGCCCTCGTCGGCCTTCTCGACCACGAAGGCGCTGATCCCCTTGGACCGCAGGCTCGGGTCGGTCACCGCGAACACCGTGTAGAAGTCCGAGACCCCGGCGTTGGTGATCCAGCGCTTCACCCCGTTGAGCACGAAGTGATCCCCGTCGCGGACGGCTCGGGTCTTCATCGCGACCGCGTCCGAACCGGCCTCGGGCTCGGACAGGCAGTACGACGCCATCGCCTCGCCGCGGGCGATGGGCGGCAGGTAGTGCGTCTTCAGCTCCTCGCTGCCGACCAGCAGCCAGGGCAGCGTGGCCAGCTTGTTGACGGCCGGGATCAGTGACGAGGAGGCGCAGGCCCGGGCGACCTCCTCGATCACGATCACCGTAGCCAAGGCGTCGGCGCCGACCCCCTCGTACGCCTCGGGGATGTGGGGGGCCTGGAAGTCTCCGGCCACCAGCGCCTCGAAGGAGGCCTTGGGGAACTCGGACAGCTCATCGGCCTCCGCCGCGTTCGGCGCGACCTTCGCGTCGCACAGCTCGCGTACGGCTTCCCGGAACGCCACGTGCTCCTCGTTCGGGGTGTACATCTGCGTGAAGTCGGTCACGCTTCGCAGCCTATCCCCGGAACCTACCGGTCGGTAACAACGGCCGCGGTGGTCTCTTCCCCGCTGAGCTGGCGGGCCAGGATGGTGCCCGCGGCCATGGCCACGGGGAACGCGACGATGCCCACGAAGGGCAGGGACAGCAGCAGGAAGGTCGGTACGCCGAGACCCAGCGAACGGGCCCGCCGCGTCCGCATCGCCGTGCGCCGACCGGCCAGGGTCAGCACGCCGCGCCGCTCCAACGGCGAGCCGACGAGCTCGGTCCCGATCATCCAGCCCCCGAAAACCGCGGAACCGACGGCCGCCACGATGGACCCGGCCACGGGGATCAATCCGACGAGCAGGAAGACGACCGCCCCGATGGCCCCGACGACGATCAGCGCGACGGACTGGCGTACGGCCCGCACGGCGGAGACCCGCACGGGCTCGTCGAGTGGCTCGGGAGGGTCGATGAACTCCTCGTCGACGTACTCGGAGATCTTGTCGTAGAGGGGCGAGCCCAGAGCGAGGGTCAAGGTGGTGAAGGACAGCACCATCAGCAGGATCGAGCCGGTCAGGAAGCCGATCGCGACCAGCACCCGGATGACCTCGGCCGTGCCCGGTGACCACCCGTCCGCGAAGGGGGTGAGCCAGCCCGCGATGTCGGTGAGGTTCGTGGCGATCAGCACGACGATGATCACGAACAGGATCGAGGTGATCAGCGGCGGCAGCGCGCCCAACCAGAACAGCCTGGGCCGACGCACCATCAATCCGAGACCGCGGCCGAGCAGGCCGACGCCGGCGGCGAACTCCGTGGTGGCACTCACCGGGTCAGCCGTGATCGACGACGGCAGCGCGTACGGCGGCACCCTTGGCCTCGGCGGCGGACCTCAGGCCCTCCTGGAACGCCAGCATCTTCGCCGTCAGCCCGGGGTCACCCCCGGCGAGGATGCGAACAGCCAGCAGGCCGGCGTTGCGGGCGTTGCCGATGGCGACCGTGGCCACCGGGACGCCGGCCGGCATCTGCACGATGGAGAGCAGGGAGTCCATCCCGTCGAGATACTTCAGCGGGACGGGGACACCGATGACCGGCAGTGGGGTGAGGGCGGCGAGCATGCCGGGCAGGTGCGCGGCCCCGCCGGCACCGGCGATGATCACTTCGAGGCCGCGGGTGTGGGCCCGCCGGCCGTAGTCGATCATCGCGTCGGGCATCCGGTGCGCCGAGACCACGTCGGCCTCGTACGCGATGTCGAACTCCCGCAGCGCCTCGCCCGCCGCACTCATCACGGGCCAGTCGGAGTCCGACCCCATCACGATGCCCACGCGCACGGCACCGGTCGACGGACGGGCTGAGGGGTCAGGCATCGGGATCTCCCATCAGGTAGGCCGCGGCGTGCAGGGCCCGCTTGCGGGTGGCCGCGAGATCGTCGCCGAAGGTCGTCACGTGACCGACCTTGCGGCCGGGGCGGACCTCCTTGCCGTAGAGCTGCACCCGGAGCTTGCGGTCGCGGGCGAAGCAGTGCAGCAGTGCCGAGGGCAGGTCGGCCACGTCACCGCCGAGCACGTTCACCATCACCGTCCAGGGCGCCCGCGTCGTCGGGTCGCCGAGCGGCAGGTCGAGGACGGCACGCAGGTGGTTCTCGAACTGCGAGGTGTGGGCGCCGTCGATGCTCCAGTGCCCGGTGTTGTGCGGGCGCATGGCCAGCTCGTTGACCACCACGCTGCCGTCCGTGCGCTGCATCAGCTCGACGGCGAGCAGGCCGACGACGCCGAGCTCGTGGGCGATGGTCAGGGCCAGCTGTTGGGCGTCGACCGACTGCTGGTCGGTCAGCCCTGGCGCGGGCGTGATCGTCTCCACGCAGACCCCGTCGCGTTGCACGGACTCCGAGATGGGGTAGGCGACGGCCTGCCCCGAGGGTGACCGGGCGACCAGAGCGCTGAGCTCGCGGGTGAAGGGGACGAACTCCTCGGCCAGGATCTGGACGCCGTCGCCGAGCCCGACGAAGGGCTCCCCGGCCGCGGCGGCCGAGTCCAGCTTCCAGACACCCTTGCCGTCGTAGCCCCCACGCGAGGTCTTGGCGATCACCGGCCAACCGTGCTCGTCCCCGAAGGAGATCAGCGCGACTTCGTCGGACACGACCCGGTTGACCGGGCACGGTGCGCCGAGGGCGGTCAGCCGGTCGCGCATGATGACCTTGTCCTGGGCGTGGACCAACGCCGCCGGGCCAGGCCGGACCTGGACACCGGCGGACTCCAGCTCACGGAGCAGGCCCGTGGGCACGTGCTCGTGGTCGAAGGTGATGACGTCGCAGCCGGCCGCGAACGTGCGTACGGTCTCGGGGTCGGTGTAGTCGCCGACGGTGACGTCGTGCACGACCGACACCGCGGAGACGTCCGGACCCTCGGCGAGCAGCCGTACTCGCACCCCGAGACCGATCGAGGCGGAGTGCATCATCCGGGCCAGCTGGCCGCCGCCGATGATGCCCACGGTGAACGGCCGGGAGGCGGGTTCAGCGGTTGTCGTCACGGGGGGTGAGCCTAGTCGCCCGCACTGACAACTCTGCGCCGATAGGTCAGCGCAGCCGGAAGATGACCGCGCGCTGCACGACGAAGTTCACCGTGGTGGCCACGCCCTGGGCGACGACGAAGCCGACGACCTGGACGGTCAGCTCGGCGAAGCTCTGGCGGGTCATGGCCGTGAAGATCAGGCTGAAGAGCCCGACCTGGAGCGCGAAGGTCACGGCGTACAGGGCGACCACGGCCAGGAACCGACGCTTGGACGGCTCGGCGCGGAAAGTCCAGCGGCGGTTGATCAGGTACGCCGTGGTGGTACCTGCGACGAAGGACAACGCCTTGGCCGGGGTGTGGTCCAGACCGGGCCAGCTCCCGAACCCGTGCATCAGTGCCACCAGCAGCCCGAAGTCGACGATGGCGGACAGACCGCCGGTGAGGACGAAGCGGATCAGCTGGGTACGCAGCGGGAGGGGGCTCGTCCGCTCGGCCAGCGGCAGCTCGACCGGCTGCGGCAGCTGTTCGGCCCGGTCACTCACGCCCGGCTCGTTCGACGGGTTCGGCGGCCCATCCGGGTCATCGGGACGGGCGGTCATCGACCCTGGTCGGGGCCGAAGAGGAGCTCCGTGATCGCGGCGTGCACGTGCTCGACCTCGGGCACGTCGTGCAGGACCACCGTGCCCGCCTCGGCCGCGGTCTGGATGTTGAGGGTGCCGCAGCCGAACATCCGGTCGCTGAGGCTGCGGTCGGAGGAGATCTCGTGGACCCGGTTCAAGGGGATGTCCGTGCCCGACCTGTTGAGGATGCCGCGGCGGGTGATCAGCCGTCGGTTCGTCACGGTGTACGTCGTGGTGCGCCAGCGCAGGAAGGGCTTGACGACCCACCAGATGACCAGCACCAGACCCAGGACGACGACCGCGAGCTGGCCGATGGGCCGGGCGCCGCTCGGGACCAACGCGGCCCCGGCACCCACCGCGGCGCCGACCAGCACGAGCGCGAGGGCGGGCAGGACCAGCGCCTTGGCATGGGTCCGGGTGTGGATGACCTCATGCTCGTCGGCGCAGAGCAGCTTTGTCGGAAGACCCACGCGGTCCATGTTGGCACACGGGGAAACGCCTCCAGGTCAGCGAGAAGCGGCGCGCACCAACGGCGCCATGACGTGTTCGTAGCGGTCCATCATCAGCTGGGCGTCGAAGCGCTGGACCCCGGCCCGGACGAGGCCCCGGTCGCAGTCGCGGGCGAGCTTGATCGCTTCGGCGAGCCCGCGGACCGACTTGTCGCGGGCGACGCACCCACCTGTCTCGCCGACGATCTCGAAGGCGGCCCCGTTGGGCACCGCCGCCACCGGCGTACCGCAGGCCATGGCCTCGACACTGGCCAGGCCGAACGGCTCGGCCCACAGCGACGAGGAGACGTAGACCGCACCACGACCGAGCAGCCGGCCGAGCTCGCGGTGGTCCGCGTGCCCGAGATAGACGATGTCTTCGTCGAGCTCAGGGGCGACCGCGGAGGCGTAGTAGGAGGGGTCGGCCACGGGTCCGCTGAACTCCAACCTCATGCCGGCGAGCCGAGCCGCGGCGATGGCCAGGTGCAGGCCCTTCTCCGGGGTGATCCGACCCGTCCAGACGGCGAGCTCCTGCTCGACCCGGCCGTCGTCGGCCCACTGGTCGAGGTAGATCCCGTTCGGGACGCAGACGGTCGAGGGCAGCAGCGCGCGCCACGCCTCGGAGTTGGTCTCGGACACGCTGACGTACGCGTGCAGGGGGTCTGGCCGCCAGTCGGGCCGGGTGATGACGGCGTTGACCTTTTCGAGCGTGGGCGGGGTGTGCAGCACCGTGATCATCGGGTGGCCGGCCAGCATCGTGTACGGCAGTGGGCCGAGGGAGTTGTTGAACACGAGATCGAAACCCTCGGTGCGGATGGTCTCGATGGCCCGGGTCACGACCTCGACCAGGACCGCCTCGGACCGGTCCTGGCCGTCAGGTCCGAACATGCCCCGGAAGCGGAAGTCGGTCCCGACGATCTCGACGAGCCGGGCGAGCGTACGGCTGCCCTGCTGGGCGAAGAGGGTGACGTCGTGACCACGGCGTACGAGCTCGTCGGCGACGATGGCCGTGTGCATCTCGGTGCCGCCCAGGAACGGCTCGGCGATGGCATGGTGCAGGTGGGAGATCAGCGCGATCTTCACGAAGGCGACCCCTGGCGGACGACCGCCGGCGCGGCGGTCACGTAGCGGGCCCGGGCGGCGTCCCAGCGGACCAGGCCCTGCTCGGCGAACGCGCCGAGCCAGCCCTCCATCGGCCACCAGCCCCACCGCCGAGCGAAGATCGCCGCGTTGCGCACGATGTCCTCGAGGTGGCCGACCGGCGGGCTCTGGGTCGGGTGCCACTGGTGGTACGCAGCCGCTCCCCCGACCCAGGTGACCGACGCCCCGGCGTCGCGGGCCACGAACGCGAAGTCGGTGTCCTCGGCGCCGTAGCCCTCGTAGTCCGGGCAGAAGCCGGTGGTCCGCAGCCAGGTCTCCCGGGTCACCGCGAAGGAGAGCGACCAGAACAGCCGCGGGTCGCCGTTCTGCTGCACCTGGCCGGGCTGGGGGGCGGGTCGAGCCGGGTGGAACGGGTAGCGATGCAGCCCGTCCAGGTCGTAGCCACTCGCCCCCGGGCGGGGCAGATAGGCCACCGGGCCACAGAGCAGCGCGGGCTCGTCGCTGGCCGCGAGCTGGTAGTGGCCGACGAGCGCCGGATCGGGCAGGCAGTCGACGTCGAGGAAGATGATCAGCTCGGCCCCCCGGCTGACGGCCTCCGCCGCCCCGGCGTTGCGGGCCGCCGCGATGGGCAGCCCGTGGCGACCGGGGCCGTGGGTCAAGACGATGACGTCGTCGCGCTGCGCCCAGTGGGTGGCCAGCGCCTCGTCGTCGAGAGCAACCACGATGTAGTCGTCCACGGGCTGTTGGGAACGGCTGAGCATCTGACGCTGGAGCTCGAGGTGGTCGTGCCGGCCGTGGGCGACGGTGACCAGGGCGGTCCTCACGCCGATACCGCCGCGGTGCGCTCGGGGAGCAGGTCGAGCAGTAGTGCGACGGCGCGCTCGGCCCCGTGACCGTCGTTCCAGGCCCGCCAGCGGGTGCCGTCCAGGGCCTCGGTCTGAGCCAGCAGTGCGGGCCAGTCCTGAGGCGCGGGCCAGCCTGGGCGGACGACGACCGGCATCCGAGCGCGGCCCGCCAACGCGTCGGCCATCACGCGCTGCTCGCGGAAAGGCCGCTCCTGCGGGATGACCACGGCGGGTCGGCGGGCGGCGGCGATCTCAGCGATGGCGTTCTGGCCGGCGTGGCTGACCACGACCCCGGCCGAGCACAGCAGCGGCCACGGGTCCTCCACCCAGCGCCCGTGGGCTCGGTCCAGGTGCACCCATTCCCAGTCCGGGGTGGCGGCGGCCGCATCGGCGATGGCCGTGGGGCTCGGACCGGCGCCACCGTTGCCGTTCAACACGACGACCCGGCGGAACGTCTGGACCGGTCGGCTCAGTGGGGCGAACCGGGAGATGGCCCCGACGAAGGTCGTCTTGGCGCGGTCCTCCGCCGTCGCCGGCCAGAGCGGGCCGACCGCGGTGGGCCACGGGGCGAGGAGGTGGTCGGAGACGTCGTACCCGAGTCGGTGCGCCGGGTCGTCACGCTGCCCGGGCATGGCCACCGACACCACGCGTACGCCGTGCAGCCGGGCCAGCAGCGCCACCTCGACCGACACGTCGACGATCATCAGGTCGGGCTGGTGCTGGTCGATCCAATCCGCGATCTGGGCCATCCGGGTCCGCAGTCCGTCGTGACCGAGCGGCACGTAGTGCAGCCGACCCCCAGCCGTGAGGCCCTGCGTCGGCAGGGCACCGGCATCGTCTGCGAGCTGAACCCACTCACCTGGCCAGCCGGTCGGCTTCGGTGCGGTGGAGAGACCCGTCACCGTGACGTCGGCGGGTAGCGCCTGACTGATCGACAGCGCGCGGTGCGTATGACCCGACCCCTGATGGTGCACGTAGTACCCCACCGAGAACAGCCCCACCGTTGCCTCCGTCGCTCCAGCCGGGGTGCCCGGCACCGCCACTTTACAATGTAAACACTGAGGCTGCGACTCAAACCCCCAAGCACATCGCGGCGGGTCTGGTGCGGGGTCCTGCGCCGGGTTTGCTGCAGGTTTCGCAGGTATACCTGCGATGTCCTCGCTTTACCCGCGATATGTCCCGGGTAAAGCGCACAATTCGCGGGTTGGGTGCGTGGACATTTCCACAGGTTCGGGGGCCCTGGATGCGTTATCCACAGATTGCTCGAAGGGCCTGGTGCGGGCCAGCGGCGAGCCGGACACTCGATGCGTGGACGAGACGATGGCTGCGCTGGCGGCCGAACACGGCGGGATCTTCACCCGGGCACAGGCGGTGGATGCTGGATGCAGCGACCGGGCCTTGACCGCAGCTGTGCGGCGCGGATTGATTCGACGGCTGCGCCATGGCTGCTATGCCATCGCGGTCGCGTACGACGCGCTCGACGAGACCGGCCGTCACCTGCTGCACGCCCGGGCGGTGCTCGCTTGCCAGCTGGGCGTTGTCGCGCTGACCGGGCCGAGCGCAGCTGCCCTGCACGGGCTGGTGACCTGGGGTCAGGATCTTTCGGTCGTGCACCTCGTACGCCTCGACCGTGGCTCCTCGCGCCACGAGGTGGGCACCAAGCACCACGTGCTGACCCATGACATCGCGAAAGACCTAAATGAACGAGACGGGCTGCCCACGGTCAGCGTCGCGCGGGCGGTCTGGGAGGTCGCCACCCTTTCGAGTCTCGAGGCCGCCGTCTGCACCGCCGACAGCGCCCTGCGAATGCACCCCGAGATCGCCGGGGACCTGGCGACGATCGCCGGCACGTTCGACCGGCGGCCAGGATCACGGCAGGCTCGGATGGCGGTGAAACTGGCGAACGGCCGGTCCGAGTCACCCGGTGAGTCGCTGAGCCGGGTGCTCTTCCACCGCCACAAGATCCCGGCGCCGCGGCTGCAGCACGAGGTGTACGACCGCGACGGCGTACTGGTCGCGATCACCGACTTCTACTGGGACGAGTACGGCCACGTCGGCGAGTTCGACGGCAAGGTCAAGTACTCCCAGTACCTGCGTCCGGGCGAGGCCCCCGGCGACGCGGTCTTCCGGGAGAAGCTGCGGGAGGACGCCGTACGGGCTCAGGATCTGGGCGTGACCCGTTGGACCTGGCGCGACCTGCAGCCAACGGGCACGCAGGACTTCCTCCGGCGGCTCGCCGACGATCTTCAGCGCTCGCGATCCCTGTTCGTCCGCCGCTCGGCCTGATCCGGACTCTGATCAGCCCCAAGCGCGGCTGAGCCGGCCCGATCTGCGTGGCGCCGGGCCCACTCCACCCGCGATATGTGCGCTTTACCCGCGATATGTCGCGGGTAAAGCGAGGACATCGCAGGTATACCTGCGAAACCTGCAGGGGGTGAGGCGGCGTCCTGCAGGGGATGAGGCGGTGTCCTGCGGGCGGAACGAGCGCGTACGGGCGGGAGCGGGGCGGGTCAGCGCAGGTGGATGACGTCACCGGCGCCGAAGGTCTGGGGGCCGGTGGGGGTGCGGACGACCAGACGGCCGTCGGGGTCGATCGACTCGGCGACCCCGTCGACGCTGCGGTCACCGGCGAGCAGCACGCGTACGGAGCGACCGATCGTGGTGCAGCGCTCCAGGTAGGGCACGGCGATGGCCTGGTCCTGGCCGACGGCGGACCAGTGGGTGAGGATCCGTCCGAGCGAGACGAGGATGTGGGTGACCAGCGTGGTGCGCGACAAGACGAGTCCGTCCGCGCCCAGCTCGGCCAGGGCGAGAGCCACCGAGGTCGCCGTCGGGACGGGCAGGTCGGCCTCGCCGAGCGTGACGTTGAGACCCATCCCGATCACGCAGGCCGGGCCGGTCGGCGTCTCGACCCGCTCGGCGAGGATGCCGCAGATCTTGCGCTCGAGGACCAGCACGTCGTTCGGCCACTTCAGCACGGCGGGCAGGTCGACCGCCTGACGCAGACCGTCCGACACCGCGAGACCGGTGAGCAAGGGCAGCCAGGTCCAACGGCTCGGCTCGATCCCGTCCGGCCGGACCAGGACCGACATCGCGATCCCGGTCCCGGCCGGAGCCGTCCACACCCGACCCTGTCGGCCCCGACCGGCGGATTGGAAGTCGGTGACCAGCACCGAGCCCAGCGCCGCACCGGCTCGCGCCCGGGCGGCCAGGTCGGCGTTGGTGGACCCGGTTTCGGCCACGACCTCGACGCTGCTCCACAGGCTGTCGGGGCGTACCAGCTCGCGCGCCAGCGTCATCTGCTCGATCGGGTCGACGTCCACACGCAGACCCTACTGACCCCAACACGACCCCCGTCCCGAGGCGCGGGAGGCTGAAAGTGACTATCGTGCGACCTATGGCCCTCGACATCCATGAAGCCGAAGTCGGCATTCCTGACATCCACACCACCGCCGGAAAACTGGCGGATCTGGACCTGAGGATCGACGAGGCCGTGCACGCCGGATCCGCCGCAGCGGTGGAGAAGCAGCACGCCCGCGGCAAGAAGACCGCACGTGAACGCATCGAGATGCTGCTCGACCCGGGCTCGTTCACCGAGCTGGACGAGTTCGCCCGACACCGGTCCACCGCGTTCGGGATGCAGAACAAGCGACCGTACGGCGACGGTGTCGTGACCGGCTTCGGCACCATCGACGACCGACCGGTGTGCGTGTTCAGCCAGGACGTCACCGTGTTCGGCGGCAGCCTGGGTCAGGTCTACGGCGAGAAGATCGTCAAGATCATCGACTTCGCCCTCAAGACCGGTTGCCCGCTGATCGGCCTCAACGAGGGCGGCGGCGCGCGCATTCAGGAGGGCGTGGTCTCTCTCGGCCTGTACGGCGAGATCTTCCGCCGCAACACCCACGCCTCCGGGGTCATCCCGCAGATCTCGCTGATCATGGGTGCGGCCGCCGGCGGACACGTCTACTCCCCCGCGCTCACCGACTTCATCGTGATGGTCGACCAGACCTCGCAGATGTTCATCACCGGCCCCGACGTGATCAAGACCGTCACCGGCGAGGACGTCACCATGGAGGAGCTGGGCGGCGGGCGTACGCACAACACCAAGTCCGGCAACGCGCACTACCTGGCCTCCGACGAGCAGGACGCGATCGACTACGTCAAGGCTCTGGTCAGCTTCCTGCCGCAGAACAACCTCGAGGACCCACCGGCGTTCGACACCCACAACGATCTCGACACGACCGACATCGACCGGGATCTCGACACGTTGATCCCGGATTCCCCGAACCAGCCCTACGACATGCACGAGGTCATCTCCCGCGTCCTGGACGACGGCGACTTCCTCGAGGTCCAGGCCCTGTTCGCCCCCAACATCATCATCGGCTTCGGCCGGATCGACGGTCGTTCCGTGGGCGTGGTGGCCAACCAGCCGCTGCACTTCGCCGGCTGCCTGGACATCGACGCCTCGGAGAAGGCCGCTCGGTTCGTCCGTACCTGCGACGCCTTCAACATCCCGGTGCTGACCTTCGTGGACGTCCCCGGCTTCCTGCCCGGCACCGACCAGGAGTGGAACGGCATCATCCGCCGCGGCGCGAAGCTGATCTACGCCTACGCCGAAGCCACCGTCCCCCTGGTCACCGTGATCACCCGCAAGGCCTACGGGGGTGCGTACGACGTGATGGGCTCCAAGCACCTCGGGGCAGACTTCAACCTGGCCTGGCCGACCGCTCAGATCGCGGTGATGGGCGCTCAGGGCGCGGTCAACATCTTGTACCGCAAGGAGCTCAAGGCCAGCGAGGATCCCGAGGCGATGCGCGCCCGGCTCATCACCGAGTACGACGACGAGCTCGCGAACCCCTACATCGCCGCCGAGCGCGGCTACGTCGACGCCGTCATCACCCCGCACGAGACCCGCGCGGAGATCACCCGCGTCCTCCGGCTGCTGCGGACCAAGCGGGCGACACTGCCGCCCAAGAAGCACGGGAACATCCCGCTGTGAGCGACACCGAGGCCACGTCCCGGCCCGACTTCTCCATCGTCAAGGGCACGCCCACCGACGAGGAGCTGGCGGCCGTGATCGCGGCGCTGTCCAGCCGTACGCCCACCGCCCCCGACGCCCCGCGCCAGCCCAGCCCCTCCGGCTGGTCGGCGTACTGGCGCACTGTCCGTACGCCGACCCACCCCGGCCCCGGGGTGTGGCGGATGTCCGGCCGGGGCTGACGAAAGGAAAGACCATGAGCGCAGTCGACGACATCTTGGCGCAGATCCCTCTGAGCCAGCTGGCCAGCCAGCTCGGCACGGACGAGGCGACCGCCGGCGCGGCCGCGCGCCAGGCGATCCCCGCGCTCCTCGGCGGGCTGCAGGCCAACGCCCAGGATCCGGCGGGCGCCGCCTCGCTCGAAGGCGCGTTGGGCCAGCACTCGGCCGGCCTCATCGACGGTGGTGTCGACCTCGACCAGGTGGACGCCGACGACGGCCAGAAGATCGTGGGCAACATCTTCGGCTCCCACTCCGATGGGGTGGCCCAGACCCTGGGCGGCAACCTCGGAGGCGCCAACCAGGGCGACCTGGTCAAGAAGCTGCTGCCGATCCTGGCGCCGATCGTCATGTCGTACCTGGTCAAGCGCCTGGGCGGTGGCAGCACCGGCGGTGCCGGCGGCGCCGGGGGCGGCATCCTCGGGTCGATCCTGGGCAGCGTGCTCGGCGGCGGTGGCCAGTCCGAGTCGAAGGCGAAGTCCAGCAACCCGGTGCTGGACATCCTCGGTGGTCTGCTGGGCGGCGGCCGACGCTGACCGCGGTACGGCTGATCCTCGCCTCGGCGTCACCGGCCCGGTTGAGCACCCTGCGGAACGCCGGCCTGAATCCCGAGGTCATCGTCTCCGGAGTCGACGAGAGCGGGGTCGAGGCCGACAGCGTCGCCGAGCTGACCGGACGCCTGGCCCAGCTGAAGGCCGAAGCCGTCTTCGCCACGGTCGGGGCCGACGGCGAGGGCGACGCCGAGGGTCACACGATCGTGATCGGCTGCGACTCCCTGCTGGCGCTGGACGAGGAGCCATTCGGGAAGCCGGGGTCGCCGTCGGTGGCGATCGACCGCTGGCGCCGGATGCGGGGGCGTTCCGGCGTGCTGCACACCGGCCACCACCTGATCGTCCGCCGTCCCACCGAGATCCTCACCCGGTCCGCGGTGGCCTCGACCACGGTCCACTTCGCCGGCCTCACCGACGCCGAGATCGAGGCTTACGTCGCGACCGGCGAGCCGCTGCAGGTGGCCGGCGCCTTCACCGTCGACGGCCTCGGCGGACCCTTCGTGACCAGCATCGAGGGCGATCACCACAACGTCGTCGGAATCAGCCTGCCCGTGATCCGGGTCCTCCTGGCGGGGGCCGGGATCGACTGGCCCCTTCTGTGGGCGTCGCGCTCGCCCTAGTCCAGCCGTCGGGTCGAGATGGTGAAGCCCTGCTGTCGCAGCCGCTCCGCGTAGGGCGGGCCCAACGCGATCATCGGCGTCAGGACGCCACTCTCGGCGCGTCGGTCGGGGACGGTGAGCGTGAGGGCCGCCTCGCCGAGCATGACGGCAGTGGCGCCGTACCCCGGGTCCTTGTCCACGGCGACCCGCGTCCGGTAGTGCGCCTCACTGGTCGTCTCGGCGTCGATCTCCAGCACGAACCGACCGCGGGCCCGGACCCGGTCGCTCGGACCCTGACCCGGATCCGGGAGCACGAGGTCCAAGGCGACCCGGGTGGGCGGGAGCCACATCCCGACCATCAACGCCGTGGACCCGGCAGCAGTCGCGAGAGCGCGGACCCGACCGAGAGGGCCACGGCCGGTGTCCACGACCTCGCGGTAACGAAGCTTCGAGCCGTAGCCGAGCCGGGCCGCACTGCGCATCACCACCTGGCGGTTGTAGCCCCCCATCACGAACGGAGCGTGCCAGCGTCCGCTGGTCGGGTCCAGCCCCACCCCCGACCCACCTCGGCCCGGCGTTCGGCCGAACGGCGCCGGCGCCTCGTCGAGGAGCGCCTGTGCGCTCCCGACCAGCCGCCGCAGCGAAGGGTCGGCGCGGGTCTCCAGGATCTGCTGGCGCAGGGAGTCGATGGTGCCGCCACTGACCCCGCCGCGGGCGGTTCGCACGTGCAGCACAACTTCGGCCAGCTCGCCGTTCCCCTCGGCCGCGGCCTGAGCCGCGCACAACCCCACCCCGAGGTCGGAGGGCACCGAGTCGAAGCCGCACGAGTGCACGATCCGGGCTCCGCTCAGCTGGGCGGTGCGGTGGGCGAGGTCGATGCTGCGACGGACGAAGAGCGTCTCACCGGTCAGGTCGGCGTAGTGGGTGCCGGCTTCGGCGCACGCTTGGACCAGCGCCAGCCCGTAGCGCAGGTAGGGCCCCGCCGTTGTCGCGACGACCCGTGTCCGGTCCGCCAGCTCGGCCGCTTGGGCCGGGTCGGTCACGTCCACGGTGAGCAGTGGCCAGCTCTGCGCGCGCTTCGGGAGGGTGGGCCGCAGCGCCTCCAGTCGCTGGCCCGAACGACCGGCCAAACCGATTCGTACGTCCTCGGGCGCGTGCTCGGCCAGATGCCGCGCGGTCAGCCGGCCGACGAAGCCGGTCGCGCCGACCAGCACGAGGTCCAGCTCGGGATCTTCACCAGCGATCACGACTCCCGCGACCGCGCAGACTCCCGGTCATTGGCCCTCTGCAGTGCCTCGACGAGCTCGTCCTTGGTCATGGCCGAACGCCCCTTCACCTCGAGCCGCGTAGCCAGTTCGTAGAGGTGCTTCTTGGTCGCATTCGCGTCCACGCCGCCGGCGGTGGGTGCGTTCGACTCGCGGCCCTGCTCGGCGCGCTTGTCCGAAGGCCCGCTCTCCTCCTTCGGCTCCCAGTGGTCCCCGACCTTCTCGTGGGTTCGCTTGAGGGAGGCGAAGGCGGTCTGATGGGCCCGCCGCCCGTCGCCGTACTGGTCGATCGCCGAGTCGAGCGTCTCCGCGTACGTCTGTTGCGCCAAGGTGTCCGAGTTCTGCAAGGTGCTGGGCAGCTCGGACTCGACGGCCTTGCCGGACTTGGTGATCTTGGCCACGCACACTCTCCTCGTTCAGCGCGGCTGGGACCGCTTTCTCATCATGGCACCGGCCCCTGACACCCCCACGAGGACCGCCCCGGGCCGGGCCGCGCTTGGGTTAGGGCGTCATGTCCCCCATACTGGAGGAGCAGCACGTCACGGGGATGTCGCTGCGGTCGTCTGCTCAGCGCTCATCGAGCGCACTTGTTCTCCCGGTGGTCCATCCACTGCGCGGAGCTGGATTGCACTTCGGCCATCCGCTTTCGAACAAGGACCTATCGCACTCATGACCGAAATCCAGAACGCTTCAGCACGCCCGAACCGCCGCCGTCGCGGTGGACGGCGTCCGTCCTCCGGGGCCGAGCAGCAGCACCGTACCGCTCCCACGTCGGCCTTCGACGACAGCTCCGCCGAGCCGACCCCGGTCCGTTCCGTGGCCGCTGACGACGCTGCCGCAACCACGGCGCCCGCCGACTCCCGGACCTTCCGCGAGCTCGGCGTCGCCGACACGCTCGTCCGCCTGCTCGACGCGCAGGGCATCACGGCTCCCTTCCCGATCCAGTCCGCCACGCTCCCCGACTCGCTGTCGGGTCGGGACGTGCTCGGCCGTGGTCAGACCGGCAGCGGCAAGACCCTCGCCTTCAGCCTCCCGCTCGTCCAACGCCTGATCGCCTCTGCGGTCCCGCGGCAGACGAAGCGGCCCCGCGCCCTGGTGCTGGTGCCCACCCGTGAGCTGGCCAACCAGGTGCACGCCACGCTCGAGCCGTTGGCCACCGCCGTCGGCCTCAAGACCTCGGTCATCTTCGGCGGGGTGAGTCAGGGCCCGCAGGCTTCGGCGCTGCGTTCCGGTGTCGACATCGTCGTGGCCTGCCCCGGCCGCCTCCAGGACCTGATCGAGCAGCGCGTCTGCGATCTCGGGGCCATCGAGGTCAGTGTTCTCGACGAGGCCGACCACATGGCCGACCTGGGCTTCCTGCCCGTCGTCAAGCGCATCCTCGACAAGACCCCGGCTCACACCCAACGGCTGCTCTTCTCGGCCACGCTCGACAAGGGCATCGACGTCCTCGTCTCGCGCTACCTGTCCAACCCGGTGCTGCACTCGGTCGACCCGGCCGTCGCGCCGGTCTCGACCATGACCCACCACGTCTTCGAGGTCGACAACGGACACAAGTCCACCGTCATCCAGGAACTGGCTTCCGGTCAGGGTCGCAGCCTGCTGTTCACCCGGACCAAGCACGGCGCCAAGAAGCTCGCCAAACAGCTCACGGCCAACGGCGTACCGGCCGTCGACCTGCACGGAAACCTCGCCCAGAAGGCGCGCGAGCGCAACCTGGACGCCTTCTCCAACGGCTCGGTCAAGGTCCTCGTGGCCACCGACATCGCGGCCCGTGGCATCCACGTCGACGACATCGAGCTCGTCGTCCACGTCGACCCGCCGGCCGAGCACAAGGCGTACCTGCACCGTTCCGGCCGGACGGCTCGCGCGGGTTCTGAGGGTGTCGTCGTGACCGTGATGACCTCGGCTCAGCGGGGCGACGTCCGTACGCTGGCTCGCCAGGCCGGCATCCGCCCCGTCTTCTCCGCGGTCAGCCCCGGTGCCTCCGAGATCACCGACCTGACCGGTCCGGCGGCCGCGTTCGTGCAGCCCGCCGCGATCGTCGAGCGGCCGGCCCAGTCCGGCGGCAGCGGTCGTAGCAACGGTCGTGCTCGCTCCGGCGGCGCGGGTGGTCAGCGGCCCAGCGCTTCCGGCGGTCAGCGGTCCGGTGGCGGACAGCGTTCCGGTGGTCCGGGTGGACCGGCGCGGACGGCGGCCTCGGTTTCGGCCGGGTTCTCCTCCTCGCGCCGTCGCGGCAGCGCCGGTGGCCGGCGTCCCCGCGCCTCGGCCTGAGGCTCACACTTCACGACGTAGCGATGTCCCGCACACCGATCGGGTGTGCGGGACGTCGTGCGTTCGGGCTCAGACGGCGGGCGGGCGCACACCACTGATCGACCGGGCGAACAGCGTGCCCAGAGTCAGCAGCGCTGCGCCGGCGACGATGAACGCGACAACCCGGATCAGCCCGTCCTGAGTGGAGGAGTCGAAGAGCAGCAGCTTGGCCACGGCTAGCCCGGCCAACGCGACTCCGGCCCGGAATCGCCCCACGTCGGTACGCCGGAGGCCTCGCACCAGCAGCCAGGTCGCCCCGCCCAGCCAGATCAGCGTCGCTGCCGCGTGACCGGCGATGAAGCCGGAGCCGACGTTGTTCACGGCGCGCCCGATCATCACCCCGCCGGTCACGCTGAATCCGGTGACACAAGCCAGACCGACCGCCCACAGCGCCACGACCCACACGGTGCGGAACGAGTCACGAACCGCCGGGCGGGTGAATCGGTACGTCAACACCACCAGTGCGAAGCCGAGCCCGCCGGCCAGGAGGTCGTCGGCCCGGAGGTCACCCTCACCCTCCCCCAGCAGCGCCCCGACGACGGGCGACCAGCCGAGCAGCGCGAAGGTCCCCAGCACGACCCCGACCCAGCCGAGGACCCGGTGGGACAGCGCCAGGCTGACGGCCAGGTACGCCGCGGCGACCGCCATCGTGCCCCAGACGAGGGCGCCCGCCGGCGCCTGATCGGCCAGGGCCATCACGACCGCCGTCGCGCCGAGGCTGTAGAGGACGGCCTGGCCACCGACGGAGCGGACCCGCGTCGCCACGAGGACCCAGATCACGGCCAGCGCACCCAGCCAGCCGACGGTGAGCCCGCCGTCCGTACCGAGCACCACCGCGGTCAGGCTGGGTACGGCCGCGACCCCGATCATCACCACGGTGACCGCGTGTCCGTGCGTGGGGCGCCTGAGCAGCCACCCCTGAGCGGCCAGGGAGATGAGGGTGAACAGCGTGCAGAGCGCCGCGGTGATCAGGAGCTGGTCGTGGTCGCCCGGCTCGGAGTACCCCAGGACGCCCACCGACAACGCCAGGGCGGCCGGCAGCACCCGGGCTACCTCGAGGACGGGCCAGCGCCGATCGAGGTGGGCGCCGGCGGACGCCGCGGACACGAGGACGAGGAAGGCGCTCATCACCCACGGCTCGTCGCCACTGAGGACCGGCCCGAGGATGGCCGCCCCGAGGACGACGATGACGGCGAGCGCCTGCGCGTCCCATCTGCGGGCGATCAGCAGACCAATCACGAACACCACAGCCGCCAACGACAGACCGACCCACACCGGCACCCAGGCGTAGATGGCGGTCGCTCCGATCACGTCCAGGTAGCCGCCCGCGATCCCGGTGGCGGCCAGGGCGACGGCACCGACGTTGCCGGGCTGACGGCGGTGGACGAGTAGGCCGACGACCAGCAGCACCCCGGACACCGCTGCACCGCAGACGACCCGCGGGACCGGCCCGAACTGCCCGCTCTGCACCGCCAACACGATCAGGAAGGTGACACCCAGCAGCAGCACCGCCGCACCGGCGGCGGACAGCACCCGGGCCAGCGCGCCCTCGCGCTGCCACCAGGGCTCGCGCGTACCCGGGCTGAGCTCGTCGAAGCGCTGGTCAGAGCTCCCGCTGCCCCGACCACCCACCAGCGCAACCCCTTCGGGGCCTTCGACGGGCTCAGGGCGCGGAGCGGGGGCCGGCCCCTCGACAAGGACAGGGCGCGGGGCGGGGGCCGGGCCCTCGACAAGGACAGGGCGCGGGGCGGGGGCCGGGCCCTCGACGAGGACAGGGCGCGGGGCGGACGCAAGCTCCTGGCGTACGGTCGCCAGCTGGTCTCGCAGACCCGCGATTTCGTAGAGGGTGCGGTCCAGCCGGGCCTCGACCGCGAAGATCTGGCTGAGCTGGCGGGCCGCCGGGTGGGCGGGCGGTCGGGTGGTTTCCATGCCTCAACGCTAGAAATTCTGGGGCTCGACGACGTCAACCCAGGGGCGGAAGTCACGCACGTGCGGTCCACCCAAGGGTGGAGGGCGGCCACTAAGGTCGAGGGCATGCAGAGCCCCTTGATCCTCCCGTACGCCGAACACACCCCGCACGTCCACCCGGAGGCCTGGCTGGCCCCGACCGCGACGGTGATCGGGGACGCGACGGTCGCATCCGGAGCCAGCGTCTTCTACGGCGCCGTGATCCGGGCGGACATGGCTCCGGTCCACCTCGGCGCAGGCAGCAACCTGCAGGACAACGTGGTCGTGCACACCGACTACGGCTTCCCCACCACGATCGGCGAGGGGGTCAGCGTGGGGCACGGGGCTGTCGTGCACGGGTGCACGGTCGAAGACCACTGCCTGATCGGCATGAGTACGACCGTCCTGAACGGTGCGGTGATCGGCACCGGTTCACTCATCGCCGCCGGCAGCGTGGTGCTGGAAGGGACCCACATCCCGCCGCGGTCTCTGGTGGCGGGCGTCCCGGGCAAGGTACGTCGCCAACTCAACGACGAGGAGCTCGACAAGGTCGTGCTGAACGCGCAGATCTATCTCGACCTGGCCGCCGGCCACCGAACAGCGATCAGCCCCGGCGGTCACGAGGACCACCGGGGCTGAAAGACAGGGTCTAGCTCACTCGTGGATCGGGCGAGGGATGCTGCGGTTGGCGATCCGGTTCTCGGAGTCGATCATCCAGGCGAGCTGCTCGAGGCGCTCGAGAACACCGTGCAGGATGTCGGCGGAGGTCGGGTCCTCGTCGTCGACGGCATCGTGGATGCGGCGGGCGGTGCCGGCGGTGGCGTAGATCGCGGCCGTGATCAGGTCGATCGTCTCGGCGGTGTCGACCTCGTCGGGCGGGAACTCGGCCAGGCTCGTCTTGGCGGCGACCGTGGCGGCGCGACCGTCCGGGGTGATGTAGATGGCGCGCATCCGCTCGGCCACGGTGTCGGAGAAGACGCGGGCGTCGGTGACGAGCTCGTCGAGCTGCAGGTGCAGGTCACGGAAGTTCTTGCCGACGACGTTCCAGTGCGCCTGCTTGCCCTGCAGGTGCAGGTCGATCAGGTCGACGTGCAGCTGCTGCAGGTGGTCCGCCAACTGCTGCGACGCCTGGAACGGGGGGCGGGCAACGTGCTCGGTCTTGGGCTGAAGAGTGTCAGTCACGGGAGGTCCTCCTGAAGTTTCGTGGGTACAACACCCTCACTCAAGCACTGTTTCTGGAATGATTCCAGGAAAGAAAGCCTGCCCTACCGAAGGTGAGGTTGTCCTCACCGGCCCGCTCGCAGGCCCGTCAGACCGGGCGGAGCAGGATGGCGCAGGCCTGGTCGTCGCCGGTGAAACTGCCCCGCCACCCGCGGCCGGTGAAGGTCATGGTCGCCGTACCGGCGTCCTGGTCGGTGATCGAGAACCCGGCCGCGGGCAGGCTTCGCTCGAGGTAGTCGTACACCTCGATTGCCGCTGGTCGCGAGATGACGGCCGAGACGTTGTCAGGCTGGTCCACGACGGCCGTGAGCAGGCTGCTTACGGGAAGGGAGAAACTGTCCGTCGGCCCGTTCGCGAAGCCGAAGCGACCCAGCAGCACTCCCCCGTCGGGCGCGACCACCGGGGTCGGGGACGTGGACGCCGCGACAGACGAGCTCTGGACCCCCGTCGGGCCGGCCGCGCCGCACGCCGTGAGCACCGAGACCACCACCAGTCCGACCAGGAGTGGCCAGATCCGACTGACGGGCGCTCGCACGCGCCCAGGTTAGTGGCTGGCGCGCTGATGAGGCCGATCAGAACCGGCCTCGATACCCTACGACCCTGATGTCTCACACTTCCGAAGTCGCCGTACGCCCGAGCAGGCTGCCCGCCGGGATCCGGGCGATGCGTCCCCGCCAGTGGATCAAGAACGTCCTGGTGGCGACTGCGCCGCTCGCCGCAGGCAAGCTGTTCGCCCCCGGCGTGCTGGTCGACGTGGCCCTGGCTTTCGTGGCGTTCTGCCTGGTCAGCGCAACGATCTACCTGATCAACGACGTCCGGGACGTGGAGGAGGACCGGCTCCACCCGAAGAAGCGGTTCCGACCGATCGCCGCTGGCGAGCTCGACCCGAAGGCCGCGCTGGTCCTCTCCATGATCACCGGCGTCGTCGGTCTCGGACTCGGGTTCTGGGTCGAGCTCCCGCTCGGCATCACCCTGGCCGTCTACGTCGGCCTGCAGATCTTCTACTCCATCTTCTTGAAGCACCTCCCGGTCGTCGACCTGGCGATGGTGGCCAGCGGCTTCCTGCTCCGGGCGATCGCGGGTGGGGTCGCGACCGGGATCCCGCTGAGTCAGTGGTTCCTCCTGGTGGCCGCCTTCGGATCGTTCTTCATGGTCGCCGGCAAGCGCTACTCCGAGATGAAGTCGCTCGGCAGCGAGGGCGGCACCCGCAAGTCGCTGACCCGCTACTCGGAGTCGTACCTGCGCTTCGCCTGGATGCTGGCCGCGGTGATGGTGCTCATCTCCTACAGCCTGTGGGCCTTCACCACGCCCAACTCCAACGCGCTGGGCATCCCGTGGACCGCGATCTCGATCGCGCCCTTCACCCTGGCACTCTTGCAGTACGCGCTCGAGGTCGACTCCGGTCAGGCCGGCGAGCCGGAGGACGTGGTGCTGCACGACCACGTCCTGCAAGGACTCGGACTGATCTGGCTGGTCACTATCTCCCTGGCGGTGTTCTCATGAGCGACTTCCCCGAACGCACGGCGGCTACCGCCGGAGCGGCCGATCTCGTACCCGACATCAGCCCCTCGATGCCCGAGACCCAGCCGATGATCCCCCAGCCGCTGGTCGAGCTGCACGGGTGGGGTCGGGCCTCCGGGACCATGTCACACCTGGCCCGGATCGACTCGATGGCTGACGCGGTCTCGGCCCTCCGGCACGTCGACGGAGGCCGTGGCGTGGTCCCTCGCGGCCTGGGCCGCAGCTACGGCGACGCCGCTCAGAACGCGGGCGGGGTGGCGCTGGACCTGACGAAGATGAACCGCATCCTCTCGGTCGATGCCGGCGCCGAGCCGGCCACGGTGACCGTCGAGGCCGGCGTCAGCCTGGACGTCTTGATGCGGGCGCTCCTCCCGTTCAGCCTGTGGGTGCCGGTGCTGCCGGGCACCCGCCAGGTGACGATCGGTGGGGCCATCGCGGCGGACGTGCACGGCAAGAACCACCACACCCAAGGCAGCTTCGGCAACCACGTCAGGTCCCTCGACCTGCTGACGGCTGACGGTGAGGTGCACACCGTTTCCCCGGACGACCCGGCGACCGAGCGGCTGTTCTGGGCGACCATCGGCGGCATGGGTCTGACCGGTGCCATCCTGCGGGCCACGGTTGCTCTCCAGCGCGCCGAGACGGCCTACTTCTCCGTGGACACGGATCGGTGCTCCGACATCGACGACATGATGGCCAAGATGAGCTCCGGCGACGACGGCTACACCTACTCCGTCGCCTGGTTCGACGCCGTGACCAAGGGCAGACACCTGGGTCGAGGGGTGCTCACCCGGGGCAACAAGGCATCTCTGTCCGACCTCACACCGAAGCTGAAGCGCGACCCGCTGAAGTTCGTGGCCCCGTCGTTCGGCACGATCCCCGAGGTCTTCCCCAACCGGATGGTCAACATCGCCACCGCCAAGGCGTTCAGCGAGTTCTGGTTCCGGAAGGCCCCTCAGCACCAGGTCGGCGCGCTGCAGAACATCACCCAGTTCTTTCACCCGCTCGACATCGTCGCGGAGTGGAACCGGGTCTACGGGCCCAACGGCTTCCTGCAGTACCAGTTCGTGGTGCCGTTCACCGAAGCCGAGACGTTCCGCCGGTGCTTCGAGATGATCGTCAACTCCGGGCACCTGTCCTGCCTGAACGTGCTGAAACGGTTCGGGCCGGGCAACGCCGCGCCGCTGTCGTTCCCGATGCCCGGCTGGACGCTGACCGTGGACCTGCCGATCGAGCAGGGCCTCGACAAGTTGTGCAACGCCCTCGACGAGGAGGTCGTCGGAGCCGGTGGCCGCGTCTACCTGGCCAAGGACTCCCGGCTCAGCGCCGAGCGGTTCCGACAGATGTACCCCCGGCTGGACGACTTCCTCGCCGTACGCCGTGAGGTCGACCCGGCCGGACTCTTCAACTCCGATCTCGCCCGCCGCCTCGAGCTCTAGACCACACTCAAGAAAGCAGTTCTCATGATCAACGCGCTCGGCGCACCCCAGACCCTGCTCCTGCTCGGCGGCACGTCCGACATCGCCCTGTCCGTCGCGCGGCGCTACGCCGCATCGGGCCGGGTGCGGGTCATCGTGGCGGCACGGCCGAGCGAGCGGCGTGCGGCCGCCGCCGCCGAGCTCACCGGACTCGGCTGTGAGGTGACCGAGGTCGACCTGGACGCCCGCGACCACGGGTCGCACGCAGCAACCATCGACGCCGCGTTCGCGGTCGGGGACGTCGACATCGCCGTGCTGGCCTTCGGGGTGCTCGGCGACGCCGAGCAGGCGTGGAGCGATCCCGAGCTGGCGCTGGAGCTGGCGGAGGTCAACTACGCCGCCCCGGTTCATCTCGGGATCCTGCTGGCCAACAAGATGCGGGCCCAGTCGCACGGCTGGATCGTCGCCTTGTCCAGCGTGGCCGGCGAGCGCGTACGCCGGTCCAACTTCGTCTACGGCTCGAGCAAGGCCGGGTTCGACGGCTTCTTCCTCGGCCTCGGTGAGGCCCTCAAGGAGCACGGCATCCGGGTGCTCGTGGTCCGTCCCGGCTTCGTGAAGTCGAAGATGACCGACGGGTTGGACGAAGCTCCGATGGCCGTCACCCCCGATGAGGTAGCCGAGGCGACAATCTCCGCCATCGCCTCGCGCAAGGAGCTGATCTGGGTTCCGACCCCGATGCGGTTCGTCATGTCGGGCCTGCGCCACGTGCCTCGACCGCTGTTCCGCAAGCTGCCGATCTGAGGTTGGGTCGGTGGGCGCCGAGGCCCTCGCCGCGAGAGTCGGGGCGGCGTACGCTGCCGATCAGGAGGCAGTCATGGCCGAACCACTCAGGCGTCGCCTACGCCGGCTACGTCGTCACACCCCTCGCGGGGGCTGGACGTACGGGCCGTACAGCCCGCCGTCGCCGGACGACCCGGACGGGGGTGCAGGCGTGCGCGAACCGCGCCATCCGCGGCCCGTCCAGCCGAGCAGCGCCCTCGCCGTGGAGCCCGAGCCCTTCATCCACCTCGAACTGAGCCGGCTGGCCCGCTGATCTTCTCTCCCGAGATCCAGCGCGCCCCCCGACTACAGTGCTGGGCATGGTTCTCGAAGTGGCCCTCATCGACGTGACGGACCCGGACGGGTTCGAGCAGGCCTACCTCGGTGCCCGGTCGATCCTCGCCGAGACCGACGGCTGCCGATCGGTCCGGATGACCCACGGGATCGAGTCGCCGAGCCGGTTCGTGCTGCTGGTCGAGTGGGACTCGGTCGAGGCGCACGAGGAGAACTTCCGCGCAACGGAGCGGTTCGCGGCCTGGCGGGCCGCGATCGGCCCGTTCTTCGCCGGACCGCCCCGGGTCGAGCACTTCACCGACGTCGGTTAGGCCGGCTGCAGCCGTCCCTCGGCCGGAACCGGCACGGTGAACCGCTCGCTGTCGTGGCTGACGAACCCGTAGTCGGCCTGCGCCACCAGCACCTCGTCCGGGTACGCGGCCAGGATCAGCACCGACACCTCACGGCCATCGTCGGTGTGGAGCAGCCATCGCTCCGCCAACGCCGTCAGCCCGCGGGTCCGCAGCACCTCAACCGCACCATCGCGGTCGCTCGAGCCGGCCAACGGATAGCCGAACACGGTGAGGGGTGTGGCGACGCCGTCGTGTTCGACCAGGTAGCCGAGCAGCTCACCGTCGCTCTCGCGGACGTACGGGGTCCAGTCCGTGGGGATCATGTCGTCATTGGATCCCGGCCCACCGGGGGTCACCAACCGGTTTTCGTCTCCGTCGGCCGAGACCTACTCGTCGCCCTCGACCGGTCGGTTCACTCGACCGGCAGGCCGAGGCTCCGGGCGATCAGCACCCGCTGGATCTCCGACGTCCCCTCCCCGATCTCCAACACCTTCGCGTCGCGGTAGAACCGGGTCACCGGGTACTCCTCCATGAAGCCGTACCCCCCGAACACCTGGGTGGCGATCCGGGTCGCCGAGACCGCAGCTTCGGTCGTGTACAGCTTGGCGATCGCGGCCGAGCGGTGGAACGCAGCCGCATCGCCGCCGTGGTCCTTGGCGGCCGCGGCCGCGTAGACGAGCAGGTGCGCGGTGTGGGCCATCACCTCGAGATCGGCGATCGGGAACGCCACCCCCTGCTTACGACCGATCGGACCACCGAAGGACGTGCGCTGCAGGGCGTAGTCCCGGGACAGCTCGAGACAGGCCCGGATGCAGCCGAGCGCCAGAGCGGCGATGGCCACCCGACCGTCGTCGAGGATGGACAAGAACTGGCCGTACCCGTGGCCGCGCTCGCCGAGCAGATGGTCCTCGGGGACCTGGGCGTCGGCGAACGTCAGCGGGTGGGTGTCGGAGGCGTGCCAGCCCAGCTTGGCGTACGCGGGTCCGACGACGAAGCCGTCGGTGTGCCGGGGCACGACGATGGTGGAGATCTCCGGCTTGCCGTTGTCCTTGGTCCCGGTCCGGGCGGTGATCGTGCAGACCGAGGTGATGTCGGTGCCCGAGTTGGTGATGAACTGCTTGCTGCCGTTGATCGTCCATCGTCCGTCGTCCAACGTGGCCCGGGTCTGGGTGGCTCCGGCGTCGGAGCCGCACTCGGGCTCGGTCAACCCGAAGGCCGCGAGGGCGTGGCCGGCGATCAGGTCGGGGAGCCAGCGCTGCTTCTGCGTCTCGGTGCCGAAGTGGGCGATCGGGTTGATGCCGAGTCCGACGGCCGCCTCGAGGGTGATGCCGAGCGACTGGTCGACCTTGCCGATCTCCTCGATGGCGATGCAGAGGCTGGTGAAGTCGCCGGCGCCGCCGTACTCCTCCGGCCCGTTCAGTCCGAACAGGCCGAGCGCGGCCATCTGCTTCACCGCCTCCAGCGGCAGCTCGTGCGCTTCGTTCCACCGGGCGACGTGCGGGGCGAGGTCGTGGACCGCGAAGTCGGCGACGACGGCGCGGAAGTCCTGGTGGTCCTCGGAAAGCTCGAAGGTGTTGGGCATGGCGTGTTTCCTCCCCGGTCTGCGGTGACACGGCCAGAATAACTGACGCTTACGTAAACGTAAGCATTAGGATGCAGACCATGACGCCGCACCGGACGTGGGCCATCGGTGAGCTGGCGACGGAGTTCGACACCACCCTGCGCACGATCCGGTTCTACGAGGACTCGGGGCTGCTCAATCCGGAGCGCCGTGGCCAGACCCGGATCTTCCACGACCGCGATCGGGTACGGCTGCAGCTCATCCTGCGCGGCAAACGCCTCGGCTTCACGCTGGCCGAGATCGCGCAGATCGTGAACATGTACGACGAGACGCCCGGTGAGCGCGGGCAGCTGGCCTTCCTGATCGGTGACATCGAGGCCCGCCGCCACGCGCTGCTGCAGAAGCGTCGTGACCTCGACGAGGCGCTGGCCGAGCTCGACGAGCTCGAGCACCGCTGCCGGACGGACCTCGCTCGGCTCGATTGACGCGCCCACCACGCGCCCCGGGGGCCGCAAGTTTCGCAGGTCAACCTGCGATGTCCTCGCTCTACCCGCGATATATCGCGGGTAAAGCGGGGACATCGCGGGTTGAGTGGGGCTGATAGCGGGTTGAGTGGGCCGGAGCCGTCGCTTCGACTACTCCAGGACGAGCGACGCGGCGCCGTCCTGCTGACCGGTCACGTCCCACAGGTGGTGGATCACGTCGTGCAGGAAGTACTGCAGCAGGGTCGTCACGGTGAACTCGGAACCGTTCGAGCGCTTCCCGGTGCGGTGCCACTGCTCGGGGGTCAGCGCGTGGATCCGGCCGGCGAGGGTCTGGGCAGCCGCCTCGAGCTCTTCGGCCACCACCTCGGGGTCCTGCTCGCCGTAGCGGCCCTCGATGGCCGATTCGTCCTGGTCCCAGTTGGCGAAGGTCGGGTCGTCCTCACTCAGCACCTGCACCAACCGGGTGTCGAAGATCCGGAAGACGTCGCGGACGTGGGCGCCGTACTCCAGCGGCGACCAGACCTCAGGCGACGGCCGGGCCCCGACGGCCGGGCTGGAGCGCAGGATCTGCACCCACTCCTCCGCCGCGATGAAGGCCCGGGTGGCCACCTCGTCGGGCGCGATGTCTCCAGCGGTCACACCGCACTGGTCACACCGGCGTACGAGGGTCCAGGTCCAGTCCTTCGTGTCAGGTTCCACGACCGTCAGCCTAAGCCTCGACCCTGACCCCCCGGTAGCAGAATGGCGCGCATGTCTGTTGACCTCAACGCCGACCTCGGTGAGTCGTACGGGCGCTGGGTGCTCGGCGACGACGCCGGCCTGCTGCCGCTCATCAGCAGTGCGAACGTGGCCTGCGGATTCCACGCCGGCGACCCGGCCACCTTGCTGAGCACCTGCCAGCAGGCCGTCCAGCACGGCGTGGTCATCGGGGCTCAAGTCGGCTACCCGGACCTGATGGGCTTCGGCCGGCGGTTCCTGGACATCTCCGGGCCGGATCTGCTCGCCGCGGTGCTCTACCAGATCGGTGCCCTGGACGGACTGGCTCGGGCCGCCGGGGGCCGGGTGGCGTACGTCAAACCCCACGGTGCGCTCTACAACGCGACCGTCGACCACGAAGGCCAGGCGGCGGCGGTGGTCGCGGCGGTTCGGGTCTACAACCCCGAGCTTCCGATCCTGGGTCTGCCCGGCTCGGTCCTGCTGCGGTTCGCCGCCGAGCGGGGCCTGCGTCCGGTCACCGAGTACTTCGTGGACCGCGGTTACACCGCCAACGGACGGCTGATCGACCGGCGCCAACCGGGCGCGCTGATCACCGATCCGACCGTGGCTGCGGCCCGAGCGGTCGAGGCCGCCCGGTCCGGTACGGCTGAGTCCCTCTGCCTGCACGGCGACTCCCCCGGCGCCGTGGCCACGGCCTCGGCGGTCCGGGCCGCACTCGACCACGCCGATCTTTCGGTGCAGCCGTTCGTCGGCGCCTGACCCGATGGCCCGACGGTTGTTGGACTACGGCGAACGCGCCGTCCTGCTCGAGTGCGTCGATCTCGACGAGGTGCTGAGGCTGCTGCCGGTGGTGGCTGACGTCGTTCCGGGGGTGGCCGAGGTGGTCCCCGGGGCCCGCACGCTGCTGCTCCGACTCGAGGGGCCGTTGACCCCGGCGGCGCGCGCGACCCTGCTGACCCTGGTCGCGCCAGCCCGGGAGGTGCGTGAGGAGCCCACGGTGGTCATCGAGGTCGACTACGACGGGGCCGATCTGGCCGAGGTCGCCTCGCTGACCGGGTTGACCACCGATGAGGTCGTCGCGGCCCACACCGGACAGGTCTGGACGGTGGCGTTCTGCGGGTTCGCACCCGGATTCGGCTACCTGCAGGGCAGCGACGACCGCCTGGCCGTGCCCAGGCGCGCCGTCCCCCGGACGAGGGTGCCCGCGGGTGCGGTGGGGCTCGCCGGTTCCTGGTCCGGGGTCTACCCCCGCGAAGGTCCCGGCGGCTGGCAGCTGATCGGGCGTACGGACGCCTCGATGTGGGACCTCGAACGCACACCGCCCGCCCTGCTTCGACCCGGCACCCGGGTCCGCTTCCAGGCGCCCGGCGCGTGATCGTCGTCGACCGGACGGGTCCGCTGGCCCTGCTCCAGGACCTCGGTCGAGGTGGTTCGGCCCACCTCGGGGTATCTCCGTCCGGGGCGGCCGACCGGACCGCGCACCGCCTGGCCAATCGGCTGGTCGGCAACGCCGAGGCCACCGCCACGATCGAGACGGTGCTGGGAGGCTTGGCGGTGACTGCGACCTCGCTGGTCTGGGTCGCGGTGACCGGTGCCCCGACCCAGCTGCGGATCACGACGTCGAACGGACAGATGCTGCTGACGGCGTCGCACACCTCACTGGCCCTTCGGCCGGGTGACCAGCTGACGATCGAATCGCCCGAGCGCGGGCTGCGCAACTACCTCGGCGTACGCGGCGGGTTCGCCCTCGATCCGGTGCTCGGCAGCCTGTCGTACGACGTGTTGTCCGGCCTCGGACCCGCTCCGCTCCAACCGGGTCAGCAACTGGACGTCCGGCGGCCCCGACGTGCACTGCCCAACGCGGAGCTGGCCCCGGCCCATCCGCCCCGGACGAGGCTGGCCCTGCTCCCCGGCCCGCGGCGGAGCTGGTTCACCGATGCGGCCTGGTCGTCCCTGCTCGGCAAGCCCTGGACGGTGACCGGTGATCTCGACCGGGTCGCCGTACGGCTGTCCGGGCCGCCGCTCGAACGCCTGGTCGAGGGGGAGCTGCCCTCGGAAGGCCTGGTACGCGGCGCCGTCCAGGTCCCGGCGTCGGGCCAGCCGCTCATCTTCTTGGCCGACCACCCCGTCACGGGCGGCTATCCGGTGATCGGGGTGCTGACCGAGCGCGCCGCCGATCACGCCGCGCAGCTGCGACCAGGCGATCGGGTCCGCTTTGACGGGCGGACGGATGGCTAGAGTACGCAGGGAAAGTCGTACGTCAGGTGCGTTCTTCAGAACCAACGACGCAACCAGGAGGACTCGTGGGAATCAGCAAGGTGCTCGTCGCCAACCGTGGAGAGATCGCGGTGCGCGTCATCAGGGCCGCCACCGATGCCGGTCTGCCGAGCGTGGCCATGTACGCCGACGCCGACGCTGACTCCTTGTTCGTCTCCCTCGCCGACGAGGCGTACGCCCTCGGTGGCGCCACCCCCGCCGAGACCTACCTCGACGTCGCCAAGATCCTCGAGGTCGCCCGCCGCAGCGGCGCCGACGCGATCCATCCGGGCTACGGGTTCCTCGCCGAGAACGCCGCCTTCGCGCAGGCCGTGATCGACGCGGGCCTGATCTGGATCGGCCCGCCGCCCAGTGCGATCGACTCCCTGGGCGACAAGGTCAAGGCCCGCCACATCGCCGAGAAGGTCGGCGCTCCGCTCGTCCCCGGCACCTCCGACCCGGTGGCCGACGCCGGTGAAGTCGAGGCGTTCGCGGCCGAGTTCGGTCTGCCCATCGCCATCAAGGCAGCCTTCGGCGGCGGTGGGCGCGGCCTCAAGGTGGCCCGCGAGATGGGCGAGATCGCCGAGCTCTTCGAGTCCGCGACCCGCGAGGCGGTCACCGCGTTCGGGCGCGGCGAATGCTTCGTGGAGCGCTACCTCGACAAGCCGCGGCACGTCGAGACCCAGTGCCTCGCCGATCAGCACGGCACCGTGGTCGTCATCTCCACCCGGGACTGCTCGCTGCAGCGCCGCCACCAGAAGCTGGTCGAAGAGGCGCCCGCGCCTTTCCTGACCACCGACCAGGTGGAACGGCTCTACACCTCCTCGAAGGCGATCTTGACCGAGGCCGGCTACGTCGGCGCCGGGACGTGTGAGTTCCTGGTCGGTCAGGACGGCACCATCTCGTTCCTCGAGGTCAACACCCGGCTCCAGGTCGAGCACCCGGTCTCCGAAGAGGTCACCGGCCTCGACCTCGTGCGCGAGATGTTCCGGATCGCCGAGGGCGAGGCCATCGGGTACGACGACCCCGTCGTCTCCAGGCACTCGATCGAGTTCCGGATCAACGCAGAAGACGCGGGCCGCAACTTCATGCCCGCCCCCGGCACACTCAGCGCCTGGCGCGCGCCCGCCGGCCCCGGCGTACGGGTGGACGAGGGCTATCTGGCCGGGATGACCGTGCCCGGCAGCTTCGACTCTCTGGTCGCCAAGATCATCATCACCGGTGCCGACCGCGAGCAGGCGCTGGCCCGCTCGCGTCGTGCGCTGAAGGAGCTCGTCATCGAGGGCATGCCGACCGTGGTGCCCTTCCACCGCGCGGTGCTCGACGAGCCGGACTTCATCGCCGCCGACGGTCGCTTCGGGGTGCACACCCGCTGGATCGAGACCGAGTTCGACAATCAGATCGCGGCCTACACGGGAGCGACCGCCGACGGTCCGGAGGCGCAGGAGCGCTCCAAGGTCATCGTCGAGGTGAACGGCAAGCGGATCGAGGTCGTGGTTCCGGCCGGCCTCGGCGGCTCGAACGGCGGCCCGGTGACCAAGGCGAAGAAGCCGGCCCGACGGGCCGGTGGCGGGGCGGCCGCGAAGGCTCCGTCCGGCAACGCCTTGACCTCGCCCATGCAGGGCACGATCGTCAAGGTTGCCGTGGCTGACGGTGACGTCGTCGAGGCCGGCGACCTGATCGTGGTCCTCGAGGCCATGAAGATGGAACAGCCGTTGACCGCCCACCGAGCCGGCACGGTCAGCGCCCTCACCGCCGAGGTCGGAGCGACCGTCACCAGTGGCCTCACCCTGTGCGAGATCGTCGACGCCTGAGAGCTTTAAAAGCTGAGTAAGAAGAACCCCAGGTCGAACCGATTCACGGGTCGGCACGGGCAGACTGAAGGCCATGTCTGAGTTCCTCGTGCTCCTCCTGCTCCTCGCCATTGTCGGCGGGGGCGTTGGGCTCTACCGCCGCCACGCTGTCCGCCAGCGCCAGACCCAGGAGCAAGCTGCTCTTGAGAACCAGCTGACGACTTCCAAGCGCGCTGCCGACGAGGACGTGACCAAATTCGGGGAAGAGCTGCAACGGCTGGACTCGGATGTCGCCGGTCACGCCCTGGACGAACCGATGCAGCAGGACTACCAGCGCGCTCTGGATGCCTACGAGGATTCGAAGTCCTCCCTCGACGCCGTCACGAAGCCGGACGAGATCCGGCACGTGACCGAGATCTTGGAAGACGGTCGCTACGCCGTGGCCTGCGTGAAGGCGCGGATCGCGAAGCAGCCACTGCCCGCTAAGCGTCCGCCCTGCTTCTTCAACCCGGCTCACGGACCCTCGTCACGCGACGTGGACTGGGCCCCCGCCGGTGGCGTCGCCCGGTCCGTACCCGCGTGCCCCGCTGACGCGGAGCGCGTGCTCGCCGGGGCCGATCCCTACATTCGTACGGTGCAGGTCGGCGCCCGCCGCGTTCCCTACTGGGAGGGCGGTCAGGCGTACGCCCCGTGGGCCCAGGGCTACTACAGCCGCTGGAGTGGGAGCGACATGCTCTCCGGGGTGCTGATCGGTAGCTTCCTGTTCGGTGGCATGGGCAACGTCTTCGGCGGCGTCGGCGAAGGCATGGGCGACATGATGGGCGGGATCGGCGACGGCTTCAGCGAGATCGGCGAAGGCATCGGCGGCATGTTCGACGGCATCGGTGACTTCTTCGGCGGCGACTGAGCCGCACCAGCGTCATGGCGACCGGGCATCCCTCGAGGGGATGCCCGGTCGTTCTGCGTTCCCGGGTGATGCGTCGGTCAGCGGGCGGAGAGGTCGGCCGCGAGCGCGCGCAGGGTCTCGGCGCAGCCGTCCTCGATCTTGATGCTGGCCAGCTCGTCGCCGCGGGTCGTACCGCGGTTGACGATCACCGTCGGGCGCTGTTGCTTGGCCGAGTGCCGGACGAACCGGAGACCTGACATCACGGTCAGCGACGAACCGAGGACCACCAGCACGTCGCCGCTGTTGACCAGGTCGTACGCCGCCTCGACCCGCGGCTTGGGCACGGTCTCACCGAAGAAGACCACGTCGGGCTTGAGGATGCCCCCGCAGCGCAGACAGTCGGCGAGCACGAAGTCGTGCCAGTCCTCGACCACCGCGTCTCCGTCCGGGCGCAGCTCGGCATGCTCCAGGGCAGGCGCCTCACCCAGGTCCGGGTTGAGAGCGGAAAGGCGGTCCTGCAGGTGGGTGCGCGGGGTGGTTTCACCGCAGTCGAGGCAGATGACCCGGTCGATCTCGCCGTGCAGACTGATGACGGTCGTGCTGCCGGCCCGCGTGTGCAGGCCGTCGACGTTCTGCGTGAGCACGCCGACGAGACCGGCCTGCTCGAGCTCCACCAGCGTGCGGTGACCCAGGTTGGGCTCCGCCTGACCGATCCGTCGCCAGCCCTGGTGGGAGCGGGCCCAGTAGCGCTGCCGGGACACGGGCGAGTGGAGGAACTCGGCGTACTGCATCGGCGTGGCCCGGATCGACGTCGGGCCGCGATAGTCCGGGATCCCGGAGTCGGTGGACATCCCCGCGCCGGTGAGCACCACCCAGCGCCGGCCGTGCACCAGGTCAGCCATCGCCGAGACCAGACTGACCTCCGACTGCACCCTCACGCCACCGAAGGTACCTGCCCCGCCCGCCCCCGCCCGGAAACTGGCGACAGATCAGGGGTTTTCGGGCACCAGAACCCCCTTCTGTCGCCAGTTTCCGATTCCTGGGGGCGGGGTGTGAAGTCAGCTGATGGAGCGGGTGCCGTGCAGCCGGCGGGCGACCTCGGCGATCGAGCCGGTCATGGAGGGGTAGACGGTGAACGACTCCGAGACCTGGTCCACGGTCAAGCGCTGCGCGACGGCGACGGCGATCGGATAGATGAGCTCGCTGGCCCGCGGGGCGACCACCACACCGCCGATGACGATGCCGGTGACGCTGCGGCAGATGAGCTTGACGAAACCGTCCCGGCTGCCCTGCATCTTGGCGCGCGCGTTGCCGCGGAGGGGCAGGGTGACCACCCGGGCCGGCACCTCGCCGGCGTCGACCTGCTGCTGGGTGACCCCGACGGTGGCGATCTCCGGCGAGGTGAAGACGTTTGCGGAGACCGTCTTGAGGTCGAGCGGCGACACGGCGTCCCCGAGGGTGTGCCACATGGCGATCCGGCCCTGCATCGCGGCCACCGAGGCGAGCGCGAAGACCCCGGTGCAGTCACCGGCGGCGTAGACCCCACGGGCGGACGTCCGCGACACCCGGTCGACCTGGATGAAACCACCGGGCGCCAGGGTCACCCCGGACTCCTCGAGACCCATGTCGGCGGTGTTGGGGATGGAGCCGACTGCCATCAGGCAGTGCGACCCCACGACCTCTCGCCCGTCGCTCAAGGTGACGGTCACCTGGTCGCCGTGCCGGACGGCCGACTGTGCTCGCGAGTTGCCGAGCACGGTCAGTCCACGGCGGGCGAACACGTCCTCGAGGACCTGTGCCGCTTCGGCATCCTCGCCGGGCAGCACTCGGTCGCGCGAGGAGATGAGCACGACCTCGCAACCCAGGGCGTCGTACGCGCTGGCGAACTCCGCCCCGGTGACGCCCGAACCCACCACGATGAGCCGTTCGGGCAGCTCGGTCAGTCCGTACAGCTGGGTCCAGGTGAGGATGCGTTCGCCATCCGGTTGGGCACTGGCGAGCTCGCGCGGGCGCGCTCCGGTGGCCAGCAGGATCATGTCGGCGTCGAAGACGCGCTCACCGTCGGCGGTGTCGGCGATGACGCGATCGGGACCGTCCAGGCGGCCTCGGCCCTGGACCAAGGTCACCCCTTCGCGCACCACGCGCTCGACGATGTCCTCCGACTGCTTCTTCGCCAGCCCGAGCACCCGGGCGTTGACGGCGGCGAGGTCGACGGAGACCACCGCTTCGGCGTTCCCGCTCTCCGCTGCCCCGAAGCGCAGTCCGAGCTCAGCGGACTCGCGGACCTCGGTCATCACCTCGGCGGTGGCGATCAGGGTCTTGGACGGCACGCAATCGGTCAGCACGGCCGATCCACCGAGTCCGTCGGTGTCGATCAGCGTGACCTCACCGCCGAGCTGGCTGCCCACCAACGCCGCCTCGTAGCCGCCCGGCCCGCCTCCGACAATCACCACTCGCGTCACCGCTTCATCCTGTCACGCGGCTCGTGCGTTCCATCCGACGGCGCTGACCGCTAACCTCCAGGGTGTGCTTTACGCCGCGTACGGGAGCAATCTCGACCCCGCTCAGATGGCTGAGCGCTGCCCCCACTCCCCCCTTCGAGGCACCGGTTGGTTGATCGGCTGGCGGTTGACCTTCGGTGGAGAGGGTTGGGACGGCGCCCTGCCGTCGCTCGCCGAGGACTCGACGGCGCAGGTGTTCGTGGCCATCTTCGATGTGACCTCGGCCGACGAGGGTGCCCTGGACGAGTGGGAGAGCGCCTCGACCGGGCTCTACCGCAAGGTACGGCTGCGGGTCTCGACCATGGAGGGTGAACAGACCGCGTGGGTCTACGTGCTCAACGACTTCGAGGGCGGTACGCCGAGCGCCCGCACCCTGGGCATCCTGGCCGACGCCGCCGACGCGGCCGGTGCCCCCAGTGACTACGTGACCGAGCTCCGGTCGCGCCCCTGCACCAGCGGCTGGTAGCCCTCGGCCACGCCGGGCCCAGTGGTTAGAGTGCCCTGATGAGCGACGTGACGACCACCGACCCGTACGACCTCGCGCGCGAGGCCTCGGCCGCCCTGCTGGCGCGCTTCGGCCTGGACAAGATCGACACCGCCCTGGTACTCGGCTCCGGCTGGTCAGCCGCGGCCGACGACCTGGGTCAGCTGATCGACGAGTGCGACCTGGCCGACCTTCCCGGCTTCAGCAAGCCGGTGGTGATCGGGCACGGCGGGAAGCTGCGCGTCGTGCGTACGCCGAACGGCAAGGTCGCAGCGATCTTCACCGGTCGTACCCACTACTACGAGGGACGTGGGGTCGAGCCCGTCGTGCACGGCGTCCGTACCGCGGCCTCGGCCGGGGCCACCTCCATCGTCTTGACCAACGGCTGCGGCGGGCTCAACCGGGCCTGGCCCCCCGGCACGGCGGTCCTGGTCAAGGACCACATCAACCTGACCGGGGCCACCCCCCTGGTCGGGCCGCGGTTCTTCGACATGACCGAGGCCTACTCGCGCCGGTTGCGTGCTCTCGCCCGCGAGGTCGACCCGACCCTGCCGGAGGGGGTCTACGTCCAGTTCCACGGGCCGTCCTTCGAGACCCCGGCCGAGGTCCGGATGGCGGGCACGATGGGTGGCGACCTGGTCGGCATGTCCACCACCCTGGAGACCATCGCGGCCCGTGAGGCCGGCCTCGAGGTCCTTGGCATCTCGCTGGTCACCAACCTCGCCGCCGGCATCTCCCCCACCCCGCTGCACCACGAGGAGGTCCTCGAGGCCGGGGTTGAGGCTGCACCCCGGTTGCGTACGCTGCTCGCCGGTCTCGTCGCCGTCCTGTGACGGAGCGGCCGGCGGGTGCCGCACCCGGCGGGTCGGCCGAGTTGCTTCGCGCGGTCGCGGCGTGGACCGTGCAGGACCCGGACCCTCAGACCAGAGCGGCGGTCGAGCAGCTGCTGTCGCAGGCTCAGCACGGCGACGAGGCGGCCCTCCGAGAGCTCGCCGACTGCTTCAGCGGTCCACTGGAGTTCGGGACGGCGGGGCTCCGCGGCGCTCTGGGACCAGGTCCTCACCGGATGAACCGGGTCGTCGTCGGCCAGGCCGCCGCCGGTCTGGCGACCTATCTGCGCGATCAGGGGCACGCCGGCGGGACGGTGATCATCGGGTACGACGCCCGACACAACTCCGACGTGTTCGCCCGGGACACGGCCGAGATCATGGCTGCGGCCGGCTTCCGGGCCTTGCTCACCGCGGCACCGACGCCGACCCCGGTGGTCGCGTACGGCATCCGCCACTTCGGGTGCGTGGCCGGGATCGTGGTCACGGCCTCGCACAACCCCCCGCAGGACAACGGCTACAAGGTCTACCTCGGCGACGGATCGCAGATCGTGCCGCCGGCCGACGCCGAGATCGCCCAGCGGATCTCAGAGATCACCCAGCACGACCTGGGTGATGTGCCGCGCAGCGACGGCTACACCGTGCTGGGCGATGAGCTGGAGCTGGCGTACCGGGAGCGGGTGGTGTCCCTCGTCCCGGCGGACGCTCCGCGCGACCTGCGGTGGGTCTACACGCCACTGCACGGGGTCGGCGGCGCCGTCGTGCACGAGGCGATCCTCGGCGCCGGCTTCGCACCCGCGAGCGTCGTCGAAGCCCAGGCCGATCCCGACCCCGACTTCCCCACCGTCGCCTTTCCCAACCCCGAGGAGCCGGGCGCGATCGACCTCGCCCTGGCTCAGGCTCGTGCGATCGACGCCGACGTCGTGGTGGCCAACGACCCCGACGCCGATCGGTGTGCCGTGGCCGCCGTCGTCGACGGCGGGTGGCGGATGCTGAGTGGTGACGAGCTCGGGGCACTGCTCGCCGACGATGCTCTACGGCGAGGAGTACGCGGCACCTACGCCTGCTCGATCGTCTCCAGCTCGCTGCTGTCGGCGATGGCCACGGCGTACGACCAGCCCTTCGCCTACACGCTGACCGGCTTCAAGTGGATCGGCCGGGTGCCCGGGCTGGCCTTCGGGTACGAGGAGGCGATCGGCTACTGCGTCGACCCGGCGGCCGTGCCCGACAAGGACGGCATCTCGGCTCTGGTCCGGGTGCTGACCCTGGCCGCCCAGCTCAAGGCCGCCGGCCAGACACTCGCCGACCGGTTGGACGAGATCGCGACGCAGTACGGGGTGTACGCGACCGACCAGCTGTCGGTCCGGGTCGAGGACCTGTCGGTGATCACCGCCGGGATGGCCCGGCTGCGGGCTCACCCGCCGACCGAGCTGGGTGGTCAGCCGGTCGACATCGTCGATCTGGCTGCGGGCACCGACACCCTCCCCCCGACCGACGGCGTCCTGATCACCGGCCCGCGGATCAAGGTCGTCGCCCGCCCGTCCGGCACGGAGCCCAAGCTCAAGTGCTACCTGGAGGCGCGTACGCCGGGGGACGACCTCGTCCGCGGTCGAGCCGAGGCGCGGTCGCTGCTGCACCAGCTGCGCCGCGAGATGACCGCCGCGCTCGGCTGGGACTGAGGTCAGCGCTTCGGGGTCGATACGGTGGCCAACAGGTCGCCCAGGGTCCCGAAGCCGCGACGACAGACCAGGTCGATGCTCGCGTCGTCAGTCGCCGGGCAGGGCTTGGCCTGGTCGACCATGGCCTGGTCCATCGACGTCCGGCTGGCCTGGGACAGCACCCAGCCGAGCGGCGCCGCGATCTGGGGTTGCGAGCCGGGATAGATCATGAAGGCGTGGTGCCCGAGGCTGTCGAGGGCCTCGGTGCAGACGGGACTCGCCACGCCGCAGACGTTGGCGGGCCGGACCAGGTCCGCCGAGCGCTGCAGGGTCAGGTCGTCGGCGACGCCGTCACTCTTGGCTCGGAGCCGGGCCAGGGGCGGCACCAGGGCCTCGCTGGTGATGTCGCGACGCGGTGCACTCTGGTCGTTGCCGGTGTCGTTGTTGAGGTAGCCGATCATCGGCACGATCAGCTGCGGCACCGCGGTGGCCGGTTTGGCCAGCTGAGCGGTGTTCCAGGCCTGGACGACTGGGAGCCAGTCGTCGGCCAGGTCGTTGATGGTGCCCAGACCTGTGTTCTCCAGGTAGCCGCCGTCCACGAGCTGGTCGACCGGTGCCTCGCTGCCGTCGGAGCGCGTGCACGGACCGATCCGCCCCGAGGGCGTGACGTAGGGGAACCGGGCCGCCAGCATCGCTGCCGTCGAGGCGGTCAGACCGGTCAGACAGCCGCTGGGCGGACTTGCCGCGGCGGTGCCGGCCTGCGGGGAGCCGTACGCGCTGAGCAGGTCGATCGAGCGGAGACCGGAGGCGCCGGCCTGGTCGCACCGAATCTTGTCCTCCTGGCTGCCGCCGACGGACTCCTTCGGCGAGCGCAGCTGGACCTCGCTGACCCAGACCCGGCAGGCGTTGCCGACCGACATCGAGTTCAAGATGATCGATCCGACCCCGGTCGGTTCGTCCTCAGCCGCCGGACGGGGCTGGGCGAAACGGACGTCGCGCCAGTTGCCCTCGGTGGTGGTGGCGGTGTTCCACGCCTGCTCCATCAGGGCGGCGCGATCCATCCAGTCCGTCGGATGGTCCTCGGAGAGCTCGGGCAGCGCCACCCCGGTGGTCGCGTACCCGAAGTCTCGGACCAGCAGCCCGACGAGCCCGCGTGAAAGGGCCCGCGAGTCCGACATCTGCTCGACCACCGTCATCGGCTCGCGGTTGAACCGCAGCACCGCCAGTCCGACCGCACCACCACTGACGCCGCTCGAAAAAGCGACCGAGCGTTGTGCGCACGCGTCCGAGGCCAGCTGGTCGACGGCCTTGACCGTCCAGTACGCCGCCCGGATTCCGCCGCCCTCGGCCCCGAGCATCACCATCGGTAGGACCTCGACCTGCCGGCCCGATGCGGTCACGGGTCGACCGCAGCCGGCTGCGGTCTGACGGGTCGCCCAGGTCTGGATCGCCGTGGCCAAGGTCGGCCGTTGGTCGGTCGCCGTGGCGGTGACGCCAGCCGGCGTGGTCCGGACGGCATGGATCGGCGAGGTCGACCCCACCTCACCAGCGAAGAGAACCGCGACGATGACCAGGCTGATGACCGGGGTCGACCGCAGGTGCATGCGGGTGAAGATCTCGGCCGGTGCCGTGCGAGCGGCCACCAACCCGGCACCGGCGATCAAGCCGGTCAGGCCCAGCAGACCCAGGTTGAACACGAACAGCACCCCACCCGAGCCGAAGGTCCGCGGGAACAGGCCCATCGCGAGCAGGACGCCCAGGGAGCCGAAGGCCAAGACCTCGGGGAACCCCTTCCGCATCGGCGTTCGGCCGCTGATGGGATCGGGCACCAGCCAGCGGGCCACGGTGCGCCACGGTGACGTCTGCGTGTCGTCGTACGCGCCCGTCAGCCGCGTGCGGAGCAGCTCCACGAGCCACCAGAGCAATGCCGTACCGACCAGACCGAGCACCAGCAGGACCAGCGCTCGGCCGTTGAACGGGGTCAGGCCCAGGATCCAGAGCATGACCACGGAGGTCATGGAGCGGATGGCCCCCAGCGCCCCGACGGCCAGCACGCCGATCGCCAGACCGTCGCCGGTGCGGACCAGGAGCTCGAGCTCGCGGTGGGTCCAGATCTTCTTCGGCCGGTGCGGTGGTCGCATCAGGGGTTTGCGGTGCTCCTCCCGAGCCAGCCGCAGCTCGACCATGCGGACGCGGTCAGAGCGGACTCGTAGCACCTTCGAAAATCCGAAGATGACGGCCGCCGGCACGCAGAAGATGACGACCCGGGCCCAGGTGACCGGTGCGCCGAACCCCGCGAGAACCACCGCGACGACGACCAGGATGCCCGGCCCCACCAGCCACCAGCCCAACGGCATCCGTCGGGGACGCCGCCGTGGGGCGGTGTCGGCGTCACGAGCGGCAATTTGACTGCGCGCCCGTCCGAGCAGGAACAAGGTCACGGCGACGAGAACCAGCACGGCCAGGCCGAGACCGCCCTCGATCACGAAGGTCCGGCCCGTGTCGGACCAGCGGCGTTCGATGTCGGGAGCCTGGTCCAAGATGTCCGCCCCGGGACCGAGAGCCATCACCGCCACCACCAGCAGCGGGACGACGGTGAGGCGATGTTGGCGGACCACCTCGTAGACCAGCCGCGCGGTCTTGCGCACCGACTGGCCGCCGGGGGTGACCAGCGCGTAGATCCCCAGCGCCGCCACCGCCACTCCGAGCACGATCTTGACCGTGCTGACGCCCGCCAGGAACTGGGACCCGTGCTCACCGAGCCGTCCCACCGCGATCGTCCGGGCGGCCAGGACGTCCTCCAGCAGGTCGACCACGATGAGTGCGCCGAGCAGCAGCAGACCGACCCGCTGCACGACGCCCACATAGCGTCGGCGGATGATCCGCCGGACCGCGATGCCGTACAGCACGATGAAGACCAGATCCAGGGCGAGGTACGTCGCGAGCTCGACCGGGCGGGTGGTGTCGTCGCCGAAGTCGGCCATCCAGCCGGCGCGCGACGCCAGGGCCGACGGCCCCATCAACTCCCCGAACGACCAGGCTCGCTGGGCCGTGTCCAGCACCGTGCCCGAGAGGCGGCTGAGCTGGTCCATGGCCAGATTGAGGGCCAGCACGACACTCAGCCAGGTGAGCGAGAGCCATGGCAGGGTCGAGTTCAGAGCTGGCCGTCGAAGAATCATCGAATCCCCGGTCGATGCCGTCATGGGGTGCTCCTGGACGCAGGCGGGCGTTGTCAACGTAGCAATCAGAGGAGGTGCGGAAGGGGCCAGCAGATACGTCGGGAGATCCTCTCGCACGATCCGGATTGCTCACGATATCCTTCGGACAGATACCGACTTGAGAGGATTAATTAGTGGCTGAGCAGATTCACGTCGCCCCCGCCGAAGTCCACGAGGTGCTCTCGGAGCACATCTTGAGCGACGGCATGAAACTCGTGCTCGATCTGACCCGCAGCCGCGGGTCCTGGATCGTCGACGCACGCAACGGGCAGCGCTACCTCGATCTGTATACGTTCTTCGCCTCGGCGCCGCTGGGCTTGAACCCGCCGGGGATCGTCGACGACCCGACCTTCATGGCCGAGCTCGGCGCCATCGCCGCGAACAAGCCGGCCAACCCGGACATGTACAGCTCGGCCTACGCGGAGTTCGTCGCCACCTTCGCACGCGTGCTGGGTGATCCGGCCCTCCCCCACCTGTTCTTCGTCGAGGGCGGCGCGCTGGCCGTGGAGAATGCGCTCAAGGTCGCGTTCGACTGGAAGAGCCGGCGCAACGAAGCCGCCGGGCGGGACCGGCGGCTCGGCACCAGGATCCTGCATCTCACGCACGCATTCCACGGCCGCAGCGGCTACACCCTGTCGCTGACCAACACCGAGCCGAACAAGACCGACCGCTTTCCGAGGTTCGACTGGCCGCGGATCGACGCGCCGGTGATCACCCATCCGTTGAGCGAACACCTCGATCTCGTCCTCGAGGCGGAAGAACAGGCGTTGGCCCAGGCCCGCCAGGCTTTCGCCGACCACCCCCACGACATCGCCGCCTTCATCGCCGAACCGATTCAGGGCGAGGGCGGTGACAACCACCTCCGACCCGAGTTCTTCCAGCGGATGCAGGAGCTGGTGCACGCGCACGATGCGCTGTTCATCCTCGACGAGGTCCAAACCGGCGTCGGGACGACCGGCACGGCCTGGGCGTACCAGCAGCTCGGTGTGACCCCCGACGTGGTCGCCTTCTCCAAGAAGGCCCAGCTCGGCGGCATCATGGCCGGCGGGCGGGTGGACGAGGTCAGCGACAACGTGTTCGTCGTGCCGGGCCGGATCAACTCGACCTGGGGCGGCGGGCTGGTCGACATGGTCCGCTCCCAGCGCATCCTCGAGATCATCGAGTCCGAAGGCCTGATCGAGGCGGCGGGCCCGAAGGGCGAGCTGCTCCTGAACGGGCTGCGGGCGGTCGAGTCCAGGACCGGAGCGATCGGCAACGTCCGTGGTCGCGGTCTGTTCGCCGCCTGCGATCTGGACACACCCGAGCTCAGGGACGCGGTGGTGACCGACCTGCGTGAGGTCGAGCACGTGATCGTGCTGCCGTGCGGCGTACGGGCCATCCGCTTCCGGCCCGCGCTGAACATCGGTGATGATGAGATCGATCTGGCTACCGCGGCGTTGGGGCGGTCCGTGGCCCGGATCGCCGGAACTCGCTGACCACCAGACACACACACGCGTTCGAGAGCAAGGAGTGACGATGACGAACCCGGTGACCTCCGTCGTGGGCGGAGCAGCCGTGCCCGGTGGCCGTACGGTCGCGAGCACCAACCCCGCCCAGCTGGACCAGGTGGTCGGTGAGGTGTCGGTGGGCGACGCCGGCACTTTCGTGGAGGCGTCCCGCGCCGCCCGCAAGGCGCAGGAAGCCTGGGCTGCGGTGCCGGCCCCCGTCCGCGGTCGGGCCATCGCCCACATCGGTCGACTGATCGAGGACAACGCCGAGGCGCTCGCCCGGCTCGTCACCGCCGAGATCGGCAAGCCGTACGGCGAGGCGCTCGGGGAGGTGCGCGAGATCGTCGACACCTGCGACTTCTTCCTCGGCGAAGGTCGTCGGCTCTACGGCCAGACGGTGCCGAGCGAGATGCCCGACAAGCAGCTGTTCACCTTCCGCAAGCCGGTCGGCGCGGTTGCGGTGATCACCGCAGGAAACTTCCCCGTCGCCGTACCGTCGTGGTACATCGTGCCCGCGCTGCTGGCCGGCAACACGATCGTCTGGAAACCGGCCGAGTACTCCGCGGTCGTCTCGGGCGCGTTCCACGAGCTCTTCGTCCGTGGCGGCGGATTGCCCGACGGCGTGTTCAACATCGCCCACGTCGACGGTCCGGGCACGTTCGACGGCTTGACCCAGGCGCTGGAGGAGGGACTGATCGACAAGGTCGGTTTCACCGGGTCCTCGGCCGTGGGGCGCGAGATCGGCGCGTTGACGGGCCGGCACCTGCAGACTGCTTGCCTGGAGCTCGGCGGCAAGAATCCCCTGGTGGTGACGCCGAGTGCCGACCTCGACCTGGCCGTCGAGGGCGCCCTCTTCTCCGGCTTCGGGACCGCCGGGCAGCGCTGCACCTCGCTGGGCACCGTCATCGTGCACGCCTCGGTGCACGAGGAGTTCCTGTCCCGGTTCAACACCGCCGTCGCTGCCGCCCGGATCGGCGATCCGACCCAGGACGTGCTGATGGGCCCGATGCTGGACGCGAAGGTCGCCGAGCGTTACGAGGAGTTCCTGGGCTGGGTGCAGCCGCACCACCGGGTGCAGGGGGCTTCGGGTCGGATCACGGCCGACAACCCACGTCCGGGTTTTGTGGGTGACCCGGCTGCGGGACTCTTCTATCACCCGATGGTGGTCGACGGCGTACGACCAGACGACGCCATCTTCGCCGAGGAGACGTTCGGACCCCTGGTCGGGGTGACCACGTACGAGACGCTGAGCGAGGCGATCGAGCTGGCCAACGCGCCCGGTTACGGCTTGTCGTCGGCGATCTACACCACGGACCCACACGACGCCTTCACCTTCCGGGACCGGATCGGGGCAGGCATGGTGTCGATCAACAACTCGACCTCCGGCGCGGAGGCCCATCTGCCCTTCGGCGGCAACGGCAAGTCGGGGAACGGCTCGCGTCAGTCCGGCATCTGGGTACTCGACCAGTTCACCCGCTGGCAGTCGGTCAACTGGGACTATTCCGGCCGGCTGCAGAAAGCCCAGATGGACACCGTCGAGCTCACGCCCGACACCACCTTCCGGCTGCCCGCCTGATCGATGACCGATTCCGCACGAGTACCCCGACGTGGGACGGGCCCGTTGGAGTTGCTGGACGTCGAGCACCTGCTGACCCCCGACGAGCGCGACATCCAGGCCAGCGTGCGTCAGTTCGTCGACCGGCGGGTCAGGCCGAACATCGCCGGTTGGTTCGAGCACGGCGACGTCGACCTGAGTTTGATGAACGAGGCCGGGTCCCTCGGACTGCTCGGGATGCAGCTGACCGGGTACGGCTGCGCGGGGACGAACGCGGTGTCGTACGGGCTGGCCTGCCTGGAGCTGGAGGCCGGCGACTCCGGCGTGCGCAGCATGGTCTCCGTGCAGGGTTCGCTGGCCATGTTCGCGATCTGGCGGTTCGGGAGTGAGTCGCAGAAGGTTGCCTGGCTGCCGAGCATGGCCACCGGCGCGTCCATCGGCTGCTTCGGGCTGACCGAGCCGGACTTCGGCTCCAACCCTGCCGGGATGCGAACCCGGGCTCACCGAGACGGCGACGACTGGGTCCTGAACGGCACGAAGATGTGGATCACCAACGGCTCGGTGGCCGACGTGGCCGTGGTCTGGGCCCAGACCGACGACGGCGAGGACGGCCGAGGAATCCGAGGGTTCGTGGTGCCCACCGACACGCCGGGGTTCTCCGCGCCGAAGCTGGGCCAGAAGCTGTCCCTTCGCGCCTCGATCACCTCCGAGCTGGTGCTCGACGACGTCCGGCTCCCGGGAGACGCGGTGCTCCCCGAGGTCACGGGGCTCCGGGGTCCGCTGTCGTGCCTGAACGAGGCCCGCTTCGGCATCATCTTCGGAGCGCTGGGGGCCGCCCGGGACTGTCTGGAGACCGCGATCGACTACGCGGGCTCCCGGGAGGTCTTCCACCGACCTCTGACCTCGTTCCAGCTGACCCAGGCCAAGCTCGCCGACATGACCCTCGAGCTGCAGAAGGGCTTCCTGCTCGCCCTGCACCTCGGCCGGCTCAAGGACGAGGGCCGCCTCGAGCCACGGCAGGTCAGTCTCGGCAAGCTCAACAACGTCCGCGAGGCGCTGGCCATCGCACGCGAGTGCCGGACCATCCTGGGCGCGAACGGCATCACCTTGGCCTATCCGGTGCTGCGGCACGCGAACAACCTGGAGTCGGTGCTGACCTACGAGGGCACCTCGGAGGTGCACCAGCTCATCATCGGTCAGGCCCTGACCGGGGAGAACGCGTTCGGCTGAACCGGCCGTCCAGGAACGACGGTTTCGGCCGCTCACGTCCCCACCGCGCGGTAGCCCCGGACGTAGTCGACGACGAACTGGTGGGGATAGCGAGGCGGGTGCTTCGGCCGGATCCGGTCGGGAAACACGTAGACGGCCAGCATGAGCTGCATCGGGTAGTCGGGTGACTGCTGGACCGACTTGACGCACGCATCGTCGATGAAGAAGTCGACGCCCGCCGGCGTCCAATCGACCGCGTAGACGTGGAACTCGGTCGCGTCGAACGTGA
>DATDBS010000023.1:0-27624 GCA_036524735.1 Propionibacteriaceae bacterium
GGGGTGCGGTGGCCCGCTCCTGCGCACCAGCTTCGTCCAGGGTCTCGAGCAAGGCGGCGGCCCAGCCGGTCAGTCCGACGACGTCCACGCCGTACGGGGGGTTCGAGACGTAGCCCTCGACCCGGTCCCGACCGCGGGTCAGCAGCGTCCGCGCGCCCGCCGGGTTGCCTCGCAACACGTGGGTCAACCCGACCGCGAGCTGAGCGAGACCCTGCCACAGGTCGCGCTCGTCGGGCGGAGCCGCCTTCCAGGTTCCCTCGAGGATCTCGTGTGCGTGGAACGGCAGGCCCGCGTCCAGCAACCGCTGCGCCTCCGCCAGCGCGGGCAGCGGCGGCAGCACGAGATCGTCGGGGACGCGTTCGACCCCGGGTTCGCCGTACGCCAGCGGTCGCCCGAGTGCGTCTCGCGGTCGGGCGTTCCGGGCTCGCCCGACCAGATCCCGGTCGCGGCTCACAGGCTGACCCGGAGGATCTTGTCGTCGTCGGCGCCGGGGTCGACCCGGCCGTCGGTGTTGCTGGTCGTCACCCAGAGCGCACCGTCGGGGGCGACGACGACGTTGCGGATCCGGCCGTGATCGCCGGCGAAGTGCGCCTTGGGCTTGGCCGCCGACGTGCCGTCCAACGCGACCGAGAACAGGCACTTGCCCTGCAGGGCCCCCACGAACGCCGTCGACCGGGTGATGGCCAGCCCGGCCGGTGAGCAGCTGCTGGTCGGGCTCCAGACCGCCTTCGGCGAGACGTAGCCGGCGTTGCTACTACGGCCTTCGACCCGCGGCCAACCGTAGTTCTTCCCCTTGGTGATCAGGTTGAGCTCGTCGGCCTCCTTGTCGCCGAACTCGGTGGCCCACAGGCGCCCGTCGGCGTCGAAGGCGAGACCTTCGATGTTGCGATGGCCGTAGGACCAGGTCCGGTTGCCGAACGGGTTGCCCGAAGCCGCCCGTCCGTCGGGCCGGATCCGCAGGATCTTGCCCGCCAGCGAGGTCTTGCTCTGGGCGAGCGCAGACTCCTCTGCGTCCCCGGTGGAGACCAGCAGCATCCCGTCGGGGTCGAACACCAGCCTTCCACCGTGGTGGTGGGTGCTGGTCGGGATTCCGGTCAGGACGGCCTTCGGCGTACGGATCCTGCCACCGGAGATGTCGATCCGGACGACGCGGTTGTCCGAGCGGCTGGTCAGGTAGGCGAAGAGCGTGTCGTCGTCACCGGGCGCGAGGGCGAGGCCGAGCAGGCCGCCCTCCCCCAAGCCGTCCGGAGAGGCCACGCCGGAGACTTCGCCCAGCCGGGTGACCTTGCCCTTCGCCGTGACGCGGAGGATCCGAGCCGTGTTGCGTTCGGAGACGAGCGCGTCACCCGAGGCCAGGAACACGATCCCCCACGGCACGTCCAGGTCATCGGCGATCGTGCTCGCGACCTCGGGGTCAGGTTTCCCGGTCGGACCCGGGCTGGCCGTGGCGCTCGGGCTGGAGGTGGCCGTGGCCGAAGGACTCGCCGAGGTGGGGCTGGGCGTCGGGGTCGCCGAGCCGCTGCCACCGGCGGTCGGAGCCAGCGTCGGTTCGCTCGCACCGCCGCACCCCGCCAGCCCGAGGATCGCCGAGGCCGAACCGAGCAGGACCGTACGCCGCGACACCATCTCCTGAGTGTCCCCGGTCCGCTCAAGCGAGGAGGTCCTCGGGTGGTCGCAACGGGTGGATCGCGGTCGGTCCGGTACCGAGGACGAGCGCGGCGGCGCCCAACCCGAGGGACACGTGCACCGATCACCGCTCCGAGCTGCGAACGTCGACGCGTTACGGTGACCGGAGCAGTCTCGTACGCCCAGGAGGTCGCGTTGTTCTCGCTCGTGGTCCGCTTCACCGTCCTCCCCGACCACCTCGAGGCGTTCGACGCCCTCGTCGCAGAGACCGTCCGGCAGATCCGCCGCCACGAGCCCGGCACGGCCAGCTACCTCACCCACACTCGCGACGAGCGACCCGACGAACGGGTCTTCTACGAGGCGTACGCCGACCACGACGCCTTCCTCGCGCACGAGCAGACCCCGCACACGCGGCACTTCCTCGCCGAGCGCGGCCAGCACCTGGCGGCCGATCCCGAAGTCTGGTGGCTGACCACCCAGGACGATTCGGGCCAGTCGGGACCGTCATGAAGAAGCTGATCAACGATCCGCGCGACGTCGTCCGGGAGTCGCTCGAGGGGGTCGTCCTCACCCAGCCCGGCACGGCGCTGCTCGGCGACCAGCTGACCGTCGTACGGACGGACCGGGTCGTCGAACCCACCAACCGGGCCCGGCTGCCGGTGGCGCTGGTCTCCGGCGGCGGCGCCGGTCACGAGCCCGCCCACGCCGGGTACGTCGCGCGCGGCATGCTGACGGCCGCGGTCTCCGGGGACGTGTTCTCCTCGCCCAGCGTGGATGCTGTGCTCGACGGATTGGTCGCCGTGACCGGGGACGCGGGGACCCTGCTGATCGTCAAGAGCTACACCGGTGACCGGCTCAACTTCGGCCTGGCCGCGGAGCTCGCTCGCGCTACCGGGCTCGACGTGGAGCTGGTGGTGGTGGCTGACGACGTCGCCATCGCCACCTCGGACGCCAATGCGGGTCGGCGTGGTCTGGCCGGCACCGTGCTCGTCCACAAGGCGGCCGGAGCCTGCGCCGAGGCCGGTGGTTCGCTGGCTGAGGTGACCGAGGTCGCACGGCGCGTGTCAGCGGGCCTGGGCACCATGGGCGTCGGGCTGACCGCCGTCACCCTGCCCGCCGCGGGCGAGCCGGCCTTCGTGCTCGAAGGCGATGAGGTCGAGCTGGGTCTGGGTATCCACGGTGAGCCGGGCGTACGCCGCGAGAAGCTCCGCCCCGCCGATGCCCTGGTCACCGAGCTGGTCGACAGGATCGTGCTCGACCGCAAGATCACCGCCGGGGCCCGGGTCGTCGCCCTGGTCAACTCGACGGGGGCCACCCCGCCGATGGAGCTGAGTATCGTCAGCCGTTCGGTGGCCGCGGAGCTCGATCGGCGTGACATCACCCTCGTACGGCTGTGGCAGGGCCTGCTGATGACCAGCCTGGACCTGGCCGGGGTCTCGCTCACCCTGCTCGAGATCCAGACCGGCGAGGACGGGGACCAGTTGCTGGCGTTGTTGGACGCGCCGACGGATGCCGTCGCCTGGCCCTCGAAGGCTGCGTCTGTCCCGCCCCGGTTGAGCGTCGTGTCCCTGCCGACCGCGATCCCGAACCACCAGGCCGAAGCGTCCGGCGCCGTCGACCCCGACCTGCGGGCCGCCCTCGATGCCGCGTGCCAGCACCTTCTCGACCAGGAGGCCGCCCTGAACCGGCTCGACCAGGAGGTGGGTGATGGCGACCTGGGCGCCGCGCTCGCGCGGGGAGCCCGAGCGTGGCTGGCCGCCCCCGCCGACGGCTCGGCGGCGACGATGCTGCGTCAACTCTCGGTGCATGCCCGGCGCGCCATCGGAGGAACCTCGGGACCGCTGTACGCCGTCGGTCTGCTCCGGGCGGCCGAGCGGCTCAGCGCGGGTGAAACGTGGCCCGAGGCGTTCCGGGCCGGGGTCGCCGCGATCCAGGAGCTCGGTGGAGCCGAGGTCGGCGACCGGACGATGATCGACGCCCTGGCGCCGGCGGCGGACGCGGCCGAAGCGGGTTGGGACGCCGCGGTCGACGCAGCCCGGAGCGGTGCGGACTCGACGGGGTCGATGAGCGCCCGCCGTGGTCGGTCCAGCTATCTGGGCGACCGGGTCCACGGGCACCCCGACCCGGGAGCCGTCGCGGTCGTGCACTGGCTGTCGGTGCTGCGGGACGAACTCAGTCCCCCGTCGGGCGACCGCGACCGGCCTTGACCCGCGACCGCGCCTTCTTCGCCTGGAGTCGGCGCTCCACCGAGCCTCGGGTCGGGCGGGTGGCCGCGCGACGCCGCGGAGGCGGGGCCAAAGCCTCGCGGAGCAGCTGAGCGAGCCGTCGACGAGCCGCTTCCCGGTTCCGCAGCTGCGCCCGGTATTCCGACGCCGCAATGACCACCGAACCGTTGACGAGCCGGTGGGCGAGCTGTTCGTGAAGACGTACCCGCAGCGGCTCGGACAGCTGCGCCAGGCTGGACGAGTCCGCCGGAGTCCAGGTCAGCTCGACCCGGCTGTCGGTGGTGTTCACGCCCTGCCCGCCTGGACCTGATGATCGGGAGAACCGCCAACCCAGCTCCACCGGGGCGATCACCCAGCCGGCGGTGATCCGGAGCGGGCCGTCGACCCGATCGCCGATCCTCAGCTCCGCGTCCATGCGGCGAGCCTAAGGCCGGCGCGTTTCGCGAGCCGGGTGTCCGTGTCAGCCGCGATGGGGAATGATGGGCTCCGGTGACGATCTCCCTGCGTCACTCCGACCGAAAGAAGGCCCCTTCATGCGTAAGCGCGTCATCCTGCTCGCCGGCGCTTTCCTCTTCGGCGCCATGTACGTGATCGGGCTCATCTACCTCGTCCAGACCCCGGACCGGTTCGCCATCCCCACGCCGCACCTGGCCATCATCGGCGGCTCGTTCGCGATGTTCGCCACCGCGGGCGGCTTCGTCCTCGCCTTCCTCGAAGCGGCCACCCAGGACTGAGCTGGCCACCACCACGGTGGCCCCGAGCTCTGGGGACTCGGCGACTCGGGCGGACCATCCGGCACGGGTGAAGACGGCAACCGCAGTCGGCGCCTGAGCCTCACCGGTCTCCACCAGCACGACCCCGCCGGACACGAGCCAGGGCCTGCCTTCGGCGGCGACCCGCCGCAGCACGTCGAGACCATCGTGACCGCCGTCCAGCGCCATCGCAGGCTCGTGGTCTCGGGCCTCTGGCGGAAGCAGGGCGATCGCCCCGGTCGGGACGTAGGGAACGTTGGCCAGCAGCACCTCGACCCGACCCCGCAGCTCGGCCGGCAGCGCCGCAAAGAGATCCCCGGCGTACGCCCGCCCACCGACGCCCGCCAGGTTGCGCTGGGCACACCGGACCGCGACGGGGTCGATGTCCGTGGCGTACAGCTCCATCGGCCCGACGGCCTCAACCAGGGCGAGGCCCAAGGCTCCTGAACCGCAGCACAGGTCGACCACCACTCCGCCCGGCTTGGAGAGCGCTGCCGCCTGATCGACCAGAAACCGGGTGCGCTGCCGCGGGACGAAAACACCGGGTTCGAGGCCGACCCGGAGACCGCAGAACTCGGCCCATCCCAGCAGCTGCTCCAGAGGGAACCCGAGCACCCGCCGCGAGACCATGCTCTCCAGCTCGGACGGGTCGACGGCCGCTTCGGTCAGCAGCCGGGCTTCGTCCTCGGCGAAGACGCAGCCCGCAGCACGGAGCCGACGAACGAGGGCCTCGACAGCCGCTGGGTCAGAACTCATGCTCAGCCCCTCCACATCGGCTCGGGGCTGACGCTACCGGGCCGCGGGCAGAAAAAAAGTCGGTGACTGCCTGCTCGGGGGTTCAGGTAGTCACCGACTCGACTGGGGGTAATCCGCTGGTCGCAGGCCTCACATTACCGATGCCTGTGTAGGGGACGTCACGGTTTAGATACGTGATCTGAGTCACATTTGACGGATTCATTCCGGACATGAAGAAAGTCGGTGACTGCCTGCTCGGGGGTTCAGGTAGTCACCGACTTCGACTATGTAATCGCTACCTCCAGACCCGTAATTACAGGCCTGAATGTGACGGTCGTCACTAAAACGTGTGATGTAGGGAAATACTTTCCGCCCTCGCCCCATCCGGTCAGATGCAGGTCAGGAACCGAAGAGATCGAGGGTCCGCGGCCGGTCGAACTCGGAGCCCGGCACCGTGGGCAGATCCAGCAGATCTGTGCTCAGGTTGGCCAGATCACCGTTACGGATCGGCTGCCGGCCCCGGTAGCCCGGCCGGCTCGTGCCGGGGTCGGACTTCGTCGGGTTGAGCTGGTACAGCTCGCGGCCGGCCGGCACCCCGGGCCCCCAGGCCATGAACGGGATCCGGTAGTTCTGCAACGTGGTCGGGTCGGCGTGGGTCGGGCCGTTGCCGCCGTGGTCCGCGGTCAACAGCACCATCGTGTGCTTGCGCAGGGACGGACGGCCCGAGATCGTGTCCAGCAGCTGACCGAGCAGCGCGTCGGTCTGGGTCACGGAGGTGAGGTGTTCGGGACCCATGAAGCCGTAGGCGTGGCCCGCGACATCAGGCAAGGCGATGTGCAGGAAGGTGAAGGTGGCCGGGTCAGCGGTCAGCTGTCGGGCCAGCTTCCCGGTGATCCGCTTGGCGTCGGTGTCCAGCACCACATCGTCGATCTTGGCCCGACCATCGTCCTGGCCGACCGTGTCGGGCCGGCCGTTCGCGTTCCAGGTCCGTCGGTAGAGATCGAACTTGGTCTTGGTCGAGTAGAGCGCCGTCGAACCACCCCGGTCATGGACCACGTCGAACACGCTGGACACGTAGTGCCCGGCCGCCCGGTGCACTGTCGTGCCGGTGTCGGTGTTGAAGGTGACCCCGTGTCCGCCCGTGGCGGCATCGACGCGACGACCGGTCAGCATCCCGGTGTGATTGGGCAGGGTCCGGGTCAGCTCCCATTCGGTGCGGGCGTTGAACGTCCACGCCCCCTCGCGCACCAACCGGTGGAAGGTCGGGGTTTTCTTGGCCCCCAGCTCGGTGATCGCCCGGGGGTTGAGCCCGTCGATCGAGATGGCCAACACCCGGTCGACCGCATCGTCCGCCGACTCTGCGTCGGTGGTGGCCGTGGGCAAGGGTGTGGCCGTGGGTGAGGGTGTGGCCGCCGTGGGCAAGGGTGTGGCCGTGGCGGAGGTGACCGGGATGGTCGGCTGGGCCGGCGTGCGGCTCGGAGTCGGCGTGACGGGCGACTGGCATCCCGCCAGGATGGCGGTCAGCGCCATCAGCGCAGCCACTGTGCATCGCGTCCGGACGGAGGCCATGTCGGGACTTTATATTGCTCTCGGACGCGGAAAAGAAGCACGAGCGGAAGGTGAGCGATGGCCGTGGTGGCGACCTGGACCGACCGCCGTACCGGGCACGAGCAACGGGTCGACGCGGCGATCGGTGACCATCGCGAGCGCCGCCGTACCGGTGAGACCCACCCGGTCGAGGACTTCCTGTTCACCTACTACTCGCTGCGGCCCGCTCAGCTGCGGCGCTGGCACCCCGGGTGGGGCGGCGTACTCGATGGGTCCGAGGCCGAGGCGTACCTGGGGTTGCGCGGTTACCAGCGCGGACCGGGTGGCGTCGGGGTGTCGACGGCGTACGCGACCAGCCAGCGTCCGCTGCTGATCGCGCTGCAACGCCTGCTGCGCGCCACTTCGACGAGACCGGCCCAGTTCGGCTGCTTCGGGCTACACGAATGGGCGATGGTCTACGGCGAGGAGCAGACCGGCGTACGCCACTCCGCCTGGCCCCTGCGCCTCGGTCGGGAAGGGACCGACGCCGTCGTCGAGCGGCACCGGATCGCCTGCACGCACTTCGATGCGTACCGCTTCTTCACCCCGCCGGCTCAGCCGCTGAACGTGCTCTCCCCCAGCCACGACAACCGCGCCGACTTCGAGCAGCCCGGCTGCCTGCACGCCGGGATGGATCTCTACAAGCATGCAGGCCGGCTGCTACCACTGGTCAGCTCGGAGCTGGTCATGGACTGCTTCGATCTGGCCCGCGAGATCCGGGTGCTCGACATGCGCGCTTCCCCGTACGACTTCCGCGCTCTGGGCTACGAACCCGTCGCCATCGAGACCAGCCAGGGCAAGCAGACGTACGCCGACGGCCAGCGCGCGTTCACCGTCCGAGCCGCCCCGCTGCGGCAACGCCTGCTCGACGCCTGTGACGAGCTGCTCGCGGACATCGACACGCCCTGAGCCCGGCTACCCGCCGGTGTGGGCAGCACCCGACGTCCAGGACAAACCGACACCCGTGTCGGCATTCAGTTCAGGCGTCATTCCGGTTAGGGTCGACCCAATGAACGGCTCACCCGAAACCCCGGACACCCACGGGTACGCCAAGGGCATCGCCCGCCGGGCGGCCATCGTGGCGGTGGCGACCGAGTTCTTCGGTCGGGTTGGCTACCGCGGCGCCACCATGCTGCAGATCGCGGCGGCCTGCGGCATCTCCCGGGCCGGATTGCTGCATCACTTCCCCACCAAGGAGAGCCTGCTCGAGGCGGTCCTCACCGATCGCGACCGCGCCAACCGGGTCCGCTTGCCGGCTGACCACGACGGTCCCGACGACGGTCTGGTCGCGCTGCGCAAGCTGGTCGAGGTCGTCCAGCTCAACAGCACGGTCCCCGCGATCATCAATCTCTACTCCGTGCTCTCCGCCGAGGCCGGCGACCCCGCCCATCCGGCCCACGACCACTTCGTACGCCGTTATGTCGCCTCGCGTGCCGACATCCAGGGATCGCTCGAACACGCCCGGCGGCACGGTCACCTCGCTGAGGGTGTCGACCCGGCGACGACGGCGATCGAGCTGATCGCGTTGATGGACGGCCTGCAGGTCCAGTGGCTGCTGGCGCCCGACGTGGTGGACATGGCCGGGGTGCTGCGGCGTCGGATCGAGCTGGCGCTGACCGTGCCGCTCGACCGCGGCTGAGCGCGACCCACCGAAACCCAAGGCCCACGAACGGATAATCGAGACATGGCGCAAGCGCAGAAAGCACCCAAGCCCCCGCAGGACCCGTACGCCCAGCGCGGCAAGACGCTCACCTCGGCGGTCCAGCGGCTCCGGGGCTGGGTGGGTTCGGACCCCTCGAAGGAGCCCGAGCTGGCCGACGCGCTGGTCGAGCTGACCGCGCACCGACTGCTCGGCCACGCGTACGCCGCGGCCGCCGCCGACGCGCAGGACTCCGTCCGCCGCGCCGCGCAGCTGCTGACCGCCGACGGTCCGATCGGCCCGTACACCGCCCCGGCCGATACCGCCCGCTACCTGGCCGCGCTGGTCCAGCTGGCTGCGGTACAGGCCGGACTCGGCCTGCCCGACGCGGCGGCCCGGATGTTGGAGTCGCTGCAGGAGACCCGGGCCGACCTCGCCGGCCGCGAGCTCGAGGAGCCCATCGAGGCACAGACCGCCGTCTGGGCCCTGTGGTCCGGCGGCCGCGTCGCCGTGGCCCGTGGTGACGCCGCCCGCGCCAACGCGTACGCCGACGCCACCTTGGCCCGCGTGGCCGAAGCCGGACTGCGCACCGAGGTCGAGGCCGCGTACGCGGTGATCGACGCCGACCGGCTGGCCTCGGACGCACGGTGGGCCGCCGGGATGCCCGACGATGCGCTGGCCTTCCTGCACACCGCGAAGGACGGCTACGACCGGGTGGTGGACGGGCGGCTGCAGACGCCGACCCGGCTCAGTCCCGTGCTGCTGGAGCGGCTCGCCGAGCCCGGGTTCGGGCTCTACCGCGACCTGGCTGATCGGTTGGCCGCCCGCGGCGAGACCGAGCTCGGCCTCGTCACCAGGCGCACGCTGGTCGACACCCTCCGCGGGTTGACGGCCCGGCTCGGTGAACCCGCCCAGGTTCAACTGGCCTCGACGTTGACCGACCTCGCCGAGGATCTGCGCGCCGTCGGGCGGACCGACGAGGCCGCGGCCGCCACCCAGGAGGCACTCTCGGTCCGCCCGGCCGGCGTGGAGCCGCGGACCCGTGCCGCGCTGGGCTCCTCGCGCATCCGCTGGGACCAGCTAGCGGGCCGGGAGGCGTACGCCACGACGACGACCGCCTCCCCCGTCACGACCGACCAGGACGCACAGCGGGCCCGTGACACCGCAACCTGGCTGGAGGCCGAACGGCGCGAGGCCCACCGGGTGGAGTCACAGCGCCTGGAGGCGGCCCGGGCCGAGGCGGAGTCACGGGAGGCCGATCGCGTACGCGCGGAACAGGCTGCCGCCGAACAGCGTGCGGCGGAGTCGGAGGCCGCCGCACGTGCAGCCGCACTCGACGCCGAACGCAAGGCCGCGGCCGAGGAAGCCGAGCGGCTCGAGACCAAGCGGCGTCGGGAGGAGCGGCTCGAGCAGCACCGGTTGGAGGTCGAACAGCGGGAAGCCGAGCGGGTGGCGCAGGACCCGTTCGAGACCGCCCGGTTGGAGTACGAGCGGGAATCCGAGCCTGAGGTGATCGAACCCCTGGTCGTGCCGGTCGAGCCGACGTCCGAGCCAACGCCGGAGCCGGAACCGGAGCCCGAGCCAACGCCGGAGCCCGAGCCGGAACAGACCCCGGAGCCCGAGCCGGATGAACTGGTCACGGCGCAGCAGACCTGGTCCGACGCCCGCGCTCGCGGCGACCGCAAGGCAGCCCGCGGCGCGCTCGAGCACGTCGTGGAGATCCTCCGGCCCCGCGCCGAGGCCGACCTCCCGACGTACGGCGCTCAACTGCAGGCCGCCTTGGAGGACCTGTCCAGCGCCCGCCTGCGCAGTGGCGACATCTGGGGCTCACGGGCGCCGGCGAAGGAAGCGAAGGAGCTGGCCAGAAGTCTGGGCCGCTGAGCACCCCAACCAGCCGGCCCTGGAAACGGCTGGATGGTTGCAGTTTTTCCGCGACCAGGGTGCAACCTGCCAGCCGTTACCGGGTCGAGCAGACGCAGCGACCGCTCAGTCGAGGCGGCTGCCGTGGAAGTGCCTGCCGTTGAGGTCGGCGACGAGCACCTTGATCCGCTCACCGGCTGCAGCCGACTTGCCCGTCACCGCCCCGGTGTACTCGCCGTAGTGGACCGCGCACCCGTAGCTGGTGGCCCTGACGACCTGCGCCACGATCAGACTGCCGGGCTTGACGACCTTGTCATCGGCCACGTGATCAACACCCTTCCGCTAGGGGCAGACGCAGGCGGGCGGCTGCCGGTGAGAACACCGTAGTGGCAGGTTGTCGACCACCCTCAGGATCGGGGCACGAATTCCTCCCCCACCATCTGACCGGCGATCACGAGCACCTCGGCGTCGGAGACCTCACCGGTCCTCAACCGGGCCAGGGCTGCGGCGTACGGCGCGCTCGGAGCCTGGAGCTCGAGAGCGATCCCGTCGGGATCCCGGAAGTTGAGGTGGTGTCCCAGGGGCAGGTCCTGGATCGGTGTGAAGCTCACGCCGTGAGCGCGGAGCCGCTCCGCCCAGGCCTCCAGCTCGTCCCGGTCCGCGGCGGCCAGCCCGAGGTGGTCCAGGCCGGCGTTCAGCTCGGAGAAGGGTGCGCCGCTCGACTCCGGGTGCTTGATCAGGGCGATGGTGAAGCCCGAGGGGTTGTGCATGCAGACGCGGCCGTACCCGACGTCGAGGACGGTGAAGAACCCGAGTACGTCCGTGTAGAAGCGCTCGCTGACGTCGAGGTCGGTCACCGTCAGTGCGAAATGGTTGACTCCGGCGAACGTGGGCATGTTCCCTCCTGGGTCGGATGTGCTCCTCAGTGTTCAGGAGTTGGCCGCCCTTGGCCACGGACACGCCTCGGTCAAGGAACAGCTCGGTCAGCACCGGACGCCAGCCGCACCCGCACAGCAACCGACGCGCTGCGGACGACGCTGGACGGGTACGACCTCAGGTTCATACGGTGGGGCCATGACCACGACGTCCGTACGCCCACCCGCACCCGTCCCGGCCCAGGCGGACGCCTTCTGGCCGGACGTGGACCGCCACCTCGTGCGCTACGGAGGATCCTTCGTCCACGAGATCATCGACCACGCCGAGGGCAGCTTCGTTTACGCCGAGGACGGCCGGAAGATCCTGGACTTCACCTCGGGTCAGATGAGTGCAATCCTCGGCCATTCGCACCCCGAGATCGTGGCCACCGTGCAGCGCCAGGTGGCCAAGCTGGACCATCTCTTCAGCGGCATGCTGTCGCGCCCCGTCGTCGACCTGGCCCGCCGCCTCGCCGATTCGCTGCCCGACCCACTCGAGAAGACCCTGCTGCTGACCACCGGGGCGGAGTCCAACGAGGCGGCCCTGCGGATGGCCAAGCTGGTCACCGGACGCCACGAGATCGTCTCCTTCGCCCGGTCCTGGCACGGGATGACCGCCGGTGCGGCGGCGGCGACGTACAGCGCGGGTCGCAAGGGCTACGGCCCCGCAGCGGTCGGCAGCCTGGCGATCCCGACGCCGAACCCGTACCGGCCGGACTTCACCACGGCGGACGGCCAGCTCGACTGGCGCAAGCAGCTCGACCACGCGTTCGCCATGATCGAGGCGCAGTCCGTGGGCAGCCTGGCCGCGTGCCTGGTCGAGCCGATCCTCAGCTCCGCCGGCGTGATCGAGCCGCCGCTCGGCTACTTCGCCGCCCTCAAGCGCAAATGCGAGGAGCGCGGCATGCTGTTGATCCTGGACGAGGCGCAGACCGGGCTGTGCCGAACGGGCACCTGGTACGCCTTCCAGCGCGACGGCGTCGTACCCGACATCATCACGCTCTCCAAGACCCTGGGTGCCGGGTTGCCGCTGGCCGCCGTGGTCACGTCCGCCGCGATCGAGGAGGAAGCGCACCGCCGCGGCTACCTGTTCTTCACCACCCACGTGTCCGACCCGCTCGTCGCGGCCGTCGGCAACACCGTCCTCGACGTCCTCGAACGCGACCAGCTGGACCGGCGCGCCGCCGAGCTCGGCACGGTGCTGCGCACGGGACTGCTCGAGCTCCAGGACCGGCACCAGGTCGTCGGTGACGTTCGTGGGCGCGGCCTGTTGCAGGGCCTCGAGCTCGTCGTCGACCGCGAGACCAAGGAGGGGTCCGACGAGCTCGGCACCCTGGTCACCGCTCGTTGCCTGCAGCTGGGCCTGCACATGAACGTGGTTCAGATGCCCGGCCTGGGCGGCACGTTCAGGATCGCTCCGTCCCTGACCAGCACCGAGGATGAGCTGCAGCTCGGGCTGGAAATCCTCGACCAGTCCATCGGTGAGGTCAGCCGCGCCCTGCTCGGCTGAGCTGGCCGAGCCCCGGTCCTTGGAGCCGCTGCAGTGCTACGTCGTCTCGTCGGGTGGCCAGCAGCAACAGGTCCGCGGCGGTGCCGACCACCTCGGGACCCTCCCCCGCCCGCCAGGTGCCGTCGACGGTGGCCAGGCTCAGGCCGGACAGCCGACGCTTCGCGTGGAACGGCCACCCCATGCTCCAGATGCGGTCCAGTGCGGCCGCGCCGGTCAGCGGCGGGACCTCGCGGATCAGACCGAGCGGGACGGCGATGTCCTGGCCGTGCACCACCAGGTCGAGCAGGATGTTGGCCGGGTCGACGAAGACCGGCTTGGTGCGCGACGCGGCGTCACGGCGCAGGTCAGCGACGATCCGTTCGGTCGGCCGGGCGGCGTACGCGATGGCGACGTCGCGACCCGCATTCCAGAGGTGACCCCGGTTGCGGGCCAGGGCTTTGACCATCGTCGCGACGCTGGGTTCGGCCGCCGGCGTCATGACCAGGTGAGCGGCCACGTCACGCACCCGCCACTCCGTGCACAACGACTGGGCCTCCCACTGATCGGCGCTCAACCCGGCCAGCAGGTCCGCCAGGCTCAGCCGTTCCTGCTCGATTGCCCCCCACGTTTCGATGTCCATCGCCTCACCCTTAAGATCGTCAGTATTACTGACTATTATCACCACATGAGCGCAGCATGACAAGAGCGCGATCCCCCGTGACGCCCGACAGCGGGGACCCGAGCCTGGGGGTCCTGCTCTTCCTGCCGTACCGGCGCCTGGAGCAGCAGGTGATCGAGGCGGTCTGGGCTGCTGGCTACGCGATCACGCTCACCCAGGCCCGTCTGTTCCAGCGCGTCGACGCCGCCGGCACCCGGTTGACCAGGCTCGCCGAGTCCGCCCAGGTCACCAAGCAGACCGCCGGGGTGCTGGTCGACGAGCTGGTCCGGGGCGGGTACGTCGAACGCGTCCCGGACCCGAGCGACGGCCGGGCCCGACTCATCACCATCACCGCCCGCGGGTACGCGGTGGTTGCCGTCGCCACCGACCGTCAGCGAGAGATCGAGGCGGAATGGCGACGACATCTCGGCCCGCGAGCCTCGAGCCAGCTGGAGCGCGCTCTCCTCGCCCTGCGGGAGATCACCGACCCGTACGCCTGAGGTCACGCCAGACCCAGGGGCGGATCTCTGACGTTTTCTTGACGGAGCGGCGGGCTGGTTCAGCCTCAGCCGGACCGCCGTACGGGGTTACCATCTGGGTCGGCATCTGATCGGAGCCCAGCATGTCTCTACCGCAAGACCCGGCCGTCACGACGCGTCACAACGGCGTGGTCGACAACGCGATCTACGTCGACGGCTGCCGTACGGCCAATCCGGTGAACCTCGACGAGACGTACGAGCTCCTGCACGATCGCCACGGGATGGCCTGGATCGGGCTCTACCGACCCAGCTCCGCCGACATCCACTCCGTCGCCGACGAGTTCGGGCTGCACCCGCTGGCCGTCGACGACACGATCGCCGCGCACCAGCGACCCAAGCTGGAGCGCTACGGCGACATCCTCTTCGTCGTCCTGCGGCCGGCTCGCTACCTTCCGGACAACGAACGCGTCGAGTTCGGGGAGGTGCACGTCTTCGTCGGCCCCGACTTCGTCATCACGGTGCGCCACGCGGAGTCGCCCGACCTGGGCCGCGTGCGGCACCGCCTCGAATCCCATCGCGACCTGCTCTGCCTCGGGCCCGAAGCGGTCCTCTACGCGATCCTCGACCAGGTCGTCGACGAGTACGGGCCGGTCGTCGCCGGCCTGCAGAACGACATCGACGAGATCGAGGACCAGCTGTTCAACCTCGGCGACCGCTCCCTCGCCCGCCGGATCTACGTGGTGTCACGCGAGGTCGTGGAGTTCCAGCGGGCGACCCGACCGTTGCTGGCCATGCTCACCGCGATCGAGGGTGGTTTCGACAAGTACGACGTCGACGTCGAGCTCCGCCGCAACCTGCGGGACGTCCACGACCACACCATCCGCATCGTCGAGCAGGCCGACGCGTTCAGGTCCCTGCTGCAGAACGCCCTCTCGGTGCACGCCACCTTGATCACCCAGCAGCAGAACGACGAGATGCGCCGTCTCACCGAGGCCAGCCTGTCCCAGAGCGAGGAGGTCAAGCGGATCTCGAGCTGGGCCGCGATCCTGTTCGCACCCACCCTGGTCGGCACGATCTACGGGATGAACTTCACCTACATGCCCGAGCTGGGGTGGAAGCTGGGTTACCCGTTGGCGTTGCTGGCCATGGTGCTCACCGGCGTCCTGCTGTACGCGGTCTTCAAGCGTCGCCACTGGCTGTAGGCACCACCCCGACCCGGCCGAACCGGACGCCCCAGTCGGCGGCCAGGTTCGCGAGCTCAGGTGGCGAGACCACTCTGGACGTGGCCCGCTACAGACCGGTCGCCTGCAGGGCCAGCCACAGGTCGACCCGGTCGGACGTGGAGTCGAGCTTCCGGTTCGTCAGCTGCTCGATCCGCTCGATCCGGTTGCGGAGCGAGTTGACGTGCAGGTGGAGCTGGCCGGCGCTCTCCTGCCACCGGCCGCCGCTGACCAGGAACACCCGCAGCGTGTGCACGAGCTCGGTCCGGTTGCGTCGATCATGGTCCTCGATCGGCGCCAGGAGCGAGTCGCGGAAGGCGTCGATGACGTCCGGATCCTGGAGGGCCAGCAACAGGGCATGGTCCCCCGTCCGGTCGTGGGAGACCACGATCCCGCCACCGCGCCGAGCTCCCAGGGCAGCGGCCTGCCGGGCCTGGATCAGGCTTCGGCGCAGCAGGATGATGTTCTCGGCGACCGCACCCAGTCCGACCGCTGTGGCCGCGACGGCGCTGCCCAGGGATCGCGCCGTGGCGTCGAGGGCGGCCGGGTCGAGGAGATCCTGACCATCGACGACGGTGAGCAGCTGGTCGCCCCGCAGCTCGACCACGCCTGATCGTCCGGTCTGATCGAGCCAGCGTTCGGCCAGGGCCAGCGAACGCTCCCGCTGGGGAACGACGCAGGCGACGACGGCCAGCGGCTTGTCAGGGTTGAGCCGGTAGTACGGCATCCGCACCCGCGCGGCGTCGGTCTGGCGGCCCAGCACCAGTGAGACCACCTCGCCGGCGAGCCGACGCTCGGTCTCACGCACGGCGCGCTCGCGAGCGAGGATCAGGCCGATGAACGGGCTCGCGGCGGCCATCTGGCTCCGCGCGTTCAGGTCGGCCGCGCTGGTCGCGACGGCGAGCAGGGCTCGGGTGCGGCCACGGGCCTTGATGGGCTGCGCGATCCAGTAGTCGAGCCCGGGGTCGGCCCCCAGCAGAGCCCGTTGGGTGGCGGGGTCGGGTCGCCGGCCCGCCCGGGCTAGCTCGCGACCCAGGTCGTCGACGATCCACACGGCGTGCCCGACCGTACGCCGCAGCAGCCGGGCGACCCCGTTGAGCGCGTCGACGGCCGCCGGCACCTCCGCCGCCGCCAACAGCTCGGCGTTCAGCGCGAGCGCCTGCCGCAGTCCGGCCTCTCGGTCGAGCGCCAGTCGCTCCACGAACCACTGCGAGACTGCGACGAACGGCGTCCGCACCGGGACCGCGAACAGCGGCACCGAGAGCTCCCGGCAGGCCCGTACGACGGCAGCGGGCACCTGGTCGTGGCCCTCCAGCAGGCCGTACCCGATCCCGGCGATGTCGCGGTCCCGGAGCGCCTGGACGAAGCCCGCCGCCGAGTGCCGTCGTTGCTGCCAGACCCCGGCGGTCAGGATCAGCTCGCCGCCGGTCAGATAGCTCGAGGCGTCGTACAGCTCGGTGACGTGGACCCAGCGGATGACCCGGTCCAGGTCACCTGGGACCAGGGTCTGGAGGTGCAGAGAGGACGCCTCGACCAGGTCACGCAGAGTCGTGCTCACTGGAGGAACATACGACGTCCGGATGGTTATTCACCAGGTATCTCCAGATCCGCAGAGTCGGGCGGCCGGGTGAGAATCTGGGTGACCGCAACGTCAGCGGGATCAGCGCAAAACCTGGGAGTGCAGATGACTGGAGCAACGACGACGACGACACCGACCGCCACGGGCGGCATCGAATCGCGGTCCATCGACTGGGTGCCCGAGAACGAGCGCCACGGCAAGGTGTGGATGCAGGGCCCGTTCTGGTTCCTGGGCAACTTCCAGCCGGTCACCGCCGGGATCGGCCTGGTCGGCACCACCCTGCTGGGTCTGCCGCTGCTGCCGACGGTGATCGCCAGTGTCTGCGGGGTGCTGTTCGGCACGATCTTCATGGCCTTCCACGCCTCGCAGGGCCCCACGTTCGGGCTGCCGCAGATGATGCAGTCCCGCGCTCAGCTCGGCTTCCGTGGCGTGATCCTGGCGCTGATCGCCACCGCCTTCACCTTCATCGGCTTCAACGTGGTCGACACCGTCGTCATCAAGCTCGGGCTGAACGGCATCTTCGGCTGGAACACCACGGTCATCGCGGTCGTGATCGCCGTGATCGCGACAGTGCTGGCGATCTACGGTCACGACTGGCTGCACCGGGTCTTCCAGGTGCTGTTCTGGGTCTCGCTGCCGTTCTGGGTGATCCTCACCGTCGGCATCCTGACCGGCAACGCCGCCTCGCCGACCCCGGCCGAGGTGCCGACGTCGGAGTTCACCTGGGCCAGCATGCTGGCCATGTTCACCATCGCCGCGTCGTACAACATCACCTACGCGCCGTACGTCTCGGACTACTCCCGCTACCTGCCCAAGGACACCCGGTGGAGTGCCATCGTCGCCTCGGTCTTCTTCGGGGCGACCGGCTCACCCATCTGGCTGATGCCGCTCGGCGCCTGGCTCGGGTCCAACCTCGGGGCCACCGACCCGCTCGAGGGCATCTACACCGCCGGCAACAACGTCTTCGGCGGCCTGGGCAGCGTCATCGCCCTGCTCTCGGTGCTCGCCCTGGTGGCCACCATGGGCCTGAACGCCTACAGCGGCATGCTGACGATCGTGACCGCGATCGACTCGCTGCGACCCTTCCGCCCGACTCGGCTCACCCGGATCGTGGTCATCGTCGCTCTTGCGGTGGTCTGGCTCGTCCTCGGGCTCGCGCTCACCGACGCGGCGCAGGCGCTGAACAACAGCCTGCTCGTGATGCTCTACCTGCTGGCCCCGTGGACCGCGATCAACCTGATCGACTACTTCTTCGTCCGCCGCGGGCACTACGCGATCACCGACCTCTTCACCCCCACCGGCATCTACGGCTCCTGGGCCTGGCGGGGCATCGTGGCTCTGCTGGCCGGGATCGCGGTCGAGATCCCGTTCGCGGTGCTGAACGGGGAGGACGCCTACGTCGGGGTCATCGCCGCGAAGTACCTGCACCACGTCGACATCTCCTGGATCGTCGGGATGGTGGTCGGCGGCGGCCTCTACCTGATCTTCTCCCGCAGCCTGGACCGGGAAGCCGAAGCAGCCGCCGTCGCCCGGAGCGAGAAAGAGCTCGCCGAGAACGGACTGGTCCGATGAGCGCCACCCCCCTCGGCCCACCCAGCGCCGTGGAGATCCCCCGCTTCGCCGGGCCGGACACCTTCGCCCGGTTGCCCCGGCTCGACCAGGTCGACCGCGCCGGGGTGGCGGTGCTGGGCATCCCGTTCGACTCCGGGGTCTCCTACCGACCTGGGGCTCGGTTCGGGCCCAGCGCCATCCGGGCCGGGTCCAAACTGCTGCGGCCGTACCACCCGGCACTGGACGTGTACCCGTGGGAGGCGCAGCAGGTCGTCGACGCCGGTGACGTGGCCGCCAACCCCTTCGACCTGCTCGCCGCCGTCGGCCAGGTCGAGGCGGCCGCCCGGGAACTGCTCCACCGGACCGACACCATCGTGACCATCGGCGGTGACCACACGGTCGCCCTGCCCCTGCTGCGGGCCGTCGCGGCGAAGCACGGACCGGTGTCGCTTATCCACTTCGACGCGCACCTGGACACCTGGGACACCTATTTCGGCGCGCCCTACACCCACGGGACCCCGTTCCGGCGGGCCGTCGAGGAGGGCGTGCTCGAGCTTGACACCTCGGCCCACGTCGGGATCCGCGGTCCGCTCTACAACAAGTTGGACCTGGTCGAGGATCGTCAGCTGGGCTTCGCGATCGTCAGCACCACCGAAGTCGCTCGGAACGGGGTGGACGAGGCGATCGACCGGGTCCGCAGCCGAGTCGGCGACCGGCCCGTCTACGTCTCGATCGACATCGACGTCCTCGATCCCGCCCACGCCCCCGGCACCGGCACGCCCGAACCCGGCGGTCTCACGAGCCGCGAGCTGCAGATGATCCTGCGCGGGTTCACCGGCCTCAATCTGGTCGGTGCCGACGTGGTCGAGGTCTCACCGCCCTACGATCATGCCGAGCTGACCAGCATCGCCGCGGCCAACGTCGTCTACGACCTGCTCGGACTGCTCGCCCTGCGCCACGACCCCACGCGATCCGACCCACACCAGTCCACCCCACCAGGAGCAGATCATGGCTGACTACGCCGTCACCGACCCCGCCACCGGCGAGACCGTTCTCGAGTACGCCACCGCGACGGACACTGAGATCGAGGCCGCGCTCGCGGCCGTGGCCACCGCCGCCGGCACCTGGGCCCGCCAGACGAACGTCACCGAGCGGGCCGCACTGATCCGTCGCGTCGCCGACCTGCACACCGAACGGCGCGGAGAGCTCGCCGAGATCATCGTCCGCGAGATGGGCAAGCCGACCGAGGATGCGCTCGGCGAAGTCGACTTCTCCGCCGCCATCTACACCTACTACGCCGACCACGCCGCGGAGTTCCTGGCCGACGAGACCGTCGACCTGCTCGACGGCGAGGGTTCGGCGCTCATCCGACGTAGCCCGTACGGGTCGCTGCTCGGCATCATGCCGTGGAACTTCCCCTATTACCAGGTGGCCCGGTTCGCCGGACCCAACCTCGTCATCGGCAACACCATCATCCTGAAGCACGCCCCGCAGTGCCCCGAGTCGGCCGCGGCGATCCAACAGATCTTCATCGACGCCGGCTTCCCCGACGCGGCGTACGTCAACGTCTACGCCACCAACGACCAGGTGGCCACGATGATCGCGGACCCGCGCATCGCCGGGGTCTCCCTGACCGGCTCGGAACGGGCCGGTTCCGCGGTGGCCGAGCTCGCCGGTCGCCACCTCAAGAAGGTCGTCCTCGAGCTGGGCGGGTCCGACCCCTTCGTGCTGCTGTCCACCGACGACCTGGACGCAGCGGTCGCAGCAGCGGCCGCCGCCCGCTTCGACAACACCGGCCAGTCGTGCAACGCGGCGAAGCGCTTCATCGTGGCCGACGATCTCTACGCACCGTTCGTCGAGCGCTTCTCCGCCGCGGCGCGAGTCCAGGCGGACGGGATCGCGCCGCTCTCCTCGCTCGCTGCAGCGGAACGCCTCCAGGACCAGGTCGACCGGGCCGTCGCGGCCGGCGCCCAGCTCACCGCCACCGGTCCGCGTACCGGGGCCCACTTCCCGCCGGCCATCCTGACCGGGGTGCAGCCGGACCACGACGCATTCCACGAGGAGTTCTTCGGCCCGGTCGCCATGGTCTTCTCGGCGGCGTCGGAGGAGGCCGCGATCGCGCTGGCCAACGACACCCCGTACGGCCTCGGCTCCTACGTCTTCACGACCGACCCCGAGCAGGCGGCCCGGGTCGCCGACGCCATCGACGCGGGGATGGTCTTCGTCAACGGGACCCTCCTCGACAGCGCCGAACTACCCTTCGGCGGCATCAAACGCTCCGGCTTCGGCCGCGAGCTCGGGCGCTTCGGGATGGACGAGTTCGTCAACAAGAAACTGATCCGCAGCCTCACCGCCCTGCCGGCCTCGACGACGAACCCCCTGAGCGAGGCGCGCGTGCTGGCCGCGGCCGACCGGCTGATCGCTGCCTTCGCCGCCACCGACACCGCGGCCTACTTCGACTCCTTCGCACCGGACGCCACCTTCGTGTTCCACCCCGAGACGGCGCGCTTCGACGACCGAGCGGCGTACGAGCAGGCCTGGGCCGGGTGGCTGGCCGACGGGTGGAGGGTGCGCTCCTGCGACAGCACCGAACGGCTCGTCCAGTCGTACGGCACGACCGCCATCTTCAGTCACCGCGTCCACACGGTCACGGCCGTCGGCGACGTGGAAACCGTCACCGACGAGCGCGAGACCATCGTCTTCGCCCTCCTCGGCGGGCGGCTCGTCGCCGTACACGAGCACCTGTCGACCGTGCCCAGCTGAGGCCGCCGGGGCCCTTGCGCGGCCAACCCGTCTCGCCCGTCTCACACCGCCACCACGAGCGGGAGCGCAACCCCTTCGGGGCCTTCGACAGGCTCAGGGCGCGTACGGGTGCCGCCCTTCGACAGGCTCAGGGCGCGTACGAGTGCCGCCCTTCGACAGGCTCAGGGCGCGGCACACGCGGGCTGAGCTTGTCGAAGCGCTCGCCAGAGCTCCCGGTGGCTTGACCGCCGGCGGAAGCCGAGTTCAGCTGTTGGCGCACCGGAAGCCGACGTTGGCCGACGTCGAGTCCGGGGCGTTGTGGGATCGGGCGGCAACCCGGTAGCGGTGGCAGTAAGACGCGTGGCACAGGTACGACCCGCCCCGCATCACCCGTTCCTCGCCGGTCACCGGACCACGGGGGTCGTGCCGGGTGGAGTGCGCGTACGTATCGGGAGCGAACCAGTCGGCACACCACTCCCAGACGTTGCCCGCGGTGTTGAACAGCCCGTAGCCGTTCGGTCGGTACGCCGTGACGGGGGCCGTGGTCAGGTATCCGTCCTCACCGGTGTTGTGGTGCGGGAACGGGCCCTGGAAGATGTTGGCCTGCCAGCGGCCGCCCGGGGTCAGCTCGTCGCCCCACGCGTAGCGAGCACCGTCCAGGCCCCCGCGGGCGGCGTACTCCCACTCAGCCTCGGTGGGTAGCCGCTCACCGGCCCAGCGGCAGTACGCGTCGGCGTCGTTCCAGGTGACGTGGACGACCGGGTGGTTGGACCGTCGTTCGACCCCGATCGAGCCCCCATCGGGTCGACGCCAGCTCGCGCCACGCACGGCCAGCCACCACGGTGCCGCGTCCACAGCGTGCATCACGTCAGCGTCGGCGGCCACCGCGAGCCGGAACACGGCCGAGATCCCCAGCTCTTCGGCGTCGGTGCGATAGCCGGTGGCTTGCGCGAACGCCGCGAACTGGGCGTTGGTGACGGCGTGTGTGTCGATCCAGAACGGGTCGAGATCCACCGCATGCACCGGAGTCTCCCCGTCGGCGACGTAGCCCTCCCCGTACGGGTCGCCCATCGCGAACGTGCCCCCGTCGATCTGCACCTGCCTGCGTCGGGAACGCGCCGACCGGGCAGGCCGGTAGGGCTCCGCCGACGACGTCGGTCCGCAGGGGGCGGGTCCGGCGCAGCACGACGGCGCTGGCGTCACGGTCAGTTCGTTCACGCCTCCGCGCCACAGGTCCGCGCCCGCTGCTCGACCGGGTCGGGCACCGGTACGGCGTCGAGCAGCCGACGGGTGTAGTCCTGGGTCGGGTGGCTGAGCACGTCGCGCGCGGTGCCCTGCTCGACGACCCGGCCGTCCTTGAGCACCAGCACCTCGTCGCTGACGTCGTTGATCACGGCCAGGTCATGGCTGATGAAGACGCAGGCGAACCCGTACTCGGTCCGCAGGTCCGCGAACAACGCCAGGATGGCCGCCTGCACGGTGACGTCCAGCGCGCTGGTCGGTTCGTCGGCGATGAGCAGAGCCGGGCGCAGGGCGAGGGCGCGAGCCAGCGCCACCCGCTGCCGCTGCCCGCCGGAGAGCTCGTGCGGTCGACGGCGTTCCACGTACGCCGGCAACGCGACATCCGCGAGCAGCCGGCGGACCCGGGTCCGCAGCTCGGCACCCTGAGCGACCCGGTGCACCAGCAGCGGCTCGGCGATGCTGTCGGAGATGGACAGCAACGGGTCGAGCGTGGTGGCCGGATCCTGGTGCACCACGCCGAGCTCGCGGCGTACCGAACGCAGTCCGGCCCGGTCGAGGGTGGCCAGGTCGCGGCCGGCGACCAGGACCTGCCCGGTAGCGACCGGCAGCTGGCCGGACACCGCCCGGGCCAGCGTCGACTTGCTCGAACCCGACTCCCCGACGACCCCGAGGACCGCGCCGGGTTGGACGCCGACCGTCAGGTCGTGCAGCGCCCGGAAGGCGGGCTTACCGAGCCGACCGGGGTAGTCGACGCTGACGCCGGTCAGCTCGAGGGCCGGCGGGTGGTTCTCCGCACCCGTCGACGTACGTTCCCGCGCCGGCCCGTCATCCGCGCCCGGCAACCGCGGAACGGCCGCAAGCAGGTTGCGGGTGTAGGGGGTGAACGGTCCGAGGAACAGCGAGACGACCTCACCCCGCTCGACCATCCGGCCGCCCCGCATGACCAGCACCCGGTCGGCCAGATCGGCGACCACGCCCATGTTGTGGGTGATCAGCAGGATGGCCGTACCCAGCCGGTCCCGCAGGTCGCGCAGCAGGGTCAAGATCTCGGCCTGCACGGTGACGTCGAGGGCGGTGGTGGGCTCGTCGGCGATCAGCAGGACGGGGTCGTTCGCCAGCGCGAGGGCGATGACGACGCGCTGCTTCTGGCCACCGGAGAGCTGGTGCGGGTAGGCACTCGCCCGTCGGGCCGCCTCGGGCAGACCCACCAGCTCGAGCAGCTCGACGGCCCGGGCCTGCGCGGCGCGCCGACTGACCCGCTGGTGCGCGCGTACGGCTTCGGCGAGCTGCCAGCCCACCGTCTTGACCGGGTTGAGGGCGGTCTGCGGCTCTTGGAAGACCATCGCCGCCGTCCGACCACGGACGCCGTGCCAAGCCTCCTCACCCCCGCCGATCAGGTTCGGTTGCTCGTGCGCCGGGAGCCGCTCGGGATCGCTGGTCAGCTGGATCGAGCCGCTGGCCTGGGCGCTGCCGGGCAACAACCCCAGGATGGCCTGTGCGGTGACGGTCTTGCCCGACCCGGACTCGCCGACCAGGGCAAGGACCTCACCGCGGCCGACCGAGAACGACACATCGTCCACGGCAGCTGGGCCGTGGGCGCCTGTGAAGGCGACGCGGAGCCGGTCGACCCGCAACACGGCGTCCGGTCGGACCGGCCGGGTCTGGGGCACCTCGGCGAGATCGGGGGTGACGGGTCCGGCGGGTCGCGCGGTGACCGCCTCGGTCCCGGTGTCGGCGCCCGTCGTCAGCTCGGTGGTCGTCAGCTCAGTCATAGATCTTCGCTCCTTCGGCCCAGATGCGGGCTCTCTCGGCCGGGGCGTCTGCACTGAGCGGACCGGGCTCGTAACGGACGTGGTGAAGCAGGCCGGTGTAGGCGAAGCTCCCGTGCTGGGAGTGCAGGGACCAGTCGACCGGGCCGCCGGCGTCGGCCCCCACGCTGATGCCGGTGAACGGAGCCATCCCGAGCAGCTGCGGCAGGTCGGTCAGGGTCGAGGCCCCGATTCCGTCGCTGAGCCGAAGGTCCCAACGGAACCCGGGCCGGGCTGATACGTCCAGGGTCAGCGTGTTCTCCCCCAGCGCCAGCTCGAAGGCTTGGCTGCGGTGGACCGCACCGTAGGCGTTGACCACGACTGTCGCCGCCGGCTCACCGTCGGCGGCGGTTTCGATCCGCACCTGGTAGCCGCCGCCCTGATCACCGTGGGCCACCAACACGCCCTCGTCACCCGGACGGATCCGCACTCCAATCCGGATCCGGAAGTCGCGGTGGGAGATCAGCTGCGCCGACCGGAACCGCTCCAGGGTGGGCGTCCCCGGGAACAACGTGACCGGGGCCCCGAAGTGGTCGTCGTCGGGCCGCCGCAGACTCGAGGCGGGTCCGTGATCGTCGAGCGGGAAGACCCGGTTCTCCCACGCCGCGCGCTCCCAGGCGGCGGCCAGCTCGGCCGTCCGGTCGGGATACTCCCGGGCCAGGTCGCGGGTCTCGGTCGGGTCGGCGGCCAGGTCGTAGAGCCGCCACTCGGTGTCATCGAAAGCCGCACCGAACCGATGGTCGGTGACGATCTTCCACTCATCGGTCTGGTACGCCCGCTGCCCCCCGGTCTCGGTGTACTGCGGACCGTGCCCCGACGGCGCCTCGGCCTTGCGGAGCACGTCGGCTGCGGTGGCGCCGTCGAACGGCTCAGCGGCCAGACCGTGACGCTGCTGCGCCGGGGCGACGCCGGCGAGGTCGAGCAGGGTGGGAGTCAGGTCGGTGACGTGCAGGTACTGGTGCCGCAGTCCCCCGTCGGCCAGGTCACCGCCGGGCCAGGAAACGATCAGCGGCGCGCGGATCCCGCCGGCGTACGCGTGGCCCTTGTAGAGCCGGAACGGCGTGTTCGACGCCTGGCCCCAGCCGCGCGGGTAGTGCACCGCCGACTGCGGTCCGCCGATCAGCTCCAGCGGTCGGTCGACGTCGCGGTCCCAGTCGGCCGGCAGACCGGCGACGTGGGCGAACTGGCTGAAGTAGCTGCGGGTCCCGTTGAGCCCGCCCTCGGCCGTGCCCCCGTTGTCGGAGGTGAACACGATGACCGTGTTGTCCAGCTCGCCGTGCTCGGTCAGCACGTCGACCAGGCGGCCGAGGCTGCGGTCGACCGCGGAGACCGCACCCGCGTACGCCTGCATGTAGCGGGCGAAACGCTCCTGCTCTTCGAACGGGAGACTGCTCCACGGCGGGACCTGATGGGTCGGTTCCGTCTCGGGCTCGGGCAGGACGGTCGACTCCGGGAAGAGGCCGAGCTCGCGCTGGCGGTCGAAGCGTCGCTGCCGGATCTCGTCCCAGCCCGCCTCGTAGACGCCGTCGTGCAGGTCGATGTCCTCGGCGGTGGCCTGCACCGGTCCGTGCACGGCGTGGTGGGCGAAGTAGAGCAGGAACGGCTTGGTCTCGTCGCTGGCGCGCAGCGACCGGATCATCTCGGTGGCCCGCTCGGTCAGCTCGTCGGTCAGGTAGTAGTCGTCCGGGTAGTCCTGGACCGGATAGGGCGAGTTGTCCCAGACCAGCCGGTGCGGGGCGTGCAGGCTGGTGAAACCCTCCAGGCTGCCGAAGTAGCGGTCGAAACCACGCTGGACCGGCCACGAGGACTTGTCGGCGCCGTCGTTCAGCGACCGGTCCCCGGTCAGGTGCCACTTGCCGACCATGAAGGTCGCGTAGCCGGCGTCCCGCAGGGACTCGGCGAGCGTGGGCACGTGCTCGGGCAGCTCGAAGGTGTACGCCGGGTAGCCCGGGTCGGAGTTCGCCGGGTACGCGAACCCCACCTTGTGCGGGTTGACCCCGGTCAGCAGCGCCGCTCGGGACGGCGAGCACAGCGGGGTCGTGTGGTAGTTCGTGCAGGCCACCCCGGAGGCGGCGAGCCGGTCCAGGTTCGGGGTCGGGATCTCGCTGCCGTACGGGCCGATGTCGGCGTAGCCCAGATCGTCGACCAGCACCACGACGATGTTCGGGGTGCCGGCCGGTGGGCGTACCGGCTCGGGCCAGGCCGGCACGGACTGGGAGATCGTGCGGCCGACCCGACCGGCGAAGTCCGCGTACGCAGGCCCGGCGTCGACGCTCGCCGTGCTCACCGGGTCACCCGCCGGGCTTTGGTCAGAGCCCGAGCCAGCAGCTGCAGACTGAGGACCAGGGCGATGATGACCGCCAGTGGTCCGAGCACGAAGGCCAGGTTGGAGTCGGCGAAGTTGATTCCGTCGCTGATCAGGCTGCCGAGCGAGGGTGCGGGCGGGCGTACGCCGATGCCCAGGAAGCTCATCGCGCTCTCGACGAACACGGCGAGTGAGAGCGAGATGGCCAGCTGAACCCCCAGGGGCTCGGCCGCGTTGGGCAGCACGTGCCGCCGCAGCACCCACCAGCGACCGGCTCCGATGGTCTCCGCCGCCTCGACGTAGGGCAGGCTCTGCACCTTCAGGATCGCGCTCCGCAGCACCCGAGCGAAGATCGGCGTCTCCACGGTGGCGATGACCGCGATCACGGTGCCGATCCCGGGACCCGCCACCGCGGTCAGACCGATGGCCAGGATCAGGGTCGGGAAGGCGAGCAGCACGTCGAAGAGCCGCTGCAGACCCACGTCGACCGCGCTCACCGTGGTGCCGAGCAGAGCGGCTGCGGTGCCGAGGACGGCACCGATCGGGACCGAGACGAACACGATGATCAGGTCGATGCGGATGCCGTACAGGGTCCGGGACAGCACGTCCCGGTTCACCTGGTCGGTGCCCAGCGGGTGAGCCCAGCTCGCGGTCAGCAGGTTGGCCCGGGGCAGCTGGGTCTCGGGGGCGTACGGCGCGAGCACCGGGGCAAGCAGCCCAGCCGCCACGATCAGCCCGAAGATGATCAGCCCGGCCAGACCCGAGCCGGACAACAGGGCCCGTCGGATGGCGCTCCGCCCGGCCGGCACCAGGTCGGCTGGGTCGGGCTCGACGCCGAGGGTGAGAGGGGTGTCCAGCACGGTCATGAGCGAGGCCTCTCGAAGTTGCGATCGTCAAACCTCATGTGAGGCCTCCGACCCGGATACGGGGATCGAGATAGGCGTGGACGAGGTCGGTGGTGAGCTGGATGACCACGAAGACGGCGACGGACAGCAGCAGCAGAACCTGGACGACCGGGTAGTCCCGGCTGTCGATGGCGTGCGCGGCGAGCTGACCCAGACCGGGCCAGTTGAAGACGGCCTCGACCAGCACCGCACCTCCGAGCAGAGACCCCGCCTGGATGCCCAGAGCGGTCAGGTAGGTGGGCAGCGCGGCTGGTAGGGCGTGGGCGGTCAGCAGCCGACGGGGCGAGACACCAGCGGCGCGAGCGGTG
>DATDBS010000024.1:0-23783 GCA_036524735.1 Propionibacteriaceae bacterium
GCCCCAAGGCCCCTTCGCGTTGCCGGCCTCATTCTCGACCGACCAGCCCTCGAAGAAACCGCCGTCGAAGCCGGCGATCACCTGACCTTCGGGGAGTTGATCCGTTGCCGTGGTCTGGGAGGTGAAGGTGACCCCGTCGAAGTCGCCGACGAAGTACTGGCCACCACTGCCCCCTGCGACCGCCCCAGGGTTGAGGTTGACCACCAGCACCCACTTGAGGTTGGTCGGGTCGCCATTCACCGCCAGCGGGAAGAGGTCGGGACACTCCCATTGACCACCCACGGCGTTGGCGGGGCCGAAATCGCTCATGTACGTCCAGTTTTTCAGATCCGAGCTCCGGTAGAGCACCACTTGGTGCTCGGTGGCTACGACTGCAGCCATCACCCAGTACGACCCGCCAGGACCGTCGTACCAGAAGACCTTGGGGTCGCGAAAGTTATCGGTGTTCCGACTCAGCACGGGGTTCCCGGAGTACTTCGTCCACGTCTGGCCGTCATCTCGGCTGTAGGCCAGCGACTGAGCCTGGACGCCTGGGTAGCGCGGGTGAGCCGGCGTGTAGGCGCTGGTGTAGATCGCGACCATGGGCGGGTCCTCAAGAGTGCCGAACCCGCTGGAGTTGTTCTGGTCGACGACGACTGATCCCGAGAAGATGTCCTCGGTCGACACGCCGTCGGAGGTGCGGGTCTGCGGGATCGCGATCGGCTGCTCGGTCCAGGTCATCAGATCCGGCGACGTGGCGTGCCCCCAGCTCATGTTGCCCCAGGCCGTACCGAACGGGTTGTGCTGGAAGAAGAGGTGGTAGACCCCTTTGGCGTAGACCAGTCCGTTGGGGTCGTTCATCCAACCCTGCTGGGGGGTGAAGTGGAGAGCGGGCCGGTACGGCTGTCGAGGCGGAACGGGGGCGGCGGACCCCGCCGACGGATGGGCGAGGATCAAAACCAGCACGGCGAGCGCCGTGATGACCGTGGTACGACGACCCCGAGCGGCCTGGTGAACCCGAGGACCAGAGAACGCAAAGACCACGAGGGCCACCTCAACTCGCTACTCGACAACGGTGTCAATGTCAGGTTTAGGTGATGCGTCTCGAGAAGTCAACGACGTTGATGATCTTGTGATGGTGGCGTCGGGATGGTCGCCCACCCGAGCCGACCAGTTCAGCGGCGGGCTGCGGCCTTCTTGGCACCTTTGGTGGCGATGCGCTCGTACGCGTTCGGCCCGATGACGCCGTCCTTGATCAGCTGCAGACGCTCGGCGAGGATGGCCTCCAGCTCCAGGTCGGTACGCCGCTCGCGGAGACGGTCCATGTGGGTCCGGTCGGGCTTCACGTTCTGGGCGGCGGCCTGGTAGCCGTCGGAGCGGGCAGCGGGGTCGCCGCAGCGGGTGCAGTCCCAAGTGGCGGGCAGCTCGGCTTCCTGGGAGAAAACGACGGTGAAGTGATGGCCGGCCGGGCAGTCGAACTCGATCGACTGGCGTGGGGACAAGACGATGCCGTCAGTTCCCTCGAAGCTCTTCGAGCCGAGCCCGACGCCCCTCAAACTTGCACTTTTAGCCATGTTCACTGCTTCCACTTCGCTTGGGTCGGAGATGTTCCGACAGTTCCTGCCCCGCCCTTCAAGGTAGGCGGTCCCACCGACATGGCCTAACCCAAACTGGCCTCGCACGCGTGATCTCAGGGGTTACTTAGGGGTCAGTGGGTCTTGGGTACGACGAGTACCGGCACCACCGACTGCGGGTTACAAGGTCGGTTGCCAGCCCAGGGCCGGCCCGAGCAACGTGGCCATGTCGGTCAAGATCTGGACGTAGTCGTCGTGCTCGAAGGAGAACGGCAGGGCGAAGGCGACCTCGTCGACCTCGCGGAAACCCGCGTGGGCGTAGAGGCGTTCGGCGATCTGCTCCGAGGTGCCCACCAGATCGGCGGCGAACAGCATCCGAGCCGGGCCCTGAGGTGCGGCCGTACGCGGGAGCCGGGACGCGGCGTACGCCTCGTACTTGGCCCGCTGCTCGCTGGTGGCGCTGTCGGTCGGGATGACGACGAGCCCCTGCGATACGCGGGCGGCGGGTCCGTCGGGGTGGTGTTCCCGGAACGTGCGGATGTGGGACCGCTGGATCTCGGCGAAGTCCACCGGCTCGGCGTCGGCTCCCTCAGCCTTGACGACGCTGCTGGTCAGGAAGTTCATCCCGTGCTCCCCGGCCCACTGCGCCGAGCGCAGGCTGGCCCCGCCGTACCAGAGCCGCTTGATCAGCCCAGCCGAGTGCGGCTGAACCCGGTCGGAGAAGACCTCGACGCCGGCCGTCCCTGAAAAGGGGCTGACCGCTTCGCCGCGCACCATCCGCAGCAGACGCTCCACCCGCTCGAAGCTGAAGTCCTCGACCTCGGCGGTGTCGGGATACAACGCCTCCTTCACGTCGTCCCAGCGCATCGGGGGGCCGACGCTGACGCCGGGGTTGAGCCTCCCGCCCGAGAGCAGGTCGACGGTCGCCAGGTCCTCCGCCAACCGGAGCGGGTTCTCCCAGAGCCTAACCGGGCCGCAGCGGGCTGCGAACGTCCTCGCTCCGGACCAGATCGACCAACGAGCCAGGTTCCGGCAGGGCGATCCATCCCTCGGTGTGGGCCGCCGCCAACTGCTCGGCGGTGGGCCGGCTGGTCAGTCCGAGCCAGGCGGCGCGGGCAGCCAGCGCGGCCACCACCGAGTCGAAGGCGTCATCGTTGCTGCGCAGCAGTGGTTCGTGGGCACCGAGATCCAGCCAGGGGGCCGAGGCGCGCAACGCGTCGACGAGGCCGTCCAGCCTGGTCAGGTTGGCCGCGCGCTTGTAGCCGCGCGAGGTCAGCTGCCACTGGTTGAGCGATGCGGCCGGATAGACCTCGACCACCTTGCCGGTGACCCCGGACCGGTCGACGTGCTCACCTGACGCAGCCAGCTCGGCGAGCAGCGCCGCGCACCGGAACGCTGCGTGGGCGATACGGTCGGCCGAGACGCTGAGCGGGATCATCGCCACGGTCTCACGGACGACGAGATCGGTGACCCGGTTGGCCAGGAGGCGGCGCCAGTCCTTGGGTCGGCCGGTCCGGGGACGGACGTGGCCTTGCCGGTGCTCGATCACGAAGTCGACGAACAGGTCAGGCCAGCCGAACGGGCAGTCGATCCCGACCTTGTCGGCCCGGACGCAGGCCCGGAGGATCGCCGGGTTGTCCACCTGGAGCGAGACCTCGCAGACCACCGCGCCGCCGCCAGACCAGTGCACCTCCGCGAGCGCGGTCTTCTCGGCTTCGGCTGACAGGTCCACTCCGACACTGATCACGTTTGTCAGCATGACAGTGCACGGATCGCCGACGCTGCCCATCCGCCGTCTTGGTCGGCTGGGCACAATTGACTGCTCGACCCGTGTACGCCGACAAAGGACCCTGCTGACCCGATGAGCCAGTTCCCGCCACCACCGCTGCCCCAGCCGGCACCGTTCGCGCCGCCGTCACGTGCGTCGGTGTTGAGCACCCTGCCGCTCGAGCCGGTCGCGTACCACCAGATGTTGCGTACGCCGCGGGCCCGCTGGTGGAAGGCACTGCTGGCCATCGTGTTGTTCGTGATCGGCTACCTGATCCTCAGCGCCATCCTGCAGCTCGGGGCCGTCGGGATCGACGTGGCCACCGGCCGGGTCGAGTCCTCGGCCCTGCTTGAGGGCAAGCTGACCCTGACCCCGACCCTGCTCCTCTCGGTCAACCTGACCAACGCCTGCGCGATCCCGCTGTCGATGTTGCTGCAACGGCTGTTCTGGGGGCAGCGGGGACGCTGGCTGCACTCGGTGACCGGGGTGATCCGGTGGCGGCTGATGGCCCGGAGCCTGGTCATCGTGTTGCCGGTGTGGGTGCTGTACGTCGTGATCGGGGCGTTGACCGCCTCCCCGCAGACCCCCGGTGCCGGGCTGACGACCGAGTCGATCGTGCTGCTCGTCATCGTGGTGCTGACCACTCCCCTCCAAGCCGCAGGCGAGGAGTACGGAGCGCGGGGCCTGTTGAACCGAGCGGCCGGCTCCTGGGTCGCCAACCCGCGTACGGCCCTGATCCTGGGCACGCTGCTGTCGTCGGCGTTGTTCATGGTGGCCCACGGCGCAGGCGACCCCTGGCTGATCGTCTTCTACTTCCTCTTCGGCGTCGGCCTGTCCCTGGTCACCTGGCGCACCGGAGGCCTCGAGGTCGCCGTGGTCATCCACACGGTGAACAACGTCGTGCTGTTCGGGGTGTCCATCCTGTCCGGTCAGGATCTGAGCGCGGCCCTGGACCGGAGCAACGGCACCGGCGGACCCGAGGTCCTCATCCCGATGGCCATGCTGGTGGTGATGGTGGCCGGCGTCTGGTGGCTGGCCCGGCGTACGGGGGTCGTCCAGACATTCCGTCCCGAGGCTGCCCCCATGACCAGCCCCGCACCGCCTATCGCCTTGGGTTGAGCCTGCTAAGCATGGGGTCATGAGCACCCTGACCGGCCGCGACCAGACTGCCCTTCTCGTGGTGGACGTGCAGAACGACGTCGTCGGGCAGGCGTGGCAACGCGACGAGGTCATCGGCAGGATTGCCGGGCTGGTGGACAGCGCGCGGGCGGCAGAGGTGCCAGTCGTCTGGGTGCAGCACCACGACGACTACCTGGCCGTCGGCTCGCAGGGGTGGAACTTCGTCGACGCCCTGGTCCCGCTCGAGGGTGAGCCGCGGATCGACAAGACCTACGGCGACTCCTTCGCCGAGACCGATCTGGAGTCGGTGCTCGGCGGTCTCGACGTATCGCATGTCGTGCTGTGCGGAGCACAGTCCGACTTCTGCATCACGGCCACGCTCTACGGCGCGATCCATCGCGGCTACGACGTGACGCTGGTGGCGGACGGGCACACCACCGACGACACCGAGTTCGAGGGTGTGGCCCTGTCGGCCGAGGTGATGGCGGCGTACCTGGTGCGGGGGGCGACGGACGCCTCGCTGCCGGGGATCGCGCTGACGGCCACGCCGGCCGCCTCGATCGCCTGGTGAGTCACCGGAAGTCCCGCGACTGGTGACCTACCGGCAGGGTCGACGCCGACTCGGGGAACACGCTGGCCAGCGGTTCGAGCCGGTCGGCGACCAGGTTGGTCACCCCGTCGGTGTACTCGATCCGCCCGCGCACGATCATCCCGTTCTGCTGCCGGCCCACCCCCTTGAACCGGCGCCACATCGGCTCCGAGCAGACCACGTTGAGCATCCCGGTCTCGTCCTCCAGGTTGAGGAACGTCACCCCGCCGGCGGTGCCCGGACGCTGCCGGTGGGTGACCAGCCCGGCCACCCGGACCCGGCGTTCGGCGTACGCCTCCCCGAGCTGCTGGACGGCGACGATCTCGTGCTCGTCCAGCAGCGGTCTGAGGTGGCCGATCGGATGGTCGTCGGGGCTGATCTTGGTCGCCCACAGGTCGGCGAGGGTGAGCTCGACCGGGCTCATCCCCGGCAGCATCGGCGGCGGGGCGTCGATCGCCGTACCGGGCAGGGTGGCGGGTGAGTCGGTGTAGCCCGCATTCCACAACGCCTGCCGGCGCGACAACCCGAAGCAGTCGAAGGCACCGGCCGTGGCCAACGCCTCGGTCTGCTTCACGTTCAGCCCCGTACGGCGTACCACGTCGGTCAGGTCGGCGAACGGGGCCAGGTCGCGTTCCGCGACGATCGTGGCGGCCAGATCACGACCCAGACCCTGCACCTCGGTCAGCCCCAACCGGACGCCGAAGTTGCCGTCCCGACGGTGGTCGAGGGTGTGATCGGGTTGGTGGCGGTGGAACGGTCCGACCTCGGGCTGACGGCGCTCGAGGCAGCTCGGCAGACCGGTGGGGCCGGTGGGTACGCCCGACGTCGGAGTTTCGAGCGGCTCCAGGTCGGCGTCCACCCCGGAGCGGGAGATGTCAGGCCGCAGCACGGTGACCCCGTGGCGTCGTGCGTCGGCGGTCAGGGACTGCGGTGAGTAGAACCCCATCGGCTGGGCCCGCAGCAAACCGGCCAGGAAAGCACCGGGGTAGTGCAGCTTCAGCCACGACGAGGCGTAGACCAGCAGACCGAAGCTGATCGCGTGGCTCTCCGCGAAACCGAAGTTGGCGAACGCCTCGATCCGGCCGTAGATGTCGTCGGCCATCTGACCGACGATGCCGTTGCTCTCCATCCCGGCGTAGAGCTTGTCCCGGAGCCGGCCGATCTTCTCGATCCCGCGCTTGGACCCCATCGCCCGCCGCAGCAGGTCGGCGTCGTCACCGGTGCAGCCGCCGATCGCCATCGCGATCTGCATCAGCTGCTCCTGGAACAGCGGCACGCCCTTGGTGCGCTTGAGCACCGGCTCCAGGGCCGGGTGCAGGTAGGTGATCGGCTCCTGGCCCGAGGCCCGCCGGATGTAGGGGTGCACGGCGCCGCCCTGGATCGGGCCGGGCCGGATCAACCCGATCTCCACCACGAGGTCGTAGAAGCGCCGCGGTTTCAGCCGAGGCAGGGTGCCGATCTGGGCGCGGCTCTCGACCTGGAACACCCCGATGGAATCGGCGCGGCAGAGCATGTCGTAGACCCCCGCCTCCTCCTTGGGCATGGTGTCCAACGTCCACCGCTCACCGATCCGGTCGGCGGCGAGGTCGAAGGTGTACTGGATCGCGGCGAGGATGCCGAGCCCGAGGAAGTCGAACTTGACCAGCCCCATCCAGGCGCAGCTGTCCTTGTCCCACTGCAGCACGGTGCGGTCCTCCATCCGACCGCGTTCGATCGGGCACACCTCCCCCACCGGCCGCTCGGTCAGGACCATGCCGCCGGAGTGGATGCCCAGATGGCGCGGGGCCTGCATCAGCTCGTTGGCCAACGCGACGACCGGCTGGGGGATGCCCGACTCGGTCTCGGTGGGGATCGAGCTCCAGGAGTCGATCTGCTTGGACCAGGCGTCTTGCTGACCGGTGGAGTAGCCGAGCGCCTTGGCCATGTCCCGGACCGCCGACTTCGGCCGGTAGCTGATCACGTTGGCGACCTGCGCGGCGTTGCGGCGGCCGTAGCGACGGTATACCTCCTGGATCACCTCCTCGCGGCGATCGGAGTCGAAGTCCACGTCGATGTCGGGCTCCTCGTCCCGGCTGACGGAGAGGAACCTCTCGAACGGGAGGTCGTAGAGGATCGGGTCCACCGCCGTCACGCCGAGCACGTAGCAGACCACCGAGTTGGCGGCCGATCCACGACCCTGGCAGAGGATGCCTTTGCCCCGCGCGAAGGCCACCATGTCGTGCACGATCAGGAAGTAGCCCGGGAAGTCCTTCTCCTCGATCACCGCGAGCTCGCGTTCCAACCGGTCCTGGGCCTGCTGCCGCCGATCGGGGTAGCGCTCGTCGGCCCCGAGGCGGCAGAGCTCGCGCAGCCAGCTGATCGGGGTGTGACCGGGGGGCACCTGCTGCTTGGGCAGCTTCGGCTTGGCCAGCCGCAGGTTGAAGGCGCACTCACCCGCCAGCGTCACCGACTGGGCCACCGCCCCGGGAAAACGACGGAACCGCTGCTCCATCTCATAGCCCGACCGGAGATGAGCGCCGGGCACGGGCAGCCAGCCGTCCATTTCGGCCAGACTCCGACGGCCACGGACCGACGCCATGGCCGCCGCGAGCCGGTGCTGCTCCGGGGCCGCGTAGTGCACGTTATTGGTCGCCACCAGCGGCAGGCCGTGGTCGCGGGCCAAGACGGCCAGCGCATCGTTCTGAACGGAGTCGGTCGGCAGACCGTGGTCGATGACCTCCACCGCCACGTTGCCGTGACCGAACAGCGCGGTCAGCTGGTCCAGGGCTTGAGCCGCCGATTCGGACCCACCGCCGGCCAGAGCCGACCGCACCATGGACTTGCGGCAGCCGCTCAGGACCAGCCACTGGCCGCCGCCCTGTCCGGCGAGCTCCTCCAGGTCGTAGAGCGGACGACCCTTCTCGTCGCCCCGCAGCTGGGCCTCGGTGATCGCCGCCGCCAGCCGGTGGTAGCCCTCGACGCCTCGGGCCAGCACCAGCAGATGGGTGCCCTCCGGATCGGCGACCCCGTTCTGCGGCGTGGTCAGGCCCAGGGACAGCTCCGCTCCGTAGAGGGTCGGGAGGTCGTACGCCAGCGCAGCCTCCGCGAACCGCGACGCCGCGTAGAAGCCGTCGTGGTCGGTGATGGCCAAACCGTCCAGCCGCAGCCGTACCGCCTCCTCGATCAGCGACTCGGGGTCGCTCGCCCCGTCGAGGAAGCTGAAGTTGCTGTGGCAGTGCAGCTCCGCGTACGGCACGTAGGGCTCGTCGGGTGGCGCCGGTCGAGCCACCGGAGCCTCGTACGCCGGGCGCTTGTGCGAGAAGCCGGGCGCGCTGTCGCCGTCCGGATTGTGCTCGGTCGGCGGCGTCCCCATCGGGATGCTGGGCGCCTTCCAGTTGAGGGTCCGCTCCACCTCCGCCCACGGCAGCGGCGGGTTATGCCAGGAGATGGGCTCTCCCACCCTCAGCACCAGATGACCACGCAGTTTTTCGGGGTCCGCTCGCGCGATCGCGCTGAACCCAGGTCGTTCGTCGCGTTTGGAGAAACGGAAGTGCGTGTTCCCCCAAACGCTCCTGCACTCCCTGGGGCGCGATCCGCCGACGCTCACGGACCTGCTGTTTACTCATAGCGGGCCTCGATCCACCACTGGTCGGCCTCGACCATCACCAGCCAGGCACTGCCGTCGACGGCGACGAGCTGGAAGCGGGCGACCTGACGGGCGGCACTCGGGTCCCACCAGAGCTCGTCGATCGGCCAGGGGCCGGCCCAGGCCTCGATGACCAGGGGTTCGGTGGCGGCGCTGGTTCGCAGCCGGCCGGGGGCGCCGGAGATCGCGCCCCGACTGGTGATCTTGACCAGCTGTCCGTCGTGGGTCAGCACGGCAGCGGGCACCGGTTCGGCGAAGACCCGGCTCGGGGCGGGCGGCGGGATGCTGCCGGGCCAGGGCAGGGCGTTCTGCCGTACGCCGACGGCTCGTTCTCCCCATGGGGTGAGCAGCTGGCGTTGCTTCGGGCTCCGACCACCCTGCAGGGACGGGGCCAGCACCTGCTCGGGACCGAGCATGCCCTGCAGCCGGGCGACGCCCCGCTCGATCCGCTCGTCCGGAGCGCTCCCCCACAGCCCCTCGCCGTGGTCGGCCAGGGACTCGACGGACTCGGGGATCAGCCGTACGCCCTCCACCGGCTCCGGCGACGGATCACCCTGCAGCTGCCAGTAGAGCCGGTCGATCAGGTCGGCCGCGGTGAACCAGCGGGAGTGGGCCCACACCCGGGAGCCGACCCAGCCGCGGTCGCCGTGCACCTCGATCCGCACCTCGGTGCAGACCAGACCGTGCCGGGCCAGCTCGGCGACGCACCGCTCCGCCGTCCGCCGGGTGCTGAACACGATCGGCTCGATGTTCTCCAGCGACGGGTCGAAGTCGAGGTGCTGCTCGGTCTCCATCGGCGGCCGGCGAGCGGCCGCGACCCGGGCGTCAGCGCCCTGCGCGAGCCGGTGCAGCCAACCACCCTGGGTGCCGAAACGGGTGACCACGTCCCCCCGCGACAGCGCCGCGAAGTCCCCGAGCCGCCGGATCCCCAGCCGTCGCAGCAGGCTGACCAGGTCCAGATCCTCGAGCACCCCGATCGACAGCTCAGCCAGGAACTCCCGGGACCGCCCCGGCTCGATGACGACACAGTCCTGTGCTGACGCCTGCCGGGCGGCGTGCTCGGCGGCGAAGATCCCGTCCGCGATTCCGGAGCGGCAGTCCCACACCCCGACGCCGACCAGCTGCTGGGCGATGACGGCGGCCGCCTCAGCCTCACCGCCGTAGTAGCGGCTGGGCACCCCGAGCGCGCAGAGTCCCGGTCGGATCGGGGTCACGTTGGAGCTGACGTCCTCCACGGCCGCCAGGACGGTCTCGAAGATGCGGACGTCGCTCTCCAGGCTGTGGTCGAGCACGATCAGCTCCGGACAGCGGGCTGCGGCGTCGCGACGCCGCATCCCCCGCTTGACCCCGTGCCGGCGCGCGGTGGCCGAGCAGGCGTACACCTCGCCGTGCTCGATGACCGCGATCGGGTCGGAGGCAGCCAGGTCGTGCTGGGTCACCGCAGCGACCACCGGCCAGTCCGGGCACCACATCACCATCACCCGGGGCACCGGCGGCACCACGGCACTCGACCCGTGCTCGAGTTCGGCGGGTTTCATCAACGCGGTCATCAGCCAGCCATGACCTGGTCGAACCCGACCTGAGCCGCCGTCTCCGGACCGCTGTGGTCGACCCGGAGCTCCTGGTCGCCCCCGGGCAGCCACAACCCGACCGAGCGCCGCGGGGCGTTGCCGCGGATGACGTCGACCACCATCCGGCGTCCCTGCAACCGGCCGTGACCCTGACCCAGACCGGTCCAGGTCGAGCTGCGCACGACCATCCGCGCCTCGCACCGGGGCCAGCTCCCCCAGCAGACCAAGGTGGCGTCTTTCTGCCGGAGCCGGGACTTCAACCGCTCGGCCTGGTGCTCGGTCACCGCAACCGGTGGCTTGACCAAGATCACGGTCGCCACGTCGATCAGACCGGCGGTGACCGTGAGCCAGTGCTCGCCGGGGTGGGGCACCACGATGGTCCGGTCCAGGTCCATCCCGTAACCGGCTGCCGCCTCGAAGCCCAGGTCGGTCGCCCCCACGACCGCCACCCACTCACCCGCCTGCGAGGGACCGGCCAGCAGGGCGAGCGCCAGGCCGGCGCTGTCCACCCCGTACGCCGCGCCGGTCCGCATCCCCATCACCTGGGCCAGCCCGGGAAGCGAGGGGAGGCTCCGCGACACCGCCGCACCCTGCATGCGCTGGACGCGCTGCTGCAGATCCTGGATCTGGGTCTCGGAGGTCACCGACCTATATTCGAACACGCGTTCGACATTAGTCAACTGCTGGTTACGACTTCTTTTCCGCTGCGCTCAACCAGGCCGGTTCGACCCTCAACGTTGCCCTGAGGGCGCATAATCCGAGTGACAGCAGTCACGTCATCGTGCACCCTGATTCTCGGCGTCCGAGCAACCAGGAGGGAGGCGGCCAACATGTCCGTGGTCTTCGGAGCCGGCGTCGTCGTGCTCAACACCGACAACACCGCACTCCACACCGTCTCGGTCAACCACGCGATCAAGATGTTGGTCCGCGAGGTGGCCATCGTCGAGGAGGCTCGCGATGGGCACAACATCGGCCCTTACCCGTGGCCGATCGTGCTGCGGCTGATCCGCTACGTGAAGACGTCCTTCCTGTACGCCACCTCACCGACGTGGTCCAAGCGGGGCGTGCTGCGCCGCGACCAGCACCGCTGCGCCTACTGCGGACACAAAGCCGACACCGTCGACCACCTGATGCCGCAGTCCCGCGGTGGCCAGAACACCTGGCTCAACACCATCGCGGCCTGCACCCGGTGCAACAACCTGAAGGCCGACCGGACCCCGTCCGAGGCCTCCATGCTCTTGAGCTGGAAGCCGTCGGTGCCGGGTTGGCGGGACGTGATGCCCCACCACCGGGACGGATGACCCGCTCTTCGCCCATCAGCCGATGACCGCGACGTCTGTACGGTGTCGTCATGTCTGACGAGCAGCCGAGACCCGACGGCGCTCCCGATCCTGACCCGACCCTCGACCCGGTGGACCCGGTCGCGGACGAAGACCGGGAGCGCGAGTGGTGGGAGGACCCCCGGCTGCCGTGGAAGGGCAAGCCCGGTCGGCGTGACATCGCCTGCTGGATCGCCTTCAGCCTGACCGGCGTGTACGCCCTCGTGCTGCTGCCGCTCCGGCCGATCCTGCTGGGAGCCAACCCCTACCTGCTGGCTGGGCTGGGTGGGTCGCGCACCTCGGCGGTGACCATCGGCGCCCTGGCCGCCACCGGGGTCGGGTGGTGGCCGCTCGGTCTGCTGCTCGGCACCATCGGAGCGGTCAAGTTCGACTGGGTCTTCTGGTGGGCGGGCAAGCTCTGGGGTCGCGGGCTGATCGAGATCGTGGCGGGCCGCTCACCCCGGGCCGCCCGCAACGCCGACCGGGCGGAACGGCTGGCCAAGAAGTACGGGGTGGCCGCGGTCCTGCTCGGCTACGTCATCCCCCTGCCCAGCGGGGTGATCTACGCGACCCTCGGAGCGACCGGGATGCGGCTGCGGACCTTCATCCTGATCGACGTCATCGGGGCCGCTTCGACCCGTGCGATCTACATCTACCTCGGTTACCGGATCGGTCAGCCTGCGGTGAACGTGGTCCAGGTGATCGCCAAGTACAGCCTGTGGCTGTCCCTGGCCCTGCTCGCCGGAGTCATCTTCAGCGCGGTCCGACAATCAGCGAGACGGAGGTCCGCCTCGCGACAGGCTCAGACCGGTGAGGGCGGGACGTCGGGCGGGGACGATGATGCGAGCACGCGGCGACGGCGTACGGCGGGATAGACCAACGTCGCGAAGACCACACTCGCGCAGGCACTGGCGGTGAAGGCCACCACCCCGAGCGGTACGGCGGTGTCCTCCCCCGCGATGCCCACCAAGGGCGCAGCCACCGCACCGGCCGTGAATTGGCCGAGGCCGAGCAGGGACGACGCGGCCCCCGCCTGGTCGGGGTAGTCCGACATCGCGAGCGTGGTCGCGGTCGGAAAGACCAGCCCCAGCGCGGAGACCATGACGAACAGCGATCCGATCAGGAAGGGCAGGTCCAGACCGAGCAGCACCGAGACCAACAGACCCACCGCTCCGACCAGGTTCACCAGCAGGCCCAGCGCCAGCACCCGCAGCGCGGACGACCGCCGGGCCAACCGGCTGCCGATCTGGCTCGCCGCCATGATGCCGAGCGAGTTGGCGCCGAAGACCAGGGAGAAGCCCTGGGGCGACAGGCCGTAGATCCGTTGCAGCACGAAGGTGGCTCCGGCGATGTAGGCGAACATCGACGCTCCGGCGAGCCCGGCCGACAGGGCCGAACCCACGAACAGCCGGTCCTTGATCAAGACCGAGAAGCCGCGCAAGGTGGCGGGCAGACCCCCGGTCGTACGCCGCTCCGGCGGCAAGGTCTCGCGTAGCCCGAACACCCCGATCAGCAGCAGCACCAGCCCGAACCCGGCGAGCACCCCGAAGATCCCGCGCCAGCTCATGATCCGGCTGAGCTGGCCACCGAGCACCGGTGCCACCACCGGGGCCAGGCCGGAGATGAGGATCAACCTGGAGAAGAAGACCAGCAGCAGCTTGCCCTCGTAGAGGTCGCGGGCCACCGCCCGAGCGATCACCAGACCGGCGGCCCCGGCCAGTCCCTGGACCAGCCGCAGCACGAGCAGGACGCCGATGGACGGCGCGAAGGCGCAGGCCAACGAAGCGAGCAGGTAGGCGACCAGTCCGACCACCAGTGGCCTGCGCCGTCCGAACCGGTCCGAGAGTGGGCCGGCGATCAGCTGACCGACAGCCAGGCCGACGAGGCAGGTGGTGATCGACAGCTGCGCGGCGGAGGTGGTCGCCTGGAGCTCGTCGGCCAGTTCCGGCAACGCCGGCAGGTAGAGGTCCAAGGACAGCGGTCCGAAGGTGGACATCAGGCCGAGCGCGACGATGGTCCGCTTGCGGGGGGCGGGGGTGGACGCGGCAGGCACGCCTCACTGTTTCACCCCGCACGACCGCTGGACCCCGGCGGGGTCGAGTCAGTTGCGACGGGCTCCGTGCCGGCTCTGCACCACGGCATCGGTGCTGTCGAGCAGCTCGATCGACTCGGCGTAGAAGCGTTGGGCGACCCCGGCGAACAGGCAGTCGATCAACACCAGCTGCGAGATGCGGCTGGCCATCGAACCGGAGCGGAACGTGGTCTCCCGCGCCGCCGTCACCAGCAGCAGATCGCTGACCTCTGCGATCGGAGAGCGCTTGAAGTTGGTCACGCCGACCGTGGTCGCCCCGCGTTCCTGGGCCTGTCGCAGCGCGTCGACGGTGTCGGTGGTCGTCCCGGTGTGAGAGATTCCGACGGCCACGTCGCCCTCCTGCAGCACCGCCGCGGAGGTGAGAGCCAGGTGGCCCTCCCACCATACGAAGGACACGAGACCGATCCGGTGCAGCTTCTGGTGCAGGTCGTGACCGACCAACGCGCTGGCCCCGATGCCGTAGATGTCGATCCGTCGGGCCTTGGCGACCGCATCGATGGAGCGCTCGAGGGCCCACAGGTCCATCGCGGCTCCGGTGTCCTCCACGGCCCGGGAGTCGGCATGGGTGATCTTGACGACCACATCGCCGAGGGAGTCGGTGGCCGAGATGTCACCGGTGACCCGGGCGCCGGCGAGCTCGTCGTCCTCCTGGCCCTGGGCCGCGCGGGCCAGCGCGATGCGCAGCTCCGGGTAGCCGGCCAGGCCGATCGCCCGGCAAAAACGGAGGACGGTGGTCTCGGAGGTCTGGCACTGTCGGGCCACGGCGGTGATCGAACTCTCGGACACCCGGGCCGGATCGGCCAGCACCGCCTCGGCGACCCGCAACTCTGCCGGCCGCAGGCTTGGCAGAGCGCCTCGAACACGGATCAAGATGGACAGGCCAGGCCTGTGCGCATCGACTTCCGTTCTTCCCCCGATAGCAACCATGCCGCATCGCCCCCTTGCGTCGTTGCCGATTTTATCGTCGGAGCGCGAAAACGCACGCATATTTTGGTAATTCGGCGTCAAGAAGCACTGAATCGATTTAGAAAGGGTCTGCTGCCGCTGGTCAGCCCAACGGCAGGTGCTCACCCAGGAATCGGGTGGTGGTGTCCCATGCGGCGGCGGAGGCTTCGGGGTGGTAGAAGGCTGGAGACGGGTTGTCGAAGGCATGGTTGGCCCCCGGGTACGTCTCGAACCGGGCCCCGTGGGCGGTGACCGCCAGCCGTACCGTTTCGATGGTCTCGGCCGGGATGAAGGCGTCAGCCAGGCCGAAGTGGTGCAGGCTGGGGGCCTGGACCGCCCCGGCGAGGTCGGTCAGGCTGCCCAACGACGACCCGTAGTAGCTGACCAGAGCGTCGACCGGTTCGACGGCCGCAACGTTGAAGGCCAGGCCACCGCCGAAGCAGAACCCGATCAGGCCGACCCCGCCCGAGACCTCGATCCGACCGCGCAGGTGGGCCACGGCCAGCTGGACATCGGCGACCGCATCCGGCCAGGACACCTGCTGGGCCAGGCCCATTGCCTGGTCCAGGACGTCGTCGCGGGTCTCGTCGACCTGCTGGGTGTCCAGGCGCCAGTAGACCTCCGGCGCACAGACCACGTAGCCGAGCTCGGCCAGGTCGCGGGCCCGCTGCCGGATGTAGCTGCTGACCCCGAAGATCTCTTGGACCAGCACCAGACCGGGTCCGGTCCTGGTCGGCGGCAGCCACAGATGGGCCGACATCGGGCCGTCAGGGGTCTCGATCTCGATCAGCTGCGGCTCCGCGACGGTCATGGTCGCAACCTACTCGGTCGACGTGCGCGCTCGACGCTACTAATTTGAGGTCGAAACCAACCTGAGATCCACCGCCGATGAATATCTCCTGGAGTATGCCCGTGCCCGTCTGGAACCCGCAGACCTACCTCGAGTTCGCCGACGAGCGATCGCGCCCGTTCGTCGACCTCGTCTCCCGGATCCCGGCCGACGACCCCGCCCGGGTCGTCGACCTCGGGTGCGGCCCTGGGCAGCTGACGGCCTCACTGGCCCGGCGTTGGCCGAACGCCACCATCGAGGGTCTCGACTCCTCGGCCGAGATGGTGGACCGGGCGGCCGAGCACGCGGGCGGGTCGGTGTCCTTCCGGGTCGAGGACATCGCCAGGTGGCGCCCGGCCCAACCGGTCGACGTGATCGTGAGCAACGCGGCCCTGCAGTGGGTGCCGGAGCACCGCGCGTTGCTGCCCGGGCTGGTCGAACAGCTGGCGCCCGGCGGCTGGTTGGCGTTCCAGGTGCCCGGCAACTTCGGCGAACCGAGCCACCGGTTGCTGCACGAGCTGGCGTCGAGTCCGCGGTACGCCTCCTACGTCGCCGGGATGGAGCGGCCCGCGGTCGCCGACCCCGCGGCGTATCTGGCTGACCTGAGCGCGCTGGGTTGCGCGGTGGACGCCTGGGAGACGACCTACCTGCACGTGCTGACCGGACCGGACGCCGTGTTCCGCTGGATCTCCGGCACCGGGGCGCGACCGGTGTTGCAGGCCCTGCCCGAGGCGCTGCGCCCGGAGTTCGAGACGGCGTACCAGGCGATGTTGAACCAGGCGTACCCGCGACGGCCGTACGGGACGCTGCTGCCGTTCCGCCGGATCTTCGTGGTCGCCCAGCGTTCGAACGGGGTGGCAGCGTGAGCACGGACTGGCGCGAGAGGGTGGACCTGGAGGGGCCGCGGTTGAGGCTGACGCCCCTCGTCGTCGCAGACGCCCCGGCCTTCCGGGCGGGTCTCGGCACCCCGCAGGAGGCGGCTGAGGTCGTGCAGCACCTGAGTTTCGCCGCACCGAAGGACGACGACGAGGCCCGGGCCCACCTGGTCAAGGTGTTGGCCGACCCGAACCGGGTGGCGTACGCGATCCGGATCCGTGAGAGCGGCGCGTTCATCGGCACCACGTCGTTCTACGAGATCGACCCCGACCTGCAGAGCCTGGCCATCGGCCACACCTGGATCGCGCGTACGCACTGGCGTACGTCGGTGAACACCGAGGCCAAGCTGGTGCTGCTGACCCGGACGTTCGAGGGGCTCGGAGCCGAGCGGGTGGTCTGGCACACCGACATCCGCAACACCCGGTCCCAGCAGGCGATCGCCCGGCTCGGCGCGCAGCGGGAGGGCGTGCTGCGGCACCACCGCCGACGCCTGGACGGGAGCTGGCGCGACACGGTGCAGTATTCGATGCTCAAGGACGAGTGGCCCGCCGTACGCCAGCAGCTGACGGCCGCCCTCGACGCACGACGCTGAGACCACGACCAGGAAGAGCTGACTGACACCATGGATTCCCCCGACCCGACACTCACCGTGCACCGGCACGACCAGCTGTCCCGCTACGAGGCACGATGGGGAACCGAGCTGGTCACGGTGATCGACTTCGTCCTCGACGGCGAGCTGATGACCATCACGCACACCGGCACCGACCCGCAGTGGCGAGGGCGTGGATTCGCCGCTCAGGCCACCCAGGCTGCGTTGGAGGACATCAGGGCGATCGGGCGTACGGTCCGGCCGGTGTGTCCGTTCACCGTCGACTTCATGGACGCTCATCCGGAATTCGGGGATCTGCGCCGCTGATCAGGGTGGCGCTCTCGGGCATTCGCAGGCCGCTGCGCCGGAGCTCCAACTCGGCCAGCTGATTGATGACGGCGCGATCCCCGGTACGCCAGGCGGTCACCGGGTCGTCGCTGACCGCGGCCAGCACGTGCATCGGCTGCAGGGACATCGCCCGGAGCGCGAACAGGTCGAGATCGGCGTTGGAGTCGATGAAGACCTGGGCGGCACGCGCCTGCCGGTAGAAGCGGATGCGCCGGGGCAGCCAGAACGCGACGACGACCGCCACCGGGATCAGGAAGACCAGCCAACCCATGATCACGGCGAGTCGTTGGATGCTGTCGACCTGGTTGTTGGCCGCGGTGATCACCGAGCCCAACGTCTCCGAGGCGGCGTCGAAGGGTCGCCGCAGCTGGTCACCGACGCCGGGCACCTTGGACGCTTGGGTGGCGGCGTCGGTGAAGTCGCCGGAGAGCCGGGTCGCGGTCCGGGCCGTCTCGCGCGCCGGGCCTGCCAGCACCGCGATGGTCTGCTGGACGAAAAGCCCGGCCAAGCCCCAGACGACGGCCCAACCCAGCACGAAGAGGTCGCCGACGACCTGGCCGACCAGCCGGCCGGGACGCTGCGCGTAGATGCCCATGAGCGCGACCCTACGTGTCGGCGCCGACGGTTCTCAGCCCACGTTCTGGGTCCCGGCGCCGTCGATGGCAGGATGTTTTGATGCCCTCTAGCCTCACCCCGCCCTCTCGCGCGACCTGGCGTCGGCGAGCCGGCGCCGCGCTGGTGCTGAGCGCCGCGCTGCTGGCGACGTCGTGCACGTCCTCCTCACCGAACCCGGATCCCGGTCCGGACGCCGACACGCCGGCGCGGGCCGCCGCCGAATTGGCCGCCGGTCTGGCCAAGAAGAACATCTCCACGGTCGAGTTCGTGGGGGCCACGGGTGACCAGGTCAACGACCTCTTCCAGCCCGCCGTGACGGGGATGGGCCCGATCAGCCCGACCGTGAACGTGGTGTCGGTCGACACCCAGGGCAGCGGCGCCACCGTGAACCTGAACTACCGCTGGACCTTTCCGGGCGTCGAGCAGAGCTGGACCTACACCACCCAGGCCCAGCTGAACAACGAAGCCGGTCGATGGAAGACCACCTGGCAACCCAGCGTGCTGGCTCCTGAGCTCGACGGCTCCAACCGCCTCACCCAGGAGCGGTTGGACCCTGACCGCGGTGAGCTGTTGGGTGAGGACGGCGGCACCATCGTCAGTGACCGACCCGTGGTGCGGATCGGGATCGACAAGGCTCAGATCGCCGCGGACCAGCTGGACGCGTCGGCCACCAAGCTGGCCAAGCTGGTCAAGATCGACGCGAAGAACTACACCGCCAAGGTCGCCGGAGCCGGACCGGAGGCGTTCGTGGAGGCCATCGTCTACCGGGCCACCGACAAGGACAAGCCGGCCAACAAGGAGGTCTTCGCCGTCCCGGGTGCGTTGCCCATCCAGGCCGAGCAGATGCTCGCTCCGAACCGGGACTTCGCTCGGGCCCTGATCGGCACGGTGGGTGAGGCGACCAAGGAGATCGTCGACGACTCCAACGGTACGGTCGTGGCCGGCGATCAGGTGGGGTTGTCGGGTTTGCAGAAGCGCTACGACAAGCAGCTCCGCGGTACGCCGGGGGTGCAGGTCCAGCTCGTGGCAGCCAAGACTTCGGCCAGCGCATCGCCCAGCCCCTCGGCGACCCCGACGACGTCGAGCACCGCCAAGCCGGTGTCGTTGTTCGAGGTCAAGCCAACCGCCGGCCAACCTCTGACCACCACCCTGAACATCGACCTGCAGAAGCTGGCCGAGACCACCCTGGCCAAGACCGACCCGGCCAGTGCCATCGTCGCGATCCGCCCGTCCACCGGCGCCATCCTCACGGCGGCCAACGGGCCGGGGGCTGACGGGCAGTCGATCGCCACGACCGGTCAGTTCCCACCGGGGTCGACGTTCAAGGTCGTCTCGGCGCTGGCTCTGCTGCGCGCAGGTTTGAGCCCGGCGTCGTCGGTGACCTGTCCCGAGACGGTGACCGTGGACGGGAAGAAGTTCAAGAACTACAGCGACTACCCGAGCGGTTCTCGAGGGTCGATCAACCTGCGGACGGCCGTGGCCCAGTCCTGCAACACCGCCTTCATCGGGCAGCGGGGCAAGATCAAGGACGGCGACCTGGCCGCCGCCGCGGCATCGTTGGGAATGGGCACGGACTACGACGTCGGGTTTCCCGCCTTCTTCGGGTCGATGGGCGCCGACGACTCCGAGACGGGGCGTGCGGCCGCGTTGATCGGTCAGGGTTCGGTGCAGGCGTCACCGCTGGCCATGGCCGCGGTCGCCGCTTCGGTCTCGGCCGGGGAGACGATCATTCCCCACCTGCTGGACGGGCAGGAGGCCACCTCCTCAGCGAAACCGCTCACCGGGACCGAGGCCAAGCAGCTGCGCGAGATGATGCGAGCCGTCGTCACCCAGGGCAGTGGCCGGGTGCTGAGCAGCGCCGAGCCGCCGGCCATCATCGCCAAGACGGGTACGGCGGAGTACGGCGCCAAGGCTCCGTACAAGACCCACACCTGGATGATCGCGGCTCAGGGGGACCTGGCGGTGGCCGTCTTCGTCCGCGACGGTGAGTCGGGTTCGCAGACGGCTGGACCTCTGCTGAGGCGGTTCCTTTCCGACGCGCAGTGATCGGAGTCGGGCGCGGAAACTCTGGCAGGATGTGCGCCATGTCTGCGCCCGGCCCCAGTGACCGTACGACGCCGGCGGTGGTGGTCGCCTACCGGGAAGCAGTCGGTCTCGCGACTTGGCGGCGGCGTCACGCCGAGAGTCCGGTGCCGAGCGTGTGGCCGTACGGGCTCGACAAGCTCGGTGAGTTCGCTCACCCGGTGGTCACCCAGGACGTGCCGCCACTGACCGGAGTCCGGGCTCGGCTGGCGGGTCTGACCGGTGTACGCCGCCCCAAGATCGGTGCCGATGCGGCTGAGGCGGCCGTCGCGTGGGAAGAGATGACCGCGGTCGACATGCTGACCACGATCCCGGCCCGGCGCTACTACGCCGGGGTGATCTGGGCGACCGATGCGATCGCCGCCGGTGAGGAAACGCCCCGGCTCACCCTCGTGGCCAAGACCCTGCGTCAGCTGGACGGGTTGTGGGTGCTGAGCCGACCGCAGGCGGAAGCCGTACGCGACTGGCTCGGCCCGAACTGTCCACCCGTGCACTTCCTGCGGTTCGGGGTGGATCCCGACTTCTACTTCTCCCGGCCGTACCCGAGCGTCCCGCACGTGGTCAGCGTCGGTGGCGATCGGGACCGCGACCCTAAGACGCTGTACGCCGCACTGGAGATCGTGCACGCCGCCCGGCCCGACGCCAAGATCACGGTCCAGTCCAAGGCTGACCTGCCCGCGCCGGCCGGAGTCGAGAAGTTCGAACGGCTCCCCCACGTCGAGGTCAGTGAGCTGCTGGGCACCGCCTCCGTGGTCGCCCTCGCCACCCGCGCCAACCTGCACGCCTCGGGTATGACGGTCGGGCTGGAGGCCCAGTCCGTCGGCCGACCGGTCGTGGTCTGCGACACCCCGGGCATGCGGGACTACTTCGTCGACGACGTGACCGGTGCGCTGGTGCCCGTCGCCGATCCGGAGCGGATGGCCGCCGAGATCATCGCCTTGCTGGACGACCCCGCTCGGGCCGAGCAGCTGGGGCGGGCCGGCCGTGAGCACGTGCTGGCTCACCACACGACCACCACCATGGGGGCCGAGCTCGCCGAGATCGCCGCCGGGCAGCACGTCGCGGAAGCCTGATCCACGACGGGCAGCGTTCAGAGCTGCGGTCGGAGCACGTCGTAGGCCCAGGACGCCAGACTGGTCGGCGTGGTGGTCGCGGCCGTACGCGGCTGCTCGGGAACGAACCCGTCTCTCATTCCGGTCGACATGCCCATCACCGCCTCGACCAGACCGGGACCCATGCCTGACTCCCGCAGGCCCGCTCGCATCGCCTCGTCGCTGATGCGCTCGACGCGGAGGGGATGGCCGGTTGCTTGGGCGACCACCGCCGCGGCCTCGTTCCAGGTCAGGTCCTCGGGCCCGTGCACAGCCTGGACCTGGCGCCCGGTCCAGCCGGGCGAAAGCAACCGGAGCACCGCCACCTCGGCGATGTCGCGGGGGGCGACCCACGGCAGGGGCTGGTCGAGGGGCACCACGACCTGCAGCACGCCACGGCGAACTGCGTCGAGCTGGAGGAGCAGGTTGGTGAAGAAGTAACCACAGCGCAGGTGCAGAACCGCAGCGTCCGTCTCCTCCAGCACCTCCTCGGTGCGGGCCAGTCCGTCGATCTCGCCGACGCCGTGCCGCAGCTCCGCCCCGATGCTGCTCTGGAACACGACCCGGGAGATGCCGTTCTCTTCGACGGCGCGGGCCGCAATCGCTCCGACCCGGGCGAACTCGGCGATGGGATCGGCCGCCATGGTGGGCGGGTCGACCCAGAACAGGGCGTCCATTCCTCTCGTCGCCGCCACGACTGCATCACCGTCGCCCTGGTCGACAACTACCGCGTCGACCTCGTGGGCGACCGCTGGGTCCAAACGGGCCGGACTGCGAACGAGGACGGTCGGTCGGAGGCCAGATCGGATCAGCATGGGGACGACGTGTCGGCCCACGTTGCCCGTCGGCGTGGTCACGGCTATGCGCATCTGGAGATACCCCTTCTGGTTGCGGGTGAACCTGATGGTGCGGACGCTAACCGGACGGACTGACAGTTCTCCGTCCCTGCCGGAGGTCCACCCGAACCTGTCTGTCGATCAGTGCCCGTACGGCCCCCACGAACGCGGTCAGCTCGGACGGGTCTGCGGTGAGTCCGGCCAGGAGCCCGTCGACCTCCCCGAGACCGGCCTCGGTCAGCAACGTCTTGTCGTTGGTCACCCACTCTCCTCGGCGCGCGAGGAGGGCGTGGGCGGCCTGGGAGACACCGGTGGCGACCAGGCCGGCGCACTGCGCCACCCGTCCGCGCACCGCGTGTTGGTCGCGGGCGTAGTCGAGTGTCTGCTCCGCTCGGTTCATCCAGATCTCGTGGGCGGCCCTGCGGAGCGCCTCGGGATACCGCGGCCTGGGTAGCGATCCGCGCTGCACCTGGTTGATCGACAGCTCCGCCAAGAGCAAGTAGGTCGGGATGCCTGCGAGATGGAACATCAGGGGCTCGATCCGGAACCGACCCTGCTCCGCCTCGGTCAACTCGCGTTCGACCACGTCCAGGTCGCGGTAGTGCACATCGACGCGCCGCCCATCGATCTCGAGCCAGGCTCCGCCGTTGAACACCCCACCGCCCCAGCCACCGAGCTCGGACACCTGTCCTGGCCAACCCAGATCGCGAAGCGCCTGCGGGTCGAATCCGCCGCGGTAGTAGATCGCGAAGTCCCAGTCGCTGTCCGACCGGTGCCGGCCCTGGGCCCGGGAGCCCCCGAGCGCCACCGCGCTCACCTGGGGCAACCCAGCCAAGCCATCGGCAACGAGGGTCAGGAACTGTGCGTCGTCCACGACGGCACTCTAAGGTCAGGTCAGTGGTCATGGCGTGGCCAGCCAGCCTCGGTCGTCACCCTCCACGAGAGCGATCGTCTCGAGGTGGGCCAGCGCCGCCAAGGTGGTGGGCACACTCAGGCCCGCGGCCAGAGCCACATCCCCGACCGACGTCCGCCGCCGGGCCGGCACCGCCTCGAACACCGCAAGTTGCGCTGCCGACAGATCATCCGTACGCCGCCCCGGCCCATGCGCCAACGGCAACAGGTCCTGGCCGAACCCGGAGATCATCTCGACCACCTCCGCCGCACTCGTGACCAGCACGGCCTGACCGGTCCGGATCATCAGATGGGTCGCGGTCGACGCCAACGAATAGATCGGACCCGGCACCGCCATCAACGGACGCTGACACTCCGACGCCCACCCCGCCGTATTGCGCGCCCCCGAGCGGAGCGCCGCCTCGACCACCACCGTGCCGCACGACATCGCAGCGATGAGCCTGTTCCTGGACAGGAACCGGACGCGCGTGGGATGCGCCCCCGGCGGCAGTTCGGACACGATCAGCTGCTCCCGGGCCAGCGTCTGGAATAGCCGGGTGTGCGCGACCGGATAAGGCACGTCGACCCCGTTCGCCACCACGCCGACCGTACGCCCACCGGCTGCCAGCGCCCCGTTGTGCGCAGCCACATCGATGCCGAACGCCCCGCCCGACACCACCGTCACCCCGAGATCGCACAGATCCGCAGCAAGATCCGAGGCAACCCCGCCGCCGTACGCCGTCGCCGCCCGCGACCCGACGACCGCGACCGAACGCTGCATCAGCTCGGCCAGGTGACCCGGCCCGCGCAACCAGAGCCCGAACGGCTGACCGCCACGACGCTGGATCAGCTCCGTCTGGTCGAGGTCCTGCAGTCCGGCCGGCCACTCCTCATCCCCGGGCACGACGAACCGGATCTCGCTCTCCAGCGCCAGCCGGTCGACCACGTCCAGACTGACCGCCGCCGCCCGGCGACCCGACGCGTCACCGAGCGCCCCCTCGAGGATCTTGGCCCACGCACCCTGGGCGCCCAACCGCTCGACCAG
>DATDBS010000025.1:0-14450 GCA_036524735.1 Propionibacteriaceae bacterium
CCGCTCTCGCCAAGCCGGATCCCGCACTTGGTCTGAATCCGGATCGAGCCCCGCAAGTCCGCGTCGCCGGCGAGGATCTCACCGAAAACAGCTTCGGCTTTGCCGGAGCGATAGATGTCGGCGTGGTCGAAGACGCGGACGCCGACGTCCAGGGCCGTCCGTACCGCCTGCTCGGCGGTGCGCAGGTCCTCGCGGGTGTACGGCGTCGCATCCCAGCTGCCGCCGAAGCCCATGCAGCCGTAGATCAGTTCTTGCTTGCGGGGGGTGGGCATGGTGATTCCTGTTCTGGGCTGGCGAATTCTGGGCTGGCGAAGCGGGTACGACTGGATGCTGAAGGTGCCCATTCTGGCCTGAACCCAGGACCGGCTACGACCGACTGCGCCTTCCCACCGACGTGACGGCAACCCAGGACAGCGAAGGCGGCAGGGAAATCGCCATCGAGGCCATTGCCGCCAGCGTCGCTGCAGGCCGGTCGCGGGCTGACAGGTAGGCCCGCTGTCGCTCGGGCGGGAGCCGGAAGAAAGCCTCGAAGAACGCCACCGTTCCGCTCGGCGGAAGCCGCAACAAGGTGGTGAGCCCGACGCGCTGCAGAGCATGGGTGGAGCGGGCTGACCGACTCCACAAGACGTCGGTGATCTCGCATCTGCTGTGGGCCCCGTCCGCGATCGCCCCGCCCAGTCGTTCGGCGACCGACAGTGAGGCGGCCACGCTGTATCCGGTCGCCGGATGCATCATCCCGCCGCGGGCGCCGATCGCCACGGGTGCGCGGCTGGCCGCCGATCCCGGTCCGGGTCGGGTCTCCGGCTCGACGGAGAACCGCACCCGCTCCTCCCGTTCGTCACCGGTCAGTCGTACGCCGCGGCTGGCCAGGCGGGCACGAAGCCGACGACGCAGCTCGGCCCCACCCAGCGCCGGGCGACCGACCAGGCAGGTCTCCTCGAGCAGGAGGTGATCGTCGTCGAGCGGCACGACGTAGAGGAAGGACGGCGGGTCGTCGGGACCGGTGTCGTTGTCGCGGCGCCAATCCATGAACCAGGTCTCGGTGAACATCGAAGCGTCCTCGTGACGTACGACGAGACCGATGGCGGTCTGCTGGGCGCGATCTAGTGCCGGCCTGCTGCCGCGCGCGTCCAAGACCAGGTCAGCGGTGACGGACCGACCGTCGCCCAGGGTCACCTCGTGATCGGTCGCGTCGACGACCTGGCCGGTGATGACCTGTACGCCGTCGTCGGACAAGGCGTGCTGCAAGCGGGCGGTGTCGAGCACGACGTAGTCCCGCCCCAGGTCGTGCTCGTGGAGAGCCCAGCCGCGGGCCGGCGTACGGGTGCTGATCACCTCAGCCGGTAGCCAGCTCGGCAGTTCGTCGGCCCAGGCGGCGTAGGTCGGAGTCCAGGGACGGGCCGGCGCCGGGTCGATGGCAGTGACCTCGACGCCGTGGGCGGCCAGCCGGTGCGCCATCGCCCGACCCGACGGACCCAGGCCCAGGACGACCACCCTCGGAGAGAGCCCGTTGAACGCAGCTCCAGCCATGGATTGGAGGCTATACGGCCTCACTGATCAGTCACGAACTCCAGGTCGAGAGAACCGGCCGTGTAGGTAAGCACGTAGGTGTAGCGACCGGGGGTCAGCAAGGTCTCCCCCACGTAGTCGATGGGTTGCAGGACCCGTTCTTTGCCGTCGATCGTGGCGCCCACGTAGGCGTACCGATAGGCCTCTCCGGCTACCTCGTAGGAGGTGCGCTGACCAGGAGCGATGGAGCCGTACGTGACCCGCTTACCGTCGGCGAAGGTCACTGCGACGTCATCCATCGGAAGGGTGGACTCATTCTGCAGTCGTATCTGCACAGTCGTCACCGTTGTCGGATTCTGAGGTGACGGGCTCGATCCCGCCTCGAAGACGAGGAGCGCCGTGCCGGAAGTGTCGAACAGCGTCAGGGTCGAGCCGTCGATGGCCAGCCGCACGGAGCGGTTGAGGTTGTCCCCGTACGCCACTTGCTGCTTCTGCAGGGCATCGGATTGGTCGCAGCCGATCAGCGTGCTGATCAGATCGGTGATCTTCAGCTTGTCGCCGTCCAGCCGGTACGACCCGGTCAGGCCGTTGCACCCGTCGGTTCCCGAGATGGTCTTCTTGGAGAAGGTGAGGTCCGGCCCCCGCCCGCCGCTGGCGTCGAACACCGCCGGCTTGCCCCCGATCTCCGTCAGCCGCCAGGTGGGCCCGATCAACGGCGCGCTCGAGGCCGTCGGGTCACCCGGACCAGCCACGAGACCCCGTTGGCCGGTGCCGGGAGCGGCACTCAACCACCACCCCAGGCCCAAACCGGCGATCAGGACAAAGGCGGCCGCCATGAGGAGACCGCTGGTGACGGACCGGCTGCCAGTACGTGATTCGGCACGACTCTGCTCGATGACCTCGTCAAGTTCGATCGGGTCCATCTGGGGTGACTTTCGGGCCGCATCGTCCAACCCATCGCGGAAGATCTGTTCGGTGTCGGTCATGCGCGTGCCTCCAACCGGGAGCGCAACGTCGCCGTAGCGCGGTGGACGTGGGATCGGGCGGTCGCCTCGCGACAGCCGAGGATGCGAGCGATCTCGGCAAAGCTCAGGTCACGCTGGAAACGCAGGACGACCGCAGCGCGCTGGCTGGGTGGGAGTTCGCCGCACAACGTCCACACCTCGTCGGCGGTCGATACCTCGTCGCCCGCATCCGGGGCAGCGGGCGTGGACCGCAAACGCTCCGGGTCGGCAACCAGCAAGGCCCGCGGACGGCGTCGGATGACGCGCAGGCACGCGTTGACCACGGTTCGGTAGAGGTAGGCCTCGAAGCCGTCGCCCTCGGGGAGGCGAGACCAACGGGGATACAGCGCGACCAGCGCATCCTGCACTGCGTCGCGCGCGTCTTCTTGGTCTCGGCAGATCAACCACGCCAGTTGCAACAAACGCGGGCTGCGCTCGCTGACGAACGTCTCGAACGGCTGCCGACCGGGTACGGCGGTCACCGTCGGCTCAACCATCTGGGTCTTCACACCCTCTACAAGTCGCCGGGATCCGGGTTCGTTGCAGTCCATCCGCGTGGCACGAAGAGAAAGGCGACTGTCCATCGATCAAATCGATTGTCGTGGAGCGGACGACGGGAATCGAACCCGCATATTCAGCTTGGGAAGCTGATGTTCTGCCATTGAACTACGTCCACCTGCGGTCTGACCGCCGCAGCAGTCTAGCCCAAAGTCGTACCCGGCTGGGGTTGACTCTCCCCTGACGGGAGCCTGCAAGGTTGAGCCCATGGACGCACTGGTCGGCATCGGGGAGTTCTCCCGCCTCACCCACCTCAGCGTCAAGACGCTGCGGTACTACCACGAGGTCACGCTGCTGGTCCCGGCTCGGATCGACGAGCAGACGGGCTACCGGCGCTACACCACTGACCAGGTGAACGACGCCCTCCTGATCGGTCGGCTCCGGGACCTGGACCTGCCGTTGGCCGCCGTACGCCAGGTCGTGGCAACGCCCGCCGAACGGGACGCCGTGATCGCCGATCACCTGCAGCGGATGGAACGCGAGCTCGACCGAACCCGGAACATCGTCGGATCGCTGCGTGCCCTGCTCACCCCGACCACACTGTCGGTCAACTACCTGGATCTCGTCGCCATCCCGGTCCTGTCCCGCTCGGCCCGGGTCGGCCGTGCCGATATCGCCGACTGGTGCGGGAACGCTTTCGGGGAGCTCGCCGCCACACTCACGATCCTGGGGATCGAGGCCGCCGGGCCCGTGGGGGCGACGTACGGCGAGGAGTTCTTCACCGAGGCCCACGGTGAGGTGACGGCGTACCTGCCCGTCCTGCCTGGAGGCCCGGTTCACGACACCCTGGCCGGCGGCCGCTTCGCCGTAGCCAGGCACGTCGGCCCGTACCGCGAGCTCGACCGCGTGTACGGCGCCCTCGGCTCGTACGTCGCCGAGCACAACACCCTCGCTCCCGGTCCCATCCGGGAGATCTACCTGCACGGCCCGCCCGAGGAACCCGACGAGGACCAGTTCCAGACCCAGGTCTGCTGGCCCGTCGCCTCCTGACCTCACCTCCCACCCAGTCGTAAGGAGCACCACCATGTCCACCCTCAGCTTCGGCCAGATCGCCATCGACTCCGCGCGCGCCGACGAACTGGCCGGCTTCTGGTCGCGCCTGCTCGACCGCCCGCTCGCCGAGGGAGCCAGCGCGTACTTCGCGGTGCTGCCGCCCGACGCGACCACGGGCTTCCCGTCCCTGATGTTCCTCGCCGTGCCGGAGGAAGCCGCCGGGAAGAACCGGCTGCATCTGGACCTGAGCAGCGTCGATCTCGCCGCCGATGTGGAGCGCGCCGTGTCGCTCGGGGCCACCAAGCTGGGTGACTTCGACGAGCACGGTACGCGGTGGACGACTCTGACCGACCCGGAGGGCAATGTGTTCGACATCGGGTTGGCTCACGACTTCTGAGGTCGGGTGCGCTGGTGCGGGGACGAGGTGAGGCGCAAACCCTTCGGAGCCTTCGACAGGCTCAGGGCGCGGACGCCGGATGCGCAACCCCTTCGGGGCCTTCGACAGGCTCAGGACGCGTGAGAACTTGGGCCTTCGAGAGGCTCAGAGCGCGTGGGTATCAGGGGTGGCCCCCGGAGTCACCTGAGTGGAGCCCTGAACCGTGGCGATCAACCTCGACCCCGATCCGAACCCGGGGTTAGCGTGAGGTCATGACCGAGAACAGCACCGAACCCCGCAACGTCGGACCCATCGCCGGAGGCAATCTTCGCGCTTCCGACGCGGATCGGGAGCAGGTGGCCACGGTGCTCAGCACGGCGTACGCCGAAGGTCGGTTGACCCGCGACGAGCACGACGAGCGGCTCGAGCAACTGCTGCGGGCCCGGACGTTCGACGAGCTGCTGCCCATCACCCGCGACCTCGTGATCGTCAACCCGCCCTCACCCTCCCAGGTGTCGACCACCACCAACGGGCCGTTCACCATCGACACCTCCTCGGCGAGCCAGGAGTCGGAGAAGATGGTCGCCATCTTCGGCGGCGTCACCCGCAAGGGCAAGTGGCGGGTTCGGAAGCACACCCAGGCCCTGGCCCTGTTCGGCGGGATCGACCTCGACCTGAGGGATGCCATCTTCGAGGGTCCCGTGGTCGAGATCTCGGGATTCTGGTGCTTCGGCGGCTTGGACATCAAGGTCCCCGAAGGCATCGAGGTCCGTGATCAGACGGCCGGGGTCTTCGGCGGCACGGACGTCAGCCACGTCGGCGAACCGCTCCCCGGCGCCCCGGTGTTGGTCATCAAGGGCATGACGTTGTTCGGCGGCGTCTCCGTCTCCGGCCCCAAGCCGGCCAAGAAGCGTCGATGACCGGCGGTGAGATCCGGGCCTCCGACGCCGACCGCGACCAGGTCAGCGAGGTCCTGCAGATGGCGTACGCGGAAGGCCGGATCACCTCCGACGAGCTCGGAGAACGTACGGCCGCTGCCGTCCAGGCCCGGACCTTCGACGATCTTGTGCCCCTGACCGCCGACCTGCTCCCCGCGCCGGCGCCGCAACCCACGCGGTTCCCGGTCAACACCGGACCGGCGGTTCCGACCGGTTCGCCCGAACGCATGGTGTCGGTGCTGTCCAGTACGAAACGCGTCGGCCCCTGGCGGGTGAACCGGTTCAACTCGGCGACCGCCTGCCTCGGCGATGTGCTGATCGACCTCACCGAAGCGACCTTCGACTCCCCCGTCGTCGAGGTCAACTGTTCCCAGTTCCTCGGCTCGATCAAGGTGCGGGTGCCGTTGGGCACGAACGTCATCCTCGAAGCGGTCAACATCGCGGCCGGGTCCTCGGCGAAGGGGTTCGGACCGCCTGATCCCGAGATGCCGACCGTCATCATCAAGGGTGTGAACATCCTCGGCGACATTCAGGTCCGCGGGCCCAAGAAGCCCCTGCCCTGGAAGCGCCACGTAGCCTGAAGTGGCTATGGACGAACTTTTCGCACCCCCGGCGTACGAGTGGAAGCGGATCTCGCCCGCCTACCGTTCGCTGCGACGGCTGACCACTCTGCTCGTCGCCCCCATCGTCTTCACCATCCCCGCTCTCATCATCGGCATCGCCAGCGGCCTGTGGTGGATCTCGGCCATCCTCTGGGGCATCGCCGCCCTCATCGTGGTGATCCGGCTGATCCTGGTCGAGCGCAACTACCGCGCGTGGGGCTACGTGGAGCGCGAGGACGACCTCTACATCACCCACGGAGTTCTGTTCCGCTCGCTGGTGGCCGTGCCGTACGGCCGGATGCAGCTCGTCGAGGTCGGGTCGGGTCCGCTGGAACGGGCGTTCGGGCTGGCCAACATCACCCTGAAGACCGCCAGCGCCGACACCGACGCCACCATTCCCGGCTTGACCCCCGACGAAGCCGCCCGACTCCGAGACCGGCTCACCGAGCTCGGTGAAGCCCACGCCTCGGGCCTATGAGCTCCCTCACTCCCCCGACCGACCAGAGTCCAGCGACCGACCACGGTCCAGCGACCGACCAGGCCGACCCCGCCACCGCCCCGGTCATCCCGGGTGCACCGGTAGTCAAGAAGACCGAACGCCCCCACCCGGCCACCCCGTTCATCCGCGGCTGGCTGGTGCTGGTCGCGGTCATCTTCGCCTGGGGCCAGCAGTTGATCCCGGACGGTGAGAACGACGGGCTGGACTACACCGATCTGCGCTGGGTGCTCCCCGCTATCGGTGGCGTCGTCGTCCTGGCGGCCGTCGCCGGGTTCGCCAGCTGGTACTTCACCCGCTTCGTGATCGACGATGACGAACTCCGGATCGAGACCGGGGCGGTGTTCAAGAACTCCAAGAAGATCCCGTTCGAGCGGCTCCAGTCGGTCGACATCATCCAGCCGCTCGCCGCGCGAATCTTCGGGCTCGTCGAGCTGAGGCTGGAGGCCGGCGCCGGTGACAGCACGGTCAAGCTCCGCTACCTCAAGCGCGCCAAGGCCTCCCAGCTCCGGGACTACCTGCTCACCCGGGCCCACGGACAGCACGCGAGCATCAGCGACCTCGGCGACACCGCGGCCGCGAGCGCGCTGACCGACCTCGGCAGCTCCGACGTCCCCCTGGTCAAGGTCTCGTCGCAGCGCCTGCTGATCAGCTTCCTGCTCTCCACCGAGCTGATCATCTCGGCCGCGACCATGATCATCATCCTGATCGTGACCACATCCTTGGACGTCACCGTCTTCGCGCTGGGCGGCCTCATTCCGCTGCTGTTCGGTGCGTTCTCCCTGGTCAGCCGCAGGTTGATCTCGATGTTCAACTTCACCCTCGCCGAGTCACCGCGCGGCTTGCGGGTCACCCGAGGTCTCACCAACCTGACCAGCCAGTCCGTGCCCGTCAACCGCATCCAGGGCGTCAAGACCACCCAGTCGTTCCTGTGGAAGCGGATGGGCTGGTACCGCATCGACGTCGACATCCTCGGCTACGCGACCAGCGATTCCGAGTCCAACGACTCCGCCGCCACGAGCGTGCTGCTCCCCGTCGCCACCGCTGAAGAGGTGGCGCTGGCGCTGGACCGCGTGCTGCCCGGCTTCGACCTGGCCAGCATCGAGCGGCATCCGTCGCCGCGGCAGGCCCGTTGGGTCCGCTGGTTCGACTTCTGGACCTTGCGATACGGCTGGAACGAACGAGCCGTCATCACCGAGCACGGCTGGCTGAACCACGTGGTGGACGTGGTTCCGCACGCCAAGACCCAGTCCGTACGGATCGAGCAGGGCCCGTTGCAGCGCAGACTCGGCCTGGCGGACGTGCACTTCGACACCCCCAAGGGACCGGTACGCGCCATCGCCCAGGAGCTCGACGTGACGGTCGCCCGGGAGCTCGCTCTGAGTCAGCTGGACCGGGCCCGCGCCGCCCGGGCCGCCGATCGGGAGGCCGACCGGGCCATCGATCGCGCAGGCCCGGGCGCGCAGGATCGGGCCGGCGAGGCGGGGGTGTTGTCGGCGTACGGGATCAGCCGGGATCAGCTGATCGGCGAAGGTGGCGAGACGGAAGTCTTCGCCCTCGACAAGGAGCGGGTGCTGCGCCTCTACCGCAGCCGGCACGAGGCCCCCCGGCAGACCGTCGACCAGCTGCGCTATCTGTACGGCCACTGGCAGGGCACCGACATCGGTATCGAGGTGCCGCTGATCCTCGACTCCGGTGAACGGGTCGGCCGGACCTTCACCATGGACCGCCGGTTCTCGGGCCGGAGCTTCTCGAGCTGGCTGCGTACGGCGGAAGAGTCCGAGCGACGCGCAGCCCTGCGCAGCTATCTGGATGCCGTGGACCGGATCCAACGGCTCCCCAGTCCGGTACGCGGTTTCGCCCGCCTCGTCGGTGAGGGGGCCGGTACGTCGTACGCCACCGTGGGCGAGCTGCTGCACGCCATGCTCGCCGGACCGGTCAGCCGCAGCCGCGCCCAGCTCCAGGCCGACTTCCCCGACGTGGGGCGGCTGTGGGACATCCTGCACCGCGGGATCGCCACCAGGAACGTCCAGCCCGCCCTGGTGCACGGCGACATCTGCCCGCCCAACACCTACGTGAGCCTGGATCCGCAGGGCCGCCCCATCGTGACCGGGATCGGTGACTTCAGCCCCCACACGATGAACGCCGACCCGCTGATCGACGTCACCGGTGCCGTGGCATTCCTCGAGCTGGAGGACTATCCGGGTTCGACCGAGGACGGCGCCTGGCTGGAATCGGTGGCCGCGGAGCGCTGGGGCGATCAGGTGCACGGCTGGCTCGACCTCTACCGACTCTTCTACGCGTTCTACTTCTCCGACACGGCCACGTCGGATCCCCAGGTCTACGCCTGGTGCCTGCGGCAGCTCAACCGCTGAGACTTGTCTAGCCGCCCCTCGTTGCCGATAGTGGTGGGGAAGGAGGGCGAGGGATGAATCTGGGTTCCGACGATCGTCGTACGCTGCAGCTCGGTCCGCTGTGGGTGCTCAGCGCTCTCGCCGGCACCAGCCGGTTCTCCCGCTACGAGCTCGAAGCCTTCTGGGACGGCGTCGTCGGCGTCACCCTGCGTACGCCCGAACCTGCCCGCGGGCTGCTGGTCTCCCTTGCTGCTGACCGCTCCGGGCTGGTGCTGGACTTCGAGCTGGACGACCGCTCGGTGGTCACCGGTCTCGCGCACGTCGTCGCGGCGTTGGCCCGGCTCGAATCCGAGGTGTCAGCAGACTTCCGCCGGGCGCTACTCCGCATCGGCATGGCGGTGGGCCGGGCCCGGGGGCCGTACGGTCGCCAGATCACCTTCGAGGACACCCAGATGCTGATGATGGTCGCGCAGCTGCTCGAGATCGAAGCCGTGCCCCCGGTCGGTGACGAGGTCCTGGTCTAGTCGTTCAGGACCGGTTGGTCGCCCACTGCTGCAGCCGCTCCAGGGTCTGCTCGATCGAGACCTGGTTGCGACGCGTCGCACGCATCAGCCTGAGCACGATCGGAGCCCGCGAGGTGGTCGGGTCGAACTCCTCCGTGACGGTCGTACGCCGGTCGTCCACCGAGGTCAAGATGTAGCGCCAGACGTGGCCCCCGAAGTGGCGCCAGCCGATCTGGCGGCCCTCGTCGAACTCGACGACCTCGTTCAGGATCTTGTACTTCGCGCCCCAGTTCATCTGCATGCCGAACTTCGCACCGGCGGACAGTCGCTCCGGACCCCGCGGCTGAGCACCCTGGACCGTGCCCGAACCGTCGATCACGGAGTGTTGCGACGGGGTGGCCAGCAGCTCGAAGATGTCGGCGGCGGGAGCGTCGATGACGCGGGTCGAGCGGGCGATCTCCGGGGCGGGCACGCGGCCAGTCTGCCACCCGGTCGCGGCCGCCCGGGCCGGTCCGCGGGCACCCTTCCCGGAGGGAAGCCGGAATCGCTAGGCTCGCCACCATGACCGACGCACCTGTGCACAGCGCCCCTGTCCTTGGCATCGACATCGGTGGGAGCGGAATCAAAGGCGCTCCCGTCGACCTGACGACCGGAGAGCTGGCGGCCAAGCGGCTGCGCATCCCGACCCCGGAGAAGTCGACGCCGAAGAACGTGGCCAAGGTGGTCGGCGAGATCGTCGCCAACTTCGCCGACATCATCGGCGCGGACGGCCCGATCGGCATCACGATCCCGGCCGTGGTCACGCACGGCACCACCCGCTCGGCCGCCAACATCGACAAGTCCTGGATCGACTGCGCCGCCGAGAAGGTCTTCGAGGACGAGCTCGGCCGCGACATCGTGCTGGTCAACGACGCCGACGCCGCCGGCCTGGCCGAGGTCCACTACGGCGCGGCCAAGGACCACCCGGGTCTGGTGCTGCTGACCACCCTCGGCACCGGTATCGGTACCGCGCTGGTCTATCGCGGCGTACTCGTACCCAACTCAGAGCTGGGACACATCGAGGTCGACGGCCACGACGCCGAGTCCAAGGCCGCCTCCAGCGTCAAGGACAAAGAGGGCCTCTCCTACAGCGAGTGGGCCAAGCGGCTGCAGCGCTACTACGAGACCCTCGAAGCCCTGCTCTGGCCCGACCTGATCGTGATCGGCGGCGGGGTCAGCAAGGACTCGGACAAGTTCCTCTCCAAGCTCAAGCTGAAGTCCGAGATCGTCCCAGCCAAGCTGCTGAACACCGCCGGCATCGTCGGCGCCGCATGGCTCGCCGCCGACCGACGGATCCACCCCGACGTCCTGAAGTAGGACCTGGACGTCGTGCCCTGAGCTTGCGAGGTTTCGCCTTGGGTCGGGGGGCGGCCTTGGGTCGGGGGTCGGCCATCGTCCTTGGTCGGGAGTCGTCCTTGGGTCGGGGTCGGCCATGGGTCGGGTTGGCCATGGGCCGCGTTTCGCGCCAGTGGGCGCAAAACGATCGCAATCAGGGCCGGATCGGACGCGTTTCAGGCCAGTCGGTGCGAAACGACCGTCGCCGGCACATGCGGAGCTCTGACGAGCGCTGCGACGAGCTCAGCCCGTACGCCGCGCCCTGAGCTCGTCGAAGGCGCCGGAGGGGTTGCGCTGCCTCAACCCACGTCGAGACTGAACCCGGTACGGCCGAGGTCGACGAGCTCGCAGGGCAGGTGGGCGGACACGATCGCGGCGACCTGAGCCGGCGTACGCGGGGAGCTCGAGGCTTCCAACAGCCAGCGGGCGACCAGGCCTCGGGTGTGCTTGGCCATGTGCGAGACCACGGTCCGGCGGCCGGCGACCTCGGTGAAGACTCGAACCGCGACCGTACGCCGAGCCACCGCCCCGCTCGGGCGCCAGGCGGTGGCGTACGTGCTGGAACGGCAGTCGACCACGATGCCGGTCCCGGCGAGGCCGGTCATCACCGGATCGAGGACGGCGCGCCAACGGCCAGCGAGTGGGCCGAGACCGAGCAGCGTCGCGGCCATCGACAGCCGGTACGGCGCGATCCGGTCCCCGGGCCCGACCGGACCCCACAGCGCGCTCTGCACCCGCAGCGACCGGCCGGCCCGACGTTTGGCCCCCATCGACAGGCTCGGGTAGTCGAGCGCGGCGTAGAGCACCCCGGCGTACACGTTCATCGCCGGCGATCCGGGCAGGGCCTCGAGTCGTAGGTTCTGGGCCACGTCCGCCGCGAGCCCGGGCGCGACGCCGAGCAGCCGCAGCGCGTCGGGATCGGCGCTCGTGGCGATCAACGCCGCCCGTACGGCCGACCGGGTCTCGGTCAGCTCGGGTGACGAGAGCGCCTCGAGGTCCACCGGTCGCCCCCGACGCGCGGGCGCGCACTTGCCCTCCGAGGGCGGCAGCAGGATCAGCATCGAGCGGAGACGCTACATCCGTTCGAGGGCTTCGATGCCCAGCAGCGTCAACCCCGACGCGAGCACCTGCTTGGTGGCCAGGCACAGGGCGAGGCGCGAGTCGCGTACGGGGCCCTCGGCCTTGAGCACCGGGCACTGCTCGTAGAACGTGGCCAGCGCACCGGACAGGTCGTAGAGGTAGGAGCACAGCTTGTGAGGTTGGAGCGTCATGGCGACCTCGGCGATGACCTCGCCGTAGCCCGACAGGACCAGGGCGAGGGTCTGCTCGGCCGGCTCGTCCAGCACCGAGACCAGGGTCTGGGTCGTCAGCCCCTCGGCCTCGGCCCGACGCAGCACCTGGGCCATCCGGGCGTGGGCGTCCTGCAGGTAGGGCCCGGTGTTGCCACTGGTCTGGACCATTCGGTCGATGTCGAAGACGTAGTCCTTGTTGAGCCCGGTGGACAGATCGGCGTACTTGATCGCCGCGATGGCGATCGGTGGCGAGGCCTGTTCCTCGGCCGCGTCGAGCAGCGAGGAGAGCGTGACCGCGGTGCCCTCGCGGGTGGAGAACTTCTTGCCGTCGGCTCCGAGGATCTGGCCGAACGCGACGTGTTCGGCCGAGACGTCGTCGGGCAGGAAGCCGGACTTCCTCGCCACGGCGAAGACCTGCTCGAAGTGGAAGGTCTGCGGGGAGCCGACGACGTAGATCAGCCGATCGGCGTGCAGGTCGCGGACGCGGTGCCGGATCGCGGCGAGATCGGTGGCGGAGTAGCCGAAGCCGCCGTCCCGCTTGCGCACGATCATCGGGGAGTTGAAGCCCTCCACGAAGACGCATAACGCGCCGTCGTCCATCACGGCCGCACCGGACTCTTCGAGATCGGTGACCACGTTGGGCAGGTCGTCGTTGTACATCGACTCGCCGGCGAGGTCCCTGTCGCTCAGCCGTACGTTGAGCCGGCCGTAGGCCTCGTTGAAGCCGACCAGCGAGATGTCGATCAGCTGCCGCCAGATCGCCCGGGTGGCCACGTCCCCCGACTGGAGGGCGACCACGCGCTGCCGGGCTCGGGTCGCGAAGTCCTCGTCGGACTTGAAGTGGGCGTTGGCCTGCTGATAGACCTCCTCCGCGCTGGCCAGAGTGAGCGCGGCGACGTCGGTCTCGGTCTCGATGATCTGCTCGACGAGCATGCCGAACTGGGTGCCCCAGTCGCCCACGTGGTTCTGCGGGATCACCTGGTGGCCGGCTGCCGACAGGACCCGATCCAGGCAGTCGCCGATGATCGTGGAGCGCAGGTGACCGACGTGCATCTGCTTGGCCACGTTGGGCGAGGAGTAGTCGAGGACGACGACCTGGGGCGTAGCGCTGGCCACGATCCCGTGGGCCGGGTCCGCGAGCTGGGTGGTGACGAAGTCGGCCAGCACGGAGGACTTGAGCCGGAAGTTGATGAAACCGGGGCCCGCGATCTCCGGCGGCTCGCACAGGTCATCGACGTCGAGCTCGGCGACGATCCGGGTCGCGACCTGCCGCGGCGGCACACCCTCGCTCTTGGCCAGGCGCAGGGCGACGTTCGACTGGAAGTGACCGAACTGGGGCTTGGTGGCGGCCCGCAGCTCAGGGTCGATCCCGGCGACGGTCTCGACCCGGGCACTCAGCTGCGAAGGAAGTGATGACACAGAGGTTGATTATTCACCCGCCGGGGAGTTGGCCCCAGCGGATTCCGGCACGATGGGATCCATGCCCCAGCGCCGACAGCCCTTCCTGCACGATCTGGTCACCGTGCTGGCCGCCCCGACGCAGGTGTGGTCCGCGCCGGACGGGAGCGTACGCAGCACGGCATCCGACCCGGGTGTCCAAGGCGTGCTGCACGCCGACGTGCGCGTCCTCAACCGGATCGAGGTCCAGATCGACGGGCAGCCGGGCGAACACATCGCGACGGCGCTCGAGGGCCAACAGGCCACCTTCACCCACCTGCTGCGCCACATCGCGCCCGAGCTGGCCACGACACCCGACCCGCAGCTGCGCCTCGACCGGGTCCGCAGCGTCGAGCCCGGATCGGTGGAGGAGTGGCTCACCGTCAGCTCGTTGCTGGGCGTACCGGTCACGGTGGAGGTCAGCGTCGCCTTCGGCTGCGACTTCGCCGGCGTCGAGGTGATCAAGCGGGGTGAGGCGCCGGCTGCCGTGGCGTACGACGTCGATCCCGGTGGTGACGAGGTGGTGTGGTCCTCGGACGACCTGGACGTCTCGCTCAGCTGCGCAGGGGCGGAGTGGTCGCTCTCGGCCGACCGGGCGGTGCTCACCGCAACGTGGCAGCTGAGCGTTCCGGCCCACGGGGAGTCGTCGGTGTCCTGGGAGCTCGGGGTGGTGGACCGTGGTGGCGTGGTGGGTGCGGCGCTGTCTGCGCCGTTGCCCGCCTGGACGGGGGCCTCGAACCACCACCGCCTGCAGCCCTGGTTGGACCGCTCCCTCGCCGACCTCAACAGCCTGGCCATGGTGACCCCCGATCATCCGGATGACGTCTTCATCGCCGCCGGCGCCCCGTGGTACCTGACGCTGTTCGGACGGGACAGCATCTGGGCCGCACGCAGGCTCATCCCGGTCGACCTGAGCGTGGCGCGCGGCACGCTGCGGACGCTCGGTCGGCTGCAGGGCAGCGTGATCGACACCGAGACCTCCGAAGAGCCCGGCAAGATCATGCACGAGCTCCG
>DATDBS010000026.1:0-9990 GCA_036524735.1 Propionibacteriaceae bacterium
CCACACGACGGACTCGAACGAACGCAGGGCGGCGTCGGCCGCGTGCGGGTTGGTGGCCTTGGAGTCGTCGATCCAGCGGATGCCGTCACGCTCCAGCACGGTCTGGATCTTGTGGGCCCCGAGCTGCACGGTGCGCAGTCCATCGCGGACGGCAGCGGCCGAGACCCCGTACGACCGGGCCAACGCGGCCGCCGCGAGAGCGTTCGCGACGTTGTGCGGCGCAGCCGGGGAGATGTCGGTGACCTTGGCCAGCTCGAGGGCGGAGTCTCGGCGCTGTTCGATGAAGGCCCGGTCGACGAGCAGGTCGTCGACGAGCCCGACCATCGAGACGGCCGGGGTGCCGAGGGTGAAACCGATCGCGCGAGCTCCCTCGACGACGTCCGCGTCCTCCACCATGGCCTCCGTCGCGGGGTCGGCGACGTTGTAGACGCAGGCATGCTGCACCTGGGTGTAGATCTTCGCCTTGGCGGCCGTGTAGGCCTCGTACGACCCGTGCCACTCGATGTGGTCCGGCTGCAGGTTGAGCACCACCGCCGAGTGCAGGCTGAGCGAGTGCGACCAGTGCAGCTGGTGAGAGGACAGCTCGACCGCGAGCACGTCGTACGGCTCCGGGTCCAGGACGATCTCCATCAGGGGTCGACCGATGTTGCCGACCGCAGCCGTACGCAGGCCGCTCGCACGCAGCATCGACTCCAGCATCTGGGTCGTGGTCGTCTTGCCGTTGGTCCCGGTGATGCCCAGCCACGGGATGACCTTGGCCGGTCGGCTCAGCCGCCAGGCGAGCTCGACCTCGCTCCAGATCGCCACCCCGCGCTGGGCGGCCTGGACGAGCAGCGGCGCGGCCGGCCCGAACCCGGTGGTGATCACCAGGTCGGCGTCCGGGGGCAGCACGGCGGTGGATCCGGGGCCGAGGCGTACGACCCCACCCAGCACCTCCAGCAGCGCGCCCTTGTCGGCGTTGGCCGGCGTCTCGGCGTCGTCGAGGACGGTGACCCGGGCGCCGAACTGCAGCAATCCGTCCGCCGCCGCGAAACCGGACACCCCGATCCCGGCGATGATCACGTGGGCCTGAGGCCAGGGAGAAGCGCCGTCGGCGGTGGTCAACCAGCTCAACGTCAAGCCCCCGCCACCCACTCCGCGTAGAAGATGCCCAGACCACCGGCCACGAACAGCCCGGCGATGATCCAGAACCGCATCACGATGGTCACCTGAGCCCAGTTGAGCAGCTCGAAGTGGTGGTGGATCGGCGACATCTTGAAGATCCGCTTGCCCTTCGTCGCCTTGAAGTAGCCCACCTGCAGCACGACCGACATCACCTCGATGACGAGCAGGCCGCCGAGGATGATGAGCAGCAGCTCGGTCCGGGTGAAGATGGCCATCCCGGCCAACGCACCGCCGAGCGACAGCGAGCCCGTGTCGCCCATGAAGATCTTCGCCGGCTCCGCGTTCCACCACAAGAAGCCGAAGCACGCCCCGGCCAGGGCGACCGCGACCACCGCGAGGTCGTAGGGATCCCGGACCTCGTAGCACTTCGGCCCGGCCGAGGCCACGTAGGCGCAGGATTGGTTGTACTGCCAGATGTTGATCAACGTGAAGGCACCGAAGATCATCACGCAGGCCCCGGCCGCGAGCCCGTCGAGCCCATCGGTCAGGTTGACTCCGTTGCTGGCCGCCGCGATCAGCAGCATCACCCACAGCACGACGATCACGATCGGCAGGTTGTCCAGCAGCGGGATGTCCCGCAGGAACGAGATCGCCTTCGAGGCCGGGGTGATGTTCCGCTCGTCGGGGAACTGCAGGGAGAGCAAGGCGAAGATGATGGCGACGATGGACTGGCCCGCGATCTTGGCCTTGCTGCGCAACCCGAGCGAACGCTGCTTGCTGATCTTGATGAAGTCGTCCAGGAAGCCGACCACGCCGAGCCCGGCGAAGAGGAACAGGACCAGCAGCGCTGAAGCCGACGGTGCGGTCCAGGTCAGCAGGTGGCTGCCGAAGTACGCCAGCAACACCGCCGCGATGATGACCAGACCGCCCATGGTCGGGGTGCCGCGCTTGACGTGGTGCGACGTGGGACCGTCGTCGCGGATCAGCTGGCCGTAGCCCTTCTTGACCAGGACCTTGATCGCGAGGCGGGTGCCGAGCAGAGTGCCGAGCAGCGCGATGACGCCCGCGAAAACAATGGTCTTCACAGGTTCTCCTCGCATCCTTCGACGGGCCCCACACGGCTGACGATCTCGTCGGCCACGGTGTTCAAGGCTAGGCCACGCGACGCCTTGACGAGCACGACGTCACCAGGACCGAGCTCAGTCAACACCCGATCGGCCGCCTCGGCAGACCCGGAGACGATCATGGCGGAGCTCAGACCAGCGTCTCGAGCCCCGTCGACCAGGTCGGCCGCGAAGGTCCCGATCGCGAGCAGCCGGTCGATCCCTGCCTCGGCCACGAACCGGCCGATCCCGGTGTGCTCGGTGGCGGCGTCCTCCCCGAGCTCGAGCATGTCGCCGAGCACCGCCCAGGTCCTCCCCGGCCGGTTGCCACCCAGCTCGGCCGCCGTGGCGACGGCGGCCCGCATCGAATCGGGATTGGCGTTGTAGGCGTCGTTGATCACGAGCACCCCGTCGGCGCACTCGTGCAGCTCCATCCGCCAGCGTGACCGTGTCGTGGCCCCGGACAATCCCGCGGCGATGACCGTGAGGTCAAGCCCGAGGGTCACGGCAGCGGCAGCGGCGGCGGCGGCGTTCCCGACCTGGTGGCGGCCGGCGCTGCGCAGCTGGACCTCGACCGGAGACTGAGACCGGGACTGCTCGGTCGGAGACCTGTGGAGCTGAAAGCGGTAACGGCCCAGCCCGTCGCTGACCAGGTCGGTCGCCCACACCGCCGGGGCGGCGGGCTCTCGGTCGACCGCGAAGGCCATCACGCGGGCCGGCGTACGGTCACGCATCGCCCAGACCAGCGGATCGTCGGCGTTCAGGACGGCCCAGCCGGTCGACGGCAGGCTCTCCACCAGCTCGCCCTTCGCCACCGCGATTGCGGCCTGGCCGCCGAACTCACCCACGTGGGCGTGCCCGACGTTGAGCACGACGCCGACCTGGGGTGCCGCGATGTCGCAGAGGTAGGCGATGTGTCCGATGCCTCGAGCCCCCATCTCGGCGACCAGGAACCTGGTGTGTCGATCGATCCGCGTGATGGTGAGCGGGACCCCCAGCTCGTTGTTCAGGTTGCCCACCGGCGCCACCGTCGGTCCGGCGTGCTCCAAGACCTGGGCCAGCAGATCCTTGGTCGAGGTCTTGCCCTGCGAGCCCGTGATGCCGACGACCCCGAGTCCAGCCGTACGCCCGAGGTCGACCAGGTGGCGCGCCAAGCGGCCGAGTGCGACCAACGGATCGGTCACGACCAGGCAGAGGCCCCCGTCGACGGGTCGGCTCGTCAGGGCGGCCACGGATCCGAGGTCTGCCGTCGCGGCGACGTAGGTGTGACCGTCGGTCCGCTCACCACGGAGGGCGACGAACAATGTGCCGGGCTCGACGACCCGGGAGTCCGCACTCACCTGGGTCACCAGCGCCTCGGGGTCTCCTCCGCCGACGACCCGGGCGCCGAGCACGTCGGCGATCTCGGAGACTCGCAGCTCGATCAACGGGGTGCCTCTCGTTCGGCGGCCAGTCGGCTCCACTGCTCCGCCGCGACGTCGGCGTCACGGAACGGGATCATCCGATCGGCCAGCTCCTGGCCATCCTCATGGCCCTTGCCGAGCAGGGCGACCACGTCGCCCGGCTCCGCGAGCTCGAGGGCGTGCCGGATCGCCGAGGTCCGGTCCCCGCCGTCCACGAGCACGGTGTCCAGGCCGTCCGCCGAGACCGCAGTCCGCGCTCCCGCCATCACCTGGGCGCGAATGGTGGCTGCGTCCTCGGAACGCGGGTTGTCGTCGGTCACGATGACCACATCGGCGGTCCGGGCGGCGGCCGCACCCATCAGCTCCCGCTTGTGAGGATCACGGTCGCCACCGCAGCCGAACACCGCGATGCGGCGCTGGTGGCCCACGGCTCCCAGGGCGGCGGCGACGGCTTGCGGCGTGTGGGCGAAGTCGACGTAGACGATGGGGGCGCCAGGCCCCAGCTCGACGCGCTCCATCCGACCGGGAACGGTCGCGTCGGTCAGCCCGACCGCGGCCCGCTCGAGCTCGTCGCTCGCCGGGTCGGTCGTCAGATCCACCATGGCCAGCGCAGTCAGCGCGTTGCGGACGTTGAAGTCCCCGGGCAGCGCGAGCCGGAAGTCCAGGGACCGGCCCCGTAGCCGCGCCCGCACCTCGGTCCGCCCGTCCGCACCCACGGCGTACGCCAGAGCGCGGTAGTCGGCATCGTCGGACAGGCTGACGGTCCACACCTCCACCTCGCCCACCTGCCGTAGCCGCTTCACCAGGTGGGCGCCGCGCGGGTCGTCGATGTTGATCACCGCTCTGCGGGTCCGCTCGGCCGTGAACAGCGAGGCCTTGGCCTCGAAATAGGACTCCTCGTCCCCGTGGAAGTCGAGATGGTCACGGCCGAAGTTGGTGAAGGCGGCGACGTCGAAGACGATCGCGTCGGCCCGGCCGAGGACCAGAGCGTGGGAGGAGACCTCCATCAACACCGCGTCCGCCCCCTCCTGGGCGAGGTAACCCAGCAGCGCCTGCAACTCGGGTGACTCGGGGGTGGTCACGGTCGTCCGCGCCGCGACCAGGGGGACCCCGTTCAGCCGGAACCCGATCGTCCCGATCAGTCCGGTGGCGTGACCGGAAGCGCGCAGCGCGGCCTCGAGCAGGAACGTCGTCGTGGTCTTCCCGTTGGTCCCCGTCACGGCGAACATGGACATGGTCCGGGCCGGCTCGCCGTAGATCCGGGCGGCCACGCCGGCCATGGCCTGGCGGGGGTCGTCGACCACGATCACCGGGGTCGGCAACACGCCGGCTGCACGTCCCCCGGTCGGGTCGGTCAGCACCGCAACCGCCCCAGCGGCCACCGCGGCCTGGGAGAACGCCGCTCCATGGTGGTGACGGCCGGGCAGCGCGACGTAGAGGTCACCGTGACTCACCAGCCGGGAGTCCAGCGTGATTCCGCTGACACCGGCGGCGCGCCCACCGGACTGTCCCAGGTCGACCCCGGGGAAGAGGTCGCTGAGACTGACGACGTGCCGGTTCCGAGGTCGAAGCGCGGTGACGCTGGGGTCGTGGGGCACGAGACGACGTTATCGACTCGTCCGGCAGGAACGGGGCGAGACCACGTCACCACTCGATGGGCAGCGGCTTGTGAGCCTTGGTGTTGGGCGGCACCGAGTAGCGCGGCAGGGCCTGGTTCATGATGTCGCGGTACACGGGTGCGGCGGTCCCGCTGCCCGTGTCGCCGCGCTTGGGGTCGGACATCACCACGTAGGTGAGGATCTGTGGGTCGTCGATCGGCGCGACGCCGACGAAGGACGTCACGTAGCCCTTGTAGCAGCCACACGTGGTGTCGGCACGCTGGGCGGTGCCCGTCTTGCCACCGGTCTGGTAGGCGTCCAGCTTCAGGTTCTTCTGACCGTTCGGGCTGTCGATGACCGCCTGCATCAGGTCGCGGACCTGGTCCGAGGCCTTCTCCGAGACGATGCGACGAGGAGCCTGTCGGTCCAGCGGGACGTCGGCCCCCGTCGAATCCGTCGACTTCTTCAGCACGGTCGGCGGGTTGTAGATGCCGCCGTTGACGATCCCGGCGATGGCCGCCGCCTCCTGGATGCCGGTCACCGAGATGGCCTGGCCGAACGCGACCTGGTCACGGCGACCGTTGGTCATGTCGGCCGGCGGGATGATGCCGGCGGCTTCGCCGGGGAGCTCGATCCCGGTGGCCGCGCCCAGACCGAAGCTGCGGAGGTAGTCGTGCAGCTTCTGCTTGGTGAGCTGCCGGGTGGCCACGGCCGTACCGATGTTGGAAGACTTGGCGACCACGCCGCGCAACAAGAGCTTGATCTCAGCGTGGCCGAACGCGTCCTTGATCGAGATCCCGTCCGACCGCAGCCGGTTGGGCACGAGGATGCGCGTGTCCGGGGTGGCCACCCCGGCGTCGAGCAGGGCGGCGGCGGTGATGACCTTCTCCACGCTGCCCGGTTCGTACGGGTCGGAGATGGCTCGGTTGCCGCGGTTCTTGGCGTCGGTCTCACCCGGCTTCGACGAGTCCAGCGTGGGCGCATTGGCCATGGCCAGGATCTCGCCGGTCTTGACGTCCATCACGATCGCGAAGCCCCAATCGGAGCCGGTCTTCGCGACCTGTTCGGCCACCCGACGCTCGGCGGCCCACTGCAGCTCGGAGTCGATGGTCAGCTGGTAGTCGAGCCCGTTGGTGGCCGGGGTGAGCGAGCTCTGCCCGAGCGGGATCTTGCTGCCGTTGGGGGCGCTCTCGTAGGTCTCTTTGCCCTCGACTCCGGCCAGCTCGGTGTTGAGGGTGAGCTCGAGGCCACCCTGACCCTTGCCGTCAGCGCCGACATAACCGACGACCGCTGCCCCGACGGATCCGTTGGGATAGCTACGGATGGGGTCGCTCTCTCGGAAGATCCCGTACATCTTGCGCTTCGACAGATCCGCCGCGAGCGCGCTGTAGGTCAGCGCCGGCACCTTCTTCTTGAGGTAGACGAAGTGCGTCTTGGGCTTGGTCAGGAGCGGGATCAGCTCGGTCGTCGGCATCTGCAGGTAGCCCGACAGCACGGCCGCAACCTCGTCGACTCCAGTGGGGTTCACCTTGAGATCGGTGATCAGGGTGGGGTCTGCGGTCACCGCGACCGCCGGCTGGGTGGAGGCCAGGACCAGACCGTTGCGGTCGGTCAGCTCCCCCCGGGCCGGCAGCAGCGGCAAGGTCCGGGTCAGCGCGTCGGCGGAGCTGGCGGCGTACGCGGCGGAGTCGAAACCCTGCAGCTGCAGCAGCCGGCCGCCACACAGGGACAGGCCCATGGCCACCACGATGAGCACGACGTGCAGTCGGCGGGGGGACGACGCGAGGGGCATCCGGACCTCGCGACGGGGCGGGCGGCGTACCGGTGGGATGCGGTCGGCCCGCGGCCGCGGCGCGACCCGGGTCCCGTCCCGGAGGATGCGCTCACCCCGAGCGTGCTGCTCGGACGGCCGCGCCGTCCGGCTGGCCGGGTGGGGACGCTCCGTACGCAGCACCCGGCGGTGACCCGCTCCGGGCTGGCTCGGGTGGGGTCGCCGTTGTTCCGCCATCAGCCCTGACCTCCGTTGCTGGACTTCTTCTTCTTGGCCTCGGCCGCTTTCTTCGCCTCGGCCGCTTTCTTCGCCTCAGCCGCCTTCTTGGCCTTGGCCTCCTCGGCCTTGGCCTTTTCCTTGGCCTTGGCCTTGGCCTCCTCGGCCTTCGCCTTTTCCTTGGCGGCTTTCTCCTTGGCCTCGGCGGCGGCTTTCGCTTCGGCGGCGGCCTTCATGGCCACGAGCTCGGCTGGCGTACGCACGATCAGGCCGGGCACCTCGTTGCCGGTCACCGGGGTGGCCTTGCCGAGCACCTTGCCGCCGGGCAGCACCACGAGGGCCGGGTACGGGTTCGGGCGCATCCCCATCTCCGAAGCCCGGCGGGCGAGCTCTTGAGGCGCGGTCAGCACGGCGAGCTGGTTCTCCAGATCGGCCTGCGTGTAGGTGAGCTCAGTGGCCTGGCGGTTCAGCGTGCGCGCCTGGAAAGCCTGGTTCTGCAGAGTGGTGTTGAGCATCAGCAAACCCGCCATACCCAGCCCGAACACCCCCATCAGCACGAGCAGGAAGGGAAAGCGGGCGAGCCGGGGCGTCGCCGCAGGGACTGACCGCAGCGGGGATCTCTCCCGCACCTTCGTGGTCTCGACCGCTTGGTCGTTGGCCGGTGCCCAGAGCGCACTCACACGCCCACCTCCTGTCGGGACCGTCGAGATGACGGTTCGTCGATGCGGACTGCAGCCCGGAGTCGCGCCGATGCGGCTCTGGGGTTGGTCCCTACTTCGGATTCGGTCGGCCGTTGCGCGCCACGGGTCAGCAGCCGGAGCTCGGGTCCCATGCCGGGTGGTACGACGGGAAGGTCGCGCGGGGCCCGGTCGTGGGAGCCGGCGGCGAGGATCTGCTTGACCAGCCGGTCCTCGAGCGAGTGGTACGCCAGCACGGCGATGCGCCCGTCGAGCGCCAGCGCCGCCACCGCGCTCGGCAGCACCGACTCCAAGGCGCCCAACTCGTCGTTGACCTCGATCCGCAGCGCCTGGAAGGTCCGCTTGGCGGGGTGCCCGCCCGATTTGCGGGAGGCCATCGGGATGGCGGCGTAGAGGAGCTGCACCAGCCGGCCCGAGGTGGTGAAGGGGTGGTCCGCCCGCTGCTCGACGATGCGACGGGCGATCCGGTCGGCGAACCGTTCTTCGCCGTACGCCCGCAGGATCCGGGCGAGGTCCTTGGCGGTGTAGGTGTTGACGATCTCTGCGGCGGTCAGCTCCTGCTGTCCCATCCGCATGTCGAGCGGTGCGTCCTGGCTGTAGGAGAAACCGCGCTCGGAGTCGTCGATCTGCAGCGACGAGACACCCAGGTCGAGCAAGATGCCCTGCACCCGGGGGCGGCCGAGTTCGGCCAGGACCTCGGGCAGCTCGTCGTACACGGCCTCGACCAGCTCGACCCGGTCACCGAAGGGCGCAAGGCGTTCGCGAGCGAGAGCCAGGGCCTGCGGGTCGCGGTCCAGCCCGATCAGCCGGGCATCGGGGCAGGCGGTGAGTAGCGCCTCGGCATGGCCGGCCAGTCCAAGGGTGCAGTCCACCAGGACCGGCGGTGCGTCGCCGGCGAGCGTGAGAGCCGGGGCGAGGAGGGCCACGATCTCGGACAACATCACGGGTACGTGGCGGTCGCCGGGACCACGGTCCTCACTCACACGAGCCACCGCAGGGCGACCCAGATGAGGGCGGTCACCGCGATCGACGCCCCGAGGGACAGTCCAGCGGCCGAGAGCCCGTCGCGCACCTCGTGCCGTATCCGCCGGGGGGCGACCGGATTCGGCTCTGCTGCAGACATCTCGACCCTTCAGGTTCTGCTCGTGTAAAGGGGTTCCAACCCGAGATCGCGGGAAGTTACTACCTGGCACCGGGGAAGGTGTGTCAGGGAGTGTGACCTGCGGGTTGAAGCCTCACGACACGAGCGGTTCTACCCGTCACGCCGGTCGACCAGAGGTGGTTCGCGCACCTCAGACGCCCGGGAAGACGGTTTCGTTCAGTTCGGCGTACGCCGACTCCTTCTCCTCGGAGTACTGCTGCCAGGCGGCGGAGTCCCAGACCTCCACCCGGTTGATGGCTCCGACCACGACACAGTCCTTGTCCAGGCCCGCGTACGCCCTCAGATGAGGAGGGATCGTGATGCGGCCCTGTTTGTCCGGTGTCTCGTCCGAGGCTCCCGACGCGAGCATGCGCTGGTAGTCCCGGACGTTCTGGCTGGAGGACGAGGTCCGCACCGACTGGGCCACCTCGACGAACGTCTGCATCGGCCAGATCGCCAGACACCGTTCCTGAAAACGGGTGATGACCAAACCGTCAGCGAGCTCGTCGCGGTACTTCGCCGGGAGGATCAGACGGCCCTTCTCGTCGAGCTTCGGGGTGTGGGTGCCGAGAAACACAACCCACCCTCCTTCTCCACTTGAAGTCCGCTGTTCTCCACTTTCCGCCACTGTACTCCACTTCACTCCACCTGACATCTCTACCGGGCCGCGGTTACCCGGCGTGTTCGCTGCCCCCGTCCGCCGGAGACCGCTGAGAGACCGGCGGGTTGTCTGAGAACCACGTAGGGTTTGTCCGACACCTCCGCAGGGAGGTCTGTGTGGACACGGAGGACGAGTGAGCCTGAGCTACGACGCGGGAACTGGACTGAGCGCCACCCGCAGCGGGCCCGAACTGGGTCCCCGCGCGGCCGCATCCGGTCTTCCCAGCGCTCCGGGCGAGACGACCTACTCCCTCGGCGACGTCGTGCAGATCATGGGCAAGGTCCGACAGGCGATC
>DATDBS010000027.1:0-3039 GCA_036524735.1 Propionibacteriaceae bacterium
GTGGGCCGCCGGGCCAGACCCGACCCGACAACCTCGGCCCGATGAGCCGCAACCCCCACCGGCTCAAAACCCACAGCCCCTGGAACCTGCGACAACCCAGCCCGGGAGTCTTCCTCTGGCGGACCACCCACGGCTACATCAACCTGGTCACCAACCGAGGCACCCTGACCCTCGGCAACGGCGACTACGCCCAAACCCTGTGGCGTACCGCCGCGCCCGCGGGGTAGTCGGGAGTCCGACGAGCGCCCTCAGACCGCAGCTGACGCCAGACCGAGGCCGCGGCGGCCGATCTCGTTGAGCTGGTCAGGCGCAAAGCGGTTGGGCCATTCGGCCTCGTAGTCCTCCTGCGGGAAGTCGAACGGACTGCGACCGGACAGGAAGGCCTCCCGGACCAGGCCGGCGTACGCCTCGTTCTTGGCGCACCACGGAGCGGCGGGGATGTACATCACGTTGCCCCAGCCCTGCTGGTTCGCGACCGGTGCAACCGAGTGGATCATGTCGCAGTGCCACCACACCGAGTCCCCGGGGCCGACGCTCGGAATGGAGGAGACAGCCTCGAGCAGCACCGCGTGCCACTTCTCGAGGGCCGGGAAGGTGCGGTTCGGCTGGACGGAGCACATGTCGTCGGGGTCGACGTCATCCAGCAGCGGACGCAGCATCAGGTACGCCATGGCCTTTGGGATCGGCACCGTGTGCAACACCCCCTGGTCGTTGCGCATCTCGCTGAGTGCGGTCCAGCCCTGAAAGGTGCGGAAGGCCGAGCACATCGTGGAGCCCGGGTACTGCGCAGCCTCCGTCCGGTAGGAGGCGTCCCACGGGTCGTACGCGGCGAAGTCCCCCGCGAACAGGTGCCGGAAGTGGCGCTGGTAGCCCTCCGACATCCACAGGTCGAGGGTGCCGGGGTCGAGATGGGTGCCCAGTCCGCTCGAGTCGGCCCCGGGTGGGCGGCGCCGGATCCGGTCGGGGTAGAGGCTGTCCCGGTCCGGGTCGAACCACTGCTTGCCGTCGGTGGTGTGGGTCCACTGCGCGTTCAGGAAGGACTGGACGGCCGCCATCCGGGGATGCTGACGGGCCTCCATCTGAGCGCTCGACCAGTAGACCGGGTAGATCTCCGGCTTGGACATCTCCAAGGTGCCGAAGAAGTCGTCGGCCGGTCCCGCGTAGTTCTCGAAGAACCGGTTCGAGTCGACGTAGTCCACGATGTCGCGGTCCCACTGCTCGGCCTGGTCGCGTTCGAAGTGGCCGCGGACGACCGCACAACCGCGGCGCTTGACCAGCGCCAGGGTCTCCGCACTGACCGTGCCGGCGGCGACGTCCGCATAGTCGATGACGGGCCAGACCTCGTCGCCCCGCGCCTTCACAGCGTTGATGTCGGCGACCTCGGCGGCGATGAACGTTTCGATCTCGGCGACGACGTCGGCGACGGTACGACCCGAGGCGGCGATCCGGGCCCGCAGGGCCTGCTTGATCTCCCGGGTCGCGGCCGGGATGTCGGCCGGAATGGTCTCCCAGTGCGGGAGCTCGGGCAGTTGGTCGGTGGTCATCGTCGTCCTCCAGGACTCGTGCGTCGCATTATTGGTTAGGGATCTTTACGATTGATTGAGCCGAGCCTACGGCCGAACTGCTAAAGTTGCAAGGAGTCCTAACCAAATTGATTGTGAGCCCCCCGTGACCGAGTCGGCCCTCCCCTCGCTGGACCTCGTCCGGCAGGTCACCGATCGGCACGTCCTCGACCAGCTGCTGGGTCGCGATGAGCTGACCCGGGCCGAGATCGCGGCCCGGACCGGGATCTCCAAACCTACGATCTCAGAGTCCGTACGCCGCCTGGTCGCCGCCGGGCTGGTGGCCGAGGCGGGCCGTCAGGTCGGCAAGCGCGGGCCTTCGGGGACCTATTACCGGCTGCGACCCGACCTCGGTCTGGCCCTGGCCGTCGTGACCGGTCCGGCCGGGGTCGTCGTCGAGGCCCATGACCTGCACGGAGGGCTGGTCCGTCGGGTCGAGCGCGAGATCAAGGCCCCGATCGACACCGCACATCTCGGACCGGTGATCACCGAAGCCGTCACCGAGGCCATCGACAACTCCGGTCGGGTACGCGGTTGCGCAGTGAGCCTCGCCGGCCCCGTCGACCAGGCGACAGGTCGCCTGGTCAGGCTCGCGTACTCGCCGTTCCTGCTCGACGAGCTCGACCCCCGGGTCTTGCTCGCCGACCTCGTGGCCGCCCCGGTGGAGGTCGACAACGACGTGAACTGGGCCGCCCTCGCCGAGCACGACCACGGATCCGCAACCGACCTGCGGCATTTCTGCTATCTCTACCTCGGGACCGGGCTGGGTGCTGCGGTCATGGTGGAGGGGGCCGTCGTCCACGGCGGAGGGGGCTTGGCCGGCGAGATCGCCCACGTGCGTACGGTCGGTCCGGGCGGCGGGAGCCTGACCCTGCAGCAGTGCTTCGAGGCCTGGCAGCTGGTCATCCCGGGCACGGTGGCCGTCGACCTCGACCGGGTGTCGGCCGTGCTGGTGGGCGCCACCCTGGCCGACCGGCAGTTGCGCGACGAGATCGTCGAGGCCGTGGCCGGGGTGATCGGCTCGATGACGGCGCTGCTGAACCCGCAGGCGGTGCTGATCGGCGGACCCTGGGGTTCTCGGCACCAGTTCTCCGAGCGCGTCAGCGAACGGGTCCGAGCCCACGGCGGTCTGCCGACCGAGATCCGAGCGGTCGGCCTGGGCGACGTCGCGCCGCTGGCCGGGGCCCGGATCCGGGCGCTGCAGACCGCTCAGGAGTCGCTGACCGCGTCGCTCTGACTCGGGTCGAGCCGGAGCCGGGGTGCGGCGGCCCGCTCCTGCGCACCAACTTCGTCCAGGGTCTCGAGAAAGGCGGTGGCCCAGCCGGTCAGTCCGACGACGTACACGTCGTACGGAGGGTTCGAGACGTAGCGCTCGATCCGGTCCCGACCGCGGGTCAGCAGCGTCCGCGCGCCCGCCGGGTTGCCTCGCAGCACGTGGGTCAACCCGACCGCGAGCTGAGCGAGACCCTGCCACAGG
>DATDBS010000028.1:0-18542 GCA_036524735.1 Propionibacteriaceae bacterium
CGTCCGCGTCTTCGACCACGCCGACATCTATCGCTCCGGCAAAGCCGAAGCTGTTTTCGGTGAGATCCTCGCCGGCGACGCGGACTTGCGGGGCTCGATCCGGATTCAGACCAAGTGCGGGATCCGGCTTGGCGAGAGCGGCCTCGGTGTCCACTACAACCTGGACAAGCAGGCCATCCTGGACCGGGTCCGGGCCAGCGTCGAACGGCTGCGGGTCGACTTCGTCGACACCCTCCTGCTGCATCGACCGGACCCGCTGATGGAGCCCGAGCTGGTGGCGGAGGCGCTGACCGAGCTGCACGACGAAGGGCTCATCCGCGCGGTCGGCGTCCCAACATGGCCGGGGTCCAGATGGCCGCCCTGCAACGGCACCTCGACCTCCCGATCGTGGTCAATCAGCTCGAGCTGAGCCTGCAGAAGCGGGACTGGGTCGAGGCGGGGATCGGCGTCAACGGGGAGCAGGGCATCGTCTACGACTTCCCGCTCGGCACCCTCGAATACGGGGCGGCCAACAACGTCGCCCTGCAGGCCTGGGGCTCCCTCGCCCAAGGGATCTACAGCGGCGGGAACGCCGACAACGCCGGCCCGGCGGAACTCAAGACGGCCGCGCTCGTCTCCACCCTCGCCCAGCAGTACGCCGTGGCCCCCGAGGCCATCGTCCTCGGCTGGCTGATGCGCCACCCGGCGGACATCAGCCCAGTCATCGGCACCACCAACCCGAACCGCATCCGCGCCTGCGCCGACGCGGTCACCGTCGCCACCCAGCTCACCCGGATCGAGTGGTACTCCCTGCTCTCCGCCGCCCGCGGCCGTGACGTGCCCTGAGTCCCGCGGAAACGTCTCAGTGGACGGTGGCGCGAAAGCGCTGAGCGGTGCGCTGCCACCACGGCTGATCCGCAGTCCGGGGCCGGCTTGCCCCGGTCGGAACGAAGCCGTCGTCGACGGGAACGCCGAGCCCCGGTAGGAAACCGCCGACGTAGTCGGCGATCCCCAGGCAGGCCGTGAGCCCGGTGGAGCGGATGGCGGCCACGTTGATCAGTCGGGGGCAGGCGAACGACGGTTCGATGAGGTAGTTGGTGTCCCGGCCGGCCGGGCGCAGGCCGGCGTAGCTGTCGATCGGGGTCAGCCCCTCGAGGGCGGGGTACTGCTCGTACGCCTTGCCCAAGATCTCGTCCTGCGCCTGCGGTCGTACGCTCCAGTCGGTCTTGTCGGCCTGGTCCACCGCGGTCGGCCCGGCGATGACCTTGCCGTCCAGGGTGGGGAAGACGAGGACGCCTTTGGTGCGCTTGGTCGGTACGGGTAGCACGATCCGGTCGAGCCGCTTCCCGCCCGGCAACTCGAAGACGAAGAACTCGCCCTTGCGGGGATAGATCTCGAACGAGTCGTCGCCGACGAGCCGGGCGACCTCGTCGGCGTACAGGCCGGCGCAGTTGATCGCGACGGCGCAGTCGACGGCACGGCCGTCGACCAGATGCAGGCTGAGCCCGTCCGCCCGCTGGGAGATCCCGACGACCTGGGCGTCGGTCTCGACCTGCGCGCCGCGCGCTGCGGCGGAGGCAACCAGCGCGCGAGTGAACGCGACCGGGTCGGTGATCGACTCACCGGGCACGATCAGAGACCCGTCGGCGCGAATCCTGACCTCGACCCCGTTGGCCCGAGCGCCCTCAGCCAGCCGGGCGATGACCTCGTCATCCTGGGCTCGATGCGGTTCGAGGACCGCCCCACAGCGCAGGACGGGTACGCCGAGAGCCTCGAGGACCGCGGGCCGGAGCTCGGCGGAACGCAGGATGAGCTGGGTCTCGAGCTGTCCGGGGGTGGAGTCGAAGCCGGTGTGCAGGATCCCGGAGTTGGTGCCGCTGGCGGCGTACGCGACGTCACTGTCGGTCTCCAGCAGGATGACCTGGACCCCGCGGTGGGCCAGCGTGTACGCCATCGCGGCGCCGACCACACCACCGCCGATGATGGCGACGGTCGAGCTGGCGGCGGTGCTGGTCATGGGATCTCCGTACGTGAGGAAGGGTCAGAGGTCGGCGGCGGCCGCGGCGGTCCAGCGACTGCGGAACTCGCTGGCTTGGTCAGCGGTCCATCGAGGGGTGTAGGTGACCTTCGGGGTCCAGCTCACGACCGCCTCAGCCAGGGTCAGCGCCGGGTCCATGGCCAGCCGGGCGCAGGCGGCGGCGCCGAGCGCGGTCGCGTGGGGGTTTGGGTAGACCTGGATCTCGATCTGCATCAGGTTGGCGACCGCCTGCATCAGGGTGCGGCTCTGGGTGAGGCCGCCGTCCACCCTCAGCTGCGTCAGGGGCGTGCCCAGATCCTGGGCGACCAGCGAGCCCAGTTCGGCGACCTGGGCGGCGATGCCTTCGAGAACGGCCACGACGAGATGACCGGCCGTGGTGGACAGACTCATCCCGTGTATCGAGGCCTTGGCCTCGGGCCGCCACCAGGGAGCGCCGAGGCCGGCGAGGGCGGGGACCGCGATCACGCCGCCGTTGTCCTCCGCAGCGACGACGTCGAGGTCGGCAGCACTCGAGATGTAGCCCAGCTGCTCCATCCACCGGACCGCGGACGCGGCTGTGTAGACCTGGCCGTCGAGGCAGTAGGTGGTCTCACCGCGGGCCTGCCAGGCGATCGAGGCGGCCAACCCGGCACTCGATCGAGTCGGCATCGCGCCCGTGTTGACCAGGAGGAAAGCGCCCGTCCCGAAGGTGCACTTGGCCTCGCCCGGTCGCAGGCATCCTTCACCCAGCAACGCGGCCTGCTGGTCGACGATCAGGCCGCCGACCTGGGCCGTACGCCCGAACGCCTCGGTGGTGCCCACGAGTTCGTCGCAGGCCACGATCTCGGGCAGGCGCTCCTCGGCGAGGCCGAAGAGGCCGAGCAGCTCGGGGTCCCAGCGGCCGGTGTCGAGGTCGGTGACCAGCGACCGGCTCGCGGTGGCGGCATCGGTGACGAAGGCGCCGGTGAGCTGGTGGATCAGCCACGTGTCCGACGTGGTGACCACCCCGGCCCGAGTGATGTTGCGGCGTACCCAGGTCTGTTTGGGGGCGGAGAAGTACGGGTCGAGGACCAGACCGGTCCGCTGCTGGATGAGGTCGCGGTGCCCCTCGAGCTCGGTGCAGATCGCCTCGGCCCGCCGGTCCTGCCACACCACCAGGTTCGACAGCGGGCGTCCGGTGTCGGGGTCCCAGGCCAGCACGGTCTCACCCTGGTTGGCCAGGGTGACGACGTCGACCTCGAGCCCGGACCGGGCGATGGCCTCGCGGCCGCTGTCGATCACCGAGGCCAGCAGGGCGTCCGGATCCTGCTCGACGCCGCCACCTCCGAGATAACTGGGCCGCACGGGCCGTTCGGCATGCCCATGAACCTGACCGTCATGGTCGACGACGATGGCTTTCGTCCCCGAGGTGCCCTGGTCGATGGCGAGAACCCTGGTCATCCGTGCCGACTCAACCGTCCGAGTCCGAGGGCTTATGTGGATTCATGTGGAATATCCTGCACTCTCCTGGGTCTGGTGGCAATCAGAGCGCGGCCACCTCCAGGATGCCGCCACTGCGGGACAGCTCCGAAACCAGGTCGGCCGGCGGGGCCTGGTCGGTGATCACGCCGGTGAGGTCGCGCAGGCCACAGACGACGTACGGCGCCACCCGGCCGACTTTGCTGGCGTCCACGACGACGTAGGCCTGAGCCGCGTTGCGCAGCAGCTGCCGGCGTACGGCCACCTCCTCCCGGTGGAAGTCCGTCAGCCCGGCCGCGGTGGTCAGTCCGCCGGAGGCCAGGAAGGCGATGTCCGGATGCACGTCACGGAAGAAGTCGACGGTCTGGCTGCCCGAACAGGCGAGGTCCCCGCCCCGGACGCGACCACCCGACAGCAGAACCTCCACTCCCGTACGGGTGGACAGCTCGGCCGCGACGAGCACACTCGAGGTGACGACGACTCCCTGGAAGGTCGACGGGATGGCCTGGGCGATGTGCAGGCTGGTCGTGCCCACGTCGAGAGCGACCACTGTGCCGTTCGTGAGCAGGCCGGCGGCGGTGCGGCCGATCCGGGCCTTGGCCTCGCGGTACTCCTCGCGGCGTACCTCGAACGGCGGTTCGTCGGGCACCTTGGTCTCGCGGGAGGGCAGGGTCGCACCTCCGTGCACCCTGACCGCCTGACCCTCCTGTTCGAGCATGGCGATGTCGCGACGGATCGTCTCGCCCGAGACCCCGAACTCGGCCGCCAGATCGTCCGTGGTGGCCACGCCCTGGTCCCGCAGCCGGGTCAGGATCTGCCGGCGTCGCTCGACCTTCAGCACTGCTCCTCCTTCAGATCGGCTGCCAGGTGATCATTTCTTGACACACGTTCAGTCACGAATACAAACTTATCCACATGAAGCCACAGTTGCTCGGGCGACACCACCGGTGACCGCCCTCTCGAGTCGGACCCAGCATCAGGACCCGGCAGCCCCGTCGACCTCCGCGGCCTCATCGACCACCGCAGAACCCCGCCCGGCCGACGAACCCCACCGTCCGCCGATGGTCGGACAGTTCTTGACCGACGGCCCGTCCGGGCGATCGATGCCGGGTGACTTCAGCATCGCGCTCGAGCCCGCCAACGGCCGGTGGACGGCGCGCTCAGACCGCGAGCGTGGCGTACGACGTCAGTCGATGTCCGGTTTCGAGGACGTGCATCTCGACATCGTGGACTACATCGTCCGCATCACCCAGCGCATCTGGGAGCGGCAGGACGTCGGTTACATCTACGACACGTACGCTCCGGCCGCCTTCGTCTACGACGACCACGGTCCGCACTGGGGAGTGGAACGGGTCGTCGAGGGGACGCTCGAGTCCATCCACGCCTTTCCGGATCTCCGCAACGCCGCCGACGAGGTCATCTGGGCCGGCGACGACGTCCAGGGGTTCGTGACCTCACACCGCTACATCACGACCGGCCACCACCTCGGAGCCTGGCGTTACGGTCCGGCCACCGGACGCAAGGTCGACCTGTGGGGGATCGCGAACTGTGTGATCCGGCGCAACGAAATCTACGAGGAGTGGGTGCTCTACAACCTCTGCTCCAAGTTCGCCCAGCTCGGGGTCGACATCCCGGCCGCCGCCCGCGCGTACGGCAACGAGCTCAACGCCGCCGGTACGGCCGATCGCCACGTGAGCGAGGTCCAGCGGATCAGTGGCGGACAGCACCCTGAGCCGTCACCGGCGCTGGACCACAGTCAGGGATTCGACGTCGACGGCTTCGTCCGGGGAGTGTTCCACGACGTCTACAACCGACGCGACCTGAGCGCCATCGATCGCGCGTACGCCACCACGGTCCGCTGGCACGGGACGTCCGACCGCCAGGGCCACGGTCCCGGTGACGTCAAGGGCCAGGCCCGAGCGCTCCTGTCGACCTTCCTCGACCTCGGTCTCGTCGTCGACGAGGTCTACTGGATGGGCAACGAGGCAGACGGGTTCCGGGTCTCCGCGCGCTGGACGGCCTCGGGTACGCACCGCGGCTACGCGTTGTACGGACCGCCCACCGGCCGTCGGGTCCACCTGTGGGGCATCTCGCAGCTCTACGTCACCAACGGCCGCATCACCGAGGACTGGACCATGTTCAACGAGTTCGACGTCCTCGCGCAGATCCTCGCCGACGCACCGCGGACGTCCCTGCTCGGTTGAAGCCAGCAGTTAGTTGCTCTCGCAGGCGATGCCGTCGTTGTCGCGGTCGAGATCCTTCTCGCCGGGATGTCGAGAGGCGCCGTCGTTGTAGCTGTAGAGCGCGTTGTGGCGGAAGAAGTTCGTCACGGGGTCGCCGGAGGTGGAGTCCTCGGCGTTGGTCTTGCCCACACCGTGCGGGTAGTCATCGCGCATGGCCGCGCAACTCTCGTACGACTTCAGCACGACGGGGGCCTTGACCGTGATCTTGACCGACCCGGAGCCGGCGTTGACCTCAGACGTCCCTGAGTAGCGCACGGTATAGGTGTGCTTGCCCGGCTTGGCGCTCCCGGAATAGCTGGCCTTGCCCTTGCTCACCTTCAGACCCGACTTGATCGTCTTGGAGCCCTCCTTGATCGTCACCGTGCCACCGAGTGAGCTCTGGCCCGAGGCCGTGACCCCGACGGACACCTTGATCTTGCCGGGACTCGGTGAGCTGCCGGTGACCGTCAGCGCCGGGTCGACCTTGGCGCGGACGGTGGTGGTGACTGACTTCGTGACCGGGGCCAGGCGGCTGCTGCCGGCGTACGCGACCTCGTACGTGTGGGCACCGGACTTGACCTTGCTCGCTTCGTAGGTCGCGATGCCCTTGGTCAGCTTGAGCTTGCCGTTGAGGGTCTTGCCACCCTCCTTCACGCTCACCGTGCCGGTGGGGACCGTCTCACCCGGAGCGGACACGGTCACCACCAGCTTGATCTTGCCAACCGCTGAGGAGCTGCCCTTGAGGCTGAGTACGGCCGGGATGCGGGTCACGGCGAGGGTCGAGTCGGAGGTGGAGACGACCGGATCGAAGCCGACCTTGTTGCCGCTCGCGACGACCGAGATCTTCGTGCCCAGGTCGGTGGCGCTCAGCTTCAGCTTGTTCTTGGTGGCGCCGGTGATTGCTTTGCCGCTGCGGAGCCACTGGTAGGTCGTCGAGACGCCGGTTTCCGACCAGGTCGGCGCCCCGGCGGTCAGGGTCGAGTCCAGCTGCGGCGTTCCGGCGATGGTCGGCTTCGTGATGGCCGTGAGTACCGGCGTCGGAACCGGGGTGGGGTCGATCAGGGACACGGTGTAGCTGTAGGGCGCGATCGTCTCCGTGCCGACCCGGATGCCACCCACGGTGACCACGTAGTCGTCGGTTTCGGTGCCGGTCGGCTTCGGCAGGGTCGGCACCTCGAAGACCAGAGACCCGAACGCCCCGACCGGGTACGCCGTTGCGGTCACCGCCTGCCCCGCGCCGTCCACGATGCTGACGGTCGCCTCGCTGAGGTCGTACGACGGGTCGCTCGCGGTGAGCGACCAGCGTCCGTTCGGCTCGAGCGGGGCCGGGAAGAAGCCGGCGGTGGGCCAACTCGTGAAGGTCGGCGTACGGGCTGACTCTTCGTCGCCGACTACCCACAGGGCGTTGGCGTCGCCGAAGATGCCGTTGCCCATCTGCTGCGCGGACGGTCGCTGCAGCCACCAACGGTGGCCGGCCTCGATGTTGCCCGCGCCGGGGTCGTTCATGTAGCCGCGGACCACGCTGGCGCCGGAATAGCCCAAGGCGATGTTGGACCGCCCGGCTGCCTCGGCGCCGTCGGCCGAGTAGCAGGCCCAGCTCGACGGTGGTGCGTGGTCCAGCTGGTCGTTCGCGTACATCATCAGCGCCGCCTGCTGCGCCTTGGCTGAGAGCGCGCTGTCGAAGGTGACGGGTGGGACCTGGCTCATGGCGCGGACGTAGTTGATCGCCTGGAGGGTGGCCGCTTGGAGGTCTGAAGGCGTGCTGCCGGCCCGACAAGCAGCGACGTCCGCGGGGTCGGCGGCCGGCGCCGGGACGGCCAGAGCCGGGAGGTAGCGCTCGCGGTAGGCCGTGGCGACGGCGGTGCGGTCGCTCGTGTCGATCGCGTCGACGGCGCTCGTTCGGAGGCTCGACGCGCCGTGGTCCGACGTGTTCCTGCTCGGAGCCGACGCAAGTTCAGCGCCGGGGCTGGCGTACGCGGTCGGCCCGAACCCGAGCAGGGCCAAGGTCAAGGTGGCGACGACGCCAGCCGTTCGAACAGCGTGGACGCGGGGTTGGCCTGGGGTGAGCACCAGGTGAGTATGCCGACGCCGTCGGGGCTTGTCGTCCGTTGACTCGACACTTATGTGCTGAGTTCCAATCGTGCCCGGGACGATCCTCGTCACGACCGGGTCGGCAGTACGAGGGTGGTCAGGGCGAGGCCTTCGCGTACGGCCCACCGTCCGGTCAGCACCGCCAGGTCGGGCGGCGGGTCCTGTTCGGCCCCGATCGTGACCACGAAGGTGCCGTCCGGCGACAGCTCGCAGACCACATCGCCGAACCCCAGCCACCGCTCGGTCAGCGGAGACCACACCTTGTAGACGGCCTCCTTCGCACAGAACAGCAGCCGATCCCAGTGCCGGTCGGGGTGCGAACGGTGCAGCCGACGCAGCGACGCCTGCTCGACGGCTCCGGTGATCTCCTCCAGGACGCCGTGGGGCAGTGGCTGGTGGGGCTCGGCGTCGATCCCCACCCCGATCGCGTACGCCGCCGCCGCCACAGCCGCCGCGCCGAAGCCGCGGCAATGGGTCAGGCTGCCGACCACTCCGGCCGGCCAGGCCGGGCCCCCACCGGGCAGCCGCCCGATCACCGGGGCCGGGGTGCCGAGGGCGAGCAGCGCACGGTGGGCGCACTCGCGTACGAGCAGGAACTCGCGTCGGCGGGCAGGGACAGCGCGGGTGACCAGGGCTACTTCCTCCGGTCGGGTGGACTCCGCGGTGTCGTGGAAAGTCTCGGCGATCTCGACCCAGGACGGCACGAGACCGGAGAACAGTGGGCGCGACACGGGCTCCAGCCTTGCATCCAGGGCCCCCCGGTCGCGAGGAACAGGTGCGTGGCGTCGATGCTCGATGATGGACGCCACCCACCCGCAAGGAAAGGAACACCACACATGACCGACAACTCCACCGAGGTCGTCAAGCTGGCCGAACTGGCCAAGGACATCAAGATCGCGATGTTCACCACCGTCGACAGCGAGGGCCACTTCGTCAGCCGACCCATGGCGCAGCAACAGGTCGAGGCCGACGGCGACCTCTGGTTCTTCACCGAGCGGACGGCCAGCGTCGTCGGCCAGATCGCGATGAATCCGCACGTCGGGATCACCTTGACCTCCAGCGACACCTGGATCTCGATCGACGGCGAGGCCGAGCTGGTCGAGGACAGTGTCAAGGCGAAGGAGCTGTGGAACACCTGGGTCGAAGCCTGGCTGCCGCAGGGCCCCGAGGACCCCAGCGTCGTGCTGATCAAGGTGAACGGTCACAGCGCCGAGTACTGGGACACCCCGGGCGGCAAGGTCGCCTCGGTGCTGAGTTTCGTCAAGTCCAAGGTCACCGGCGAGCGCTACGACGGCGGCGAGAACAAGACCGTCACGCTCTGAGGTCTGTGGGTGGTGACCTCGGTCACCACCCAAGATCACATCGAGCATTTTGGTGTCACAGGTATACCCACGATTACGATGCCTCTACAGTCCAGCGGACGTCCGCGGAATCTGAGTCGGGGGACCCACCATCATGCAGTCGTCATTTCTAGGCAAGCGCGCTCAAGCCTTGTTCGTGGTCGGCGCCATCGCCGCTGCTCTGACGGGCCCGGCCCTCGTCGCACAGGCCGACACCAAGCCGCCGTCCGCAGCCACCCCGACCACCGTGTCGACCGACGTGCTGCCCACGGCGCAGATCGACGGCGTCGCCTGGAAGCAGCTGGTGGTCGGCAACACCGTGTACGTCGGCGGCCAGTTCACCACCGCCCGGCCGGCGGGTGCCGCGCCGGGTGCGCAGACGGTCGCTCGCTCCAACTTCCTGGCTTACGACCTGACGACCGGGGCGCTGCTGCCGTTCGCACCGGCGTTCAACTCCCAGGTCCGCTCGCTGGCTGTGTCCCCGGATCAGCAGACCCTCTACGTCGGCGGTCAGTTCACCACCGTGAGCGGAGTGAACCGCTACCGGATCGCGGCCTTCGACATCGCCACCGGAGCGCTGAAGACGAGCTTCGCGGCCGGCACGAACGCGACGGTCTACGGCATCGCGGCCACGGCGACCACGGTCTACCTGGCCGGCAGCTTCACCTCGATCAACTCCCAGACCCGTAACAACGCGGCAGCCGTGACGGCGGGTTCGGGAGCTCTGCTCCCCTTCGCCGTCACCCCGGCGGGAGGCACCATTCAGCACGTGGTCGTCTCACCGGACGGTGCGAAGGTCGTGCTGGGCGGCAACTTCACCTCGATGAACGGGTCGAATAGCCCGGGCTACGGCCTCGCGCTGGTCAACGCGACCACCGGAGCGTCCCAGGCCCTGCAGGCCAACACCGTGATCCGGAACGCCGGCGCCAACTCGGCCATCACCAGTCTCACCGTGGCGCCCGAGGGCTTCTACGGCTCCGGCTACCGCTTCGGCAGCACCAGCGGCAACCTCGAGGGCACCTTCAAGGCGGACTGGAGCGGGACCTTGATCTGGGTCGGCGACTGCCACGGCGACAGTTACTCGGTTGCGGCCGCGTCAGACCAGGTATACGTCGCTGGCCATCCGCACGACTGCTCCAACATCGGCAGCTTCCCCGACACCGAGGACCCGGTCAACTACCACCACGGCATCGCGCTGACCGCGGCCCGGACCGGCTCGGTTACGAAGCGGGTCACCGACTACTACGACTTCCGCGGGCAGCCCGCCCCGTCCGTGCTCAACTGGCACCCCGACTTCACCGTCGGCACATACACCGGCCAGTCGCAGGGCCCCTGGAGCGTCGCGATCGGCGGTGACTACGTCGTCTACGGCGGTGAGTTCACCAAGGTCAACGGCAAGGGTCAGCAGGGTCTGGTCCGCTTCGCACGGCCGGCCTCGGCTCCCAACCTCGATGGTCCGCGGGCCAGTGGCACCGGGTTCAACCTGAGCGGCAGCTCCGCGTTCCTGAGCCGCAAGAACGTGCTGCGCTGGCAGGCCAACTGGGATCGGGACAACACCCGTCTCGTCTACAAGCTGACTCGGGACGGGGCCACGATCAACCAACCCACCCAGGACTCGACGTTCTGGACCCGGCCGACCCTGACGTTCACCGACACCGGAGTGACGCGGGGGCGTACGTACTCCTACGTGGTCACCGCCACCGACCCGTTCGGGAACACGACGACCTCGAGCGCGGTTTCGGTCACCACGCGCTGAGCCGTACGCGGACGTACCCCTTGACGATGGGGGTACGGGCGGCCTAAGCCTGTCACCAGGAGTACGGGCGGACCGAACTCCCGTCGACGGCGATGGGGTCTGTGATGAGCGATGGGGTGTTGGTGGTCGGGACCCGCAAGGGTCTGTGGATCGGGCGCTCGGACGGGACCCGCCGAGCCTGGGAGTGGTCGCAACCGAAGTTCCTGATGCAGGGGATCTACGGAACCTGCATCGACACTCGCAGCGTCCCGCCCAGGCTCCTTGTCAGCGCGACCAGCGAGCACTGGGGGCCGGGGGTCTACCGGTCGGACGATCTCGGTGAGAGATGGACCGAGACCCAGGGTGCTGCCGTCCGCTTCCCCGAGGACCTCGGAAGCAGCGTCGAACGGGTCTGGCAGATCCAGCCGGGCGGTCCCGCCGCTCCGGACGTGGTCTGGGTGGGCACCCAGCCGTCAGCACTGTTCCGATCGGATGACCGGGGGGAGTCCTTTGCGCTGGTGCGGTCACTCTGGGACCACCCGCACCGGGAGCGCTGGGGGGCTGGCTTCGGGGGCCAGGCCATCCACTCGGTGCTTCCCGATCCGGCCGATCCGACGCGGGTGACCGTGGCCATGTCGACCGGAGGGGTCTACCGGACCCACGACAGCGGTCAGAGCTGGGCTCCGGCCAACGCCGGCATCAAGGCCTACTTCCTGCCGGATCCGTGGCCCGAGTACGGGCAGTGCGTGCACAAGATCGCCGCGCACCCGGATCGCCCGAAGCGGCTCTTCGCGCAGAACCATCACGGGGTCTACCGTTCCGACGACGGTGGTGACCACTGGACCTCGATCGCGGAAGGTCTGCCGGCTGACTTCGGGTTCCCCATCGTGGTCCACCCTCATCGCCCGGACACGATCTTCGTGTTCCCCCTGGTCGGCGACGGCGAGCGAATCCCTCCTGCCGGGCGGGCCAGGGTCTGGAGATCCGACGACGGTGGCGGGAGCTGGCGGCCGTCCACCTCCGGTCTCCCCGACGACTTCTACGCGGCGGTCATGCGCGACGCGATGACGATGGACAACGCCGACCAGGCCGGCCTCTACGTCGGTGCGCGGGACGGGTCGGTCTTCCTGAGCACCGATCACGGCGAGCGGTGGTCCCAGATCGCCGCCCATCTGCCTGACGTGCTCTCCATCCGGGCCGCCGTGGTCTGACCGCTTGGCCAGTCGGCCGTTGGGGGCGGCCGGGGCTCTGTCCACGTTTCGAGCCAGTGGGTGCACGACGGGGTGATTACGGGCCGATCACGGGTCGTTTTGCGCCGACGGGTGCGAAACGGGGCGAGCGGTCGAAAGGGAAACCGGCGTCCAGGAAACTGTCAGACCCGGCTGACACGATGGTGACTCCAGTTCAGCAGCGAGGAGAGTCATGCCCGGGATGCCGCCGTCAGTCAAGACCGAACGTGAAGCGCTCGTCGCTTATCTCACCCAGCAACGCGACGGGCTGAAGTACGCGGCGTACGGGTTGACCCCGGAGCAGCTGCGATCCGCCCCCACCCGCAGCACCCTGACCGTCGGCGGTCTGCTCAAGCACGGCGCCGCCACCGAGCGCGACTGGTGGTTGATCCTGTCGGGACAGCCCGCGGAAGCCGGCGACCAGGCGTACGCCGACAGCTTCACCCTGACTGCGGACGACACCGTCGAAGACCTGATCGCTGCGATCGACGCCGTAGCGGCCGAGACCGAGGGACTGATCCGGGATCCCGCCATCCTCGACAAGACTTTCCAGCTCCCCGACGCCCCGTGGTACCCGAAGGACAGCGAGGGGTTCACCGGCCGCTGGATCGTGCTGCACATCATCGAGGAGCTGGCCCGGCACGCCGGGCACGCCGACATCATTCGGGAGCAGATCGACGGCGCCACGATGTACGAGCTGATGGCCGGGGTCGAAGGCTGGCCCGAGTCGGAGTGGATCAAGCCGTGGCGCCCCGCCTGACCGCACGGGCGACGGTGAACCGGGGATTCTGGGCCTGCACCGTGGTGCGGCCGACGACCCGGCGCAGCACCGTGAGGTAGGGCAGGTGCGAGTTGAAGACCACCCACAGCTCGCCGCCGGGTCTGAGCACCCGGGCCGTGTCGGCGAACATCGCGTACGCCGCCCCGCTGTCACGAGCCGTGCCCCGGTGGAAGGGCGGGTTGCAGACGACCAGGTCGACCGATCCGTCGGCCATGGCGTGCAACCGCTCGGCCTGCACGGCAACGACCCGGTCGGCCACCCCGTTGGCCTCAGCGGTGGCGGCCGTCGACCGCACCGCGTCGCTGGAGTCGTCGACCCCGGTCACGGTGGCGGCCGGGAGATCGAGAGCCGCGCGTACGCCGAGGACCCCCGACCCGGAGCCGAGATCGACCACGGTCGTGGCCTCACGCGGCAGCCGGTCGAAGCAGCCCAACAGGAAGCGGCTGCCGAGGTCGACGTCCGCCCCGGCGAAGGTGCCACCGTATGCGCACACCGTGATCCCGAGGTCCTCGTGGCGCTGTTGGCGGGGCGCGGATTCCTGGTCGGTACGAAGGGGATCGGTGGCGACGAGGACGCGGGACTTCTGCTGGCCGAGGCTGGCGTGCACCGAGCCGAAGTACTTCTCCAGCACGGCGTTCATGCCGCGGCTCATGTGCTTGACCCGACCGCCCCCGAAGAGCTGCACCCCGGCGGGCGCGGAGCTCGTGACGGCCTGGGCGATGACCTGCAGCTCTGCCAGAGCCTTGGGCAGCCGCAGCAGCACGACATCAGCGTCCGACAGCAGGTGCGCGTCGAGCTGCTCGAAGAACTCGACCGGTACGCCGCGCCCCGCGATCAACCGGCGGGCCGTGCGAGCCCCGGTGGCTGAGTCGTGGTGGAGTCGAAGCTGCCGGGCCGGACCGGATCCAGCGGCGGCATGGACGAGGCCGGCCAAGCCGCCGGAGTCGTCGCCGATGATGACCACGACCTGAGCCGTGGCGAGGGCGGGCATGGCCTCGGCCAGCAGGATTCGGTCGACCGCGTCACTCGGATCAGTCGGGTCGTCGCGGTCGGCGGGGGTGTTGGCGTCAGGCACGGGCCCCATTGTGTCGTGCTCGCTGATTGGTGAGGGTAACCTTAGTTGGTGAAACCGTCGAAGAGGGAAGAGTCAGCACGTGGCTGAGCAGCGCAAGCGAGTCGTCAAGCGGGCCGTGGTCGTCCGCACCGAGCGGTTGACCCCGGCCATGATCCGGGTCGTCTTCACCGGGACTGATCTGGCCGGGATGTCCGAGCTGGAGTACACCGACCACTACATCAAGATCTTGTTTCCGCCGGCCGGGGCGGATTACACATGGCCGTTCGATCCGGACGCCATCCGCCTGACCCATCCTCCTGAGCTCTGGTCGGTGACCCGGACCTACACCGTCCGGTCCTACGACGCCGCCACGAACGAGCTTGCTGTCGACTTCGTGGTGCACGGTGACGAGGGTCTGGCCGGTCCGTGGGCGGCATCGGCCGAGCCCGGGGCCGAGATCGGGTTCTTCGGGCCCGGCGGCGGGTACGCCCCGGATCCTCAAGCGCACGCGCACCTGTTGATCGGTGACGAGGCCGCCATCCCGGCGATCGCCGCCGCCCTGGAGCGGGTGCCCGCTGACGTGCCCGCCCAGGTGTTCCTCGAGGTCGGTTCGGTGAGCGACCACCAGGCCTTGCCTGAGTCGGAGGCGACGAACGTCACCTGGGTGCACCGCGGGGGCAAGCCGTACGGGCTGGCGCTGGCCGAAGCCGTACGCGGTGCCGACCTCACCGAGGGCGATGTGCAGGTCTTCGTGCACGGCAACGCCGACATGGTGCGCGATCTGCGGCGTTTCTTCTTCGTCGAGCGGCGGTGTGACCGCGAGCGGGTGTCGATCTCGGGTTACTGGCGTACGGGTCACACCGAGGACCGCTGGCAGTCGAGCAAGCGGGACTTCAACGAGCAGATGGAGGCTGAGGAGCAGGTGGCGTTGGCCGCCGGCTGATCCGTCGTGACCCCGTGATGGGTAGGAACTGCAGGTCCACCCCCTGACCGTGACCTTTCGTTACCATCCATAGGAAAGGCGTAGCAGCGTCTCCGCACCTCGGCGAGACGAATCGACCGGACTTCAGACCAGAACAGGGGACATCCCGATGACCGCACCGGTGGGACGATGGCGTGCTACCTACACGCCCGGGAACTGGGTCGTCTTGTCGGGGCCGACCTCGGTCGTCGTGCTCGAACCGGCCAGCAAGCAGTGGGCCTCGCTGATCACGACCCTGTGGGACGAGGTGGTGTCTTCGGCCTCGATCACGGAGCTGGCCGCCAACCTGGCGCAGTACCGGATCGACACGATGCCGAGCTTCGCCGCCTTTTTCTGGACCGAGGCCGGCATGCGCTCGCTGGTTCGTGGGGCGGTCGAGGTCGTCGATCCCGCCACCGGAGTGACGGTGGCCAGCGGTGAAGGCATTCAGACCTGGAGTGAGGTAGGTCTGGACGGGGTGAACCGGGTCCAGGTCGAGCTGCCCGAGCGGGGCACCCCGGTCGACCAGAGCATCACCATGGAGCTGCCGCTCGTCATCGGCGCGGTACGTGCTTCCTCGCTGATGCTCGACGGCTCGGCCTCGGCGCAGGTCGTCTCGCCGCAGGGGCTGTCGGCGACCGAGACCGAGGTGGATGACGAGGACGAGATCGACGCCTCGGATGAGAGCGACGAGGCAGCAGAGTCTGGCGAAGCCGAAGAGCTCGACGGCGTCGACGATGCCCACGACGTCGAGGAGGTCGAGGAGGATCTCGACGGCCCGATGACCGAGCCGATGACCCATCCCTTCCCTGAGCTCGTCGATATCGACGAGCCGGAGTCGGTGGGCGAGGCGGACTTCGAGGAAGAACCCGAGCCGACGGTGCCCGAGCCCATGGTGTCGGAGCCCCCGACGCCCGAGCCCACGACGCCCGAGCCCACGCTGTCCGACGTCGACCCGGAGTCGTCGTACGACTTCGACCTGATGGAGAACGGGGACACCCAGACCATGGACGCGGCCCTGCTGTCGAGCATGGAGAACGGCGACACCCAGCTGATGGCGCCGGTGCTCCCGCCGCAGCTGCCTGGCACGCCGGGTCCGGCGGGTGGCCTTCCGGTCCCCGGCCCGCCGCCGGGTGTTCCCGGCATCTTGGCCGTGGTCTGCCAGTACGGACACGCGAGCCCCCAGAACGCCGCGACCTGCCGGATCTGCGGTAGCCCCATCGCGCCGCAGGGACCCCGGATGGTGCCGCGGCCGCCGCTGGCCCTGCTGCGGGCCAGCAACGGGGTGACCGAGACCCTCGATCGCGTCGTGATGGTGGGTCGGGCCCCCGCCGCCGCTCGGTCGAGCGTCGAGGCCCCGGCCCTGATGACGGTGCCCAGTCCGGGCCACGACATCAGCCGTACGCACGTCGAGGTCGCCCCCGAGGGGTGGCAGATCCTCGTCACCGACTTGCGGTCCACGAACGGGACCGTTCTGATCCGTCCCGGTACCGGGGAACGCCAGCAGCTCCCCCCCGGAGAGCCTGTCCCGGTCCCGCTCGGCTGTGTGCTAGAACTCGGCGACGGGGTATCTGTTCTGGTTGACTTTCCGCAGTAGCGTCAGCACTGGCACCTGCCAGCCGCTGCCAGCCGACGAACACAAGGAGTTCGAGCCATGTCATCGCCCCTCCCGGGTAGCCCGCAACAGGGCACAGGTCTGCCTCCCGGGGTCGAGGTCGGTCCGCTCGGCCCACGTTTCGTCGCCTACCTGATCGACGCGGCGGTGCCGGCCGTCCTCAGTGTCGTTCTGAGCCTGGTTCAGCCCAACCTGTCCGGCGTCGCCGCGACCGTGATCACACTGGTCTTCGTGCTGGCCATCTTGGCGTGGGTCCTCGTGGTCTGGCGGGGGATCGCCACCCGTGCCGCCAGCCCCGGGATGCGCGTGATGAAGCTCCAGCTCGTCGGCTTCTACGACGGCCGGCCGGTCGGATGGGGTCGAACCATCATCCGCGCTCTGCTGTTCGGAGTCGTGGGCGGCACCTTCATCGGTCTGATCATCCTGCTCATCCTGCTCGTGCTGCACCCGCGCAAGCAGGGTTGGCACGACCTGGTCGCCAAGGCCGTCGTCATCAAGCAGCGTGGGCTTCCGCCGGCCCAGTCGGCGTCCCAGCCAGGGATTGCGGCCCAGTCGGCGCCGCAGCAGCAGCCGTACGCCCCGGCCCAGTACCAGCCGGCCCAGCACGAGCCGGCCCAGCACGAGCCGGCCCAGCACGACGCGGGTCAGCAGTACGCCCAAGAGCCGTACGCGCAGCCGTACGCCCCGCAGCCGGGACCGCCGCAGCCGTACGGTGAGCCGCAGCAGCCGTACGCCCAGCCGACCCCCTCCTACGTGGAGCCCGCGCCAGCCGCGTACGGGGCGCAACCCCGCTATCCGCACAGCCCTCACTCGCAACCGTCAGCTCCGCCGGCCGCTCCGCCCACCCCGCCTCCGGCCCAGGATTCCGCGCCTGCCCCGACGCCGACCCAATGGCTGGCCGAGCTGGACGACGGGCGCGAGATCAGCATCGACGGACTCGTGCTGCTGGGCCGTAACCCGCAGCCGCAGCCGGGTGAGGAGGATGCGCAGCTGATCAAGCTGGCCGACGAGACTCGTACGGTCTCCAAGTCCCATCTGGCCATCGGACTCGACGCCGCGGGTCTCTTCGTGGTCGACCGCGGGTCCACGAACGGGTCCACCGTCACCACCCCCGAGGGCGTCTCGACCCGCTGTCAGCCGGGCGAGATCATCTACGTCGAGGAGGAGTCGATCGTCTCGATCGGCGATCACTGGCTCCGGATCCGCACGACGTCGGTCTGATCGGTCCGAGCGCGCTTCAGCGATAAGGTCGCGTCATGTTGCTCTCCGACCGCGATATCAAAGCGGAGGTCGAAGCAGGTCGGATCGGTCTCGACCCCTATTCGCCCGACCTCGTCCAGCCCTCGAGCATCGACATCCGGCTGGATCGTTACTTCCGGGTCTTCGAGAACCACCGCTATCCCCATATCGACCCGGCCGAGGAGCAAGCCGACCTGACCCGGCCCGTCGAGCCTGATCCCGGTGAGCCGTTCATCCTGCACCCCGGTGAGTTCGCGCTCGGCTCCATCTACGAGATCGTCACCCTGCCCGACGACATCGCCGCGCGGGTGGAGGGCAAGTCCTCGCTCGGACGCCTGGGCCTGCTGACCCACGCCACCGCCGGGTTCATCGATCCCGGCTTCTCCGGTCACGTCACGCTCGAGCTGTCCAACGTGGCCACCCTGCCGATCAAGCTCTGGCCGGGCATGAAGATCGGTCAGTTCTGCTTCTTCCGACTGACCTCTCCGGCCGAGCACCCGTACGGCTCCTCGGAGTACGGCTCCCGCTACCAGGGCCAGCGCGGCCCCACCGCCAGTCGCTCGCACCTGAACTTCCACCGCACCGACATCCCCCGCTAGCCACCCCGCCCCGCCAGCCACCCCGCCCGCCCGTCGGCCCCGCCCAGCACCACCACCCTCGGGTCTGCAGGTTTCGCAGGTATACCTGCGATGTCCTCGCTCTGCCCGCGATATGTCCTGGGTAAAGCGCGCATATCGCGGGCAGAGTGGCCCGGATCCTGCCCATGGGATCGCTGGCGACACGTCGCACCTCGCCGTATGCTCCCTCTAGATCGGGGTTCA